>JBFXFN010000009.1:0-10473 GCA_050179015.1 Methylacidiphilaceae bacterium | reverse complement strand
CTCGGGAAGAAATGCGGGCCGCCGGTTTAGGCGGCCCGCCCCGGTCAAAGCCATGAACGGTAATCTCTTGGAGATTTCGTGAACGCGCGCACCGCGGAAGGGCATGGATGCCGGGCCGTCGCCGGTTTTCCAGCGCAGCTATACAAGAAGAGATCGCGAAGATGGAAAACCAAGCCGAAGGAAGCGGCCATGCCTTTTCTTCCTACCACAGTAGAAAGGTTGTGAGAAATGGGCCTGAACTCCCTCTTGGGCCAGCAGTCGGCCTCGACCGCTTTTCAGGCGGGGCTGCGCCGCCTTACCGTCGGCTTCAGTCTCCTGTGGCTGAGTGCGGCTAATCTGGTGGGGCTGTGGCTCGCGCTTCTCCTGGCCTGGCCGGAGATCGGAGCTCTGTCCGGCCCTGTTGGGTATGGGAGGTGGATGGCGCTCCATCTCAACTGGCAACTCTACGGCTGGTGTTCTCTCCCGGCGGTCGGCGTTCTATTGAACCGGTGGTTGCCCCGCAGGCCTTCCTCCCTGGGCCTGGCTCGTTCGGCATTCGGGCTCTGGTCCTGGGTTCTGGCGCTGGGCGGAGTCTGGTGGCTCAGGGGAGAGAGCAGCGGCAAGCTCTTCCTGGATTGGGCCGGATTCGCGCGGATCTGCTTCGTGGCCATTCTTGCGGGTCTCTGGGGGATGTTGGCCCTCGTTCTCTTCCGCCGCAGGCAGAAGAGGGATGCCGGTGAGGAGAGCGAAGCCGTCGTTCGGGCGCCCTCGGTTCTCGACGGGCTCGTTCTGGCGGCGCTTGGCGCCGTGCCTCCGGCGATCTGGATCGCAACGAGGCCTCAACTCTACCCCCCAATCAATCCGATGAGCGGCGGGCCGACGGGCACCAATCTGCTTGGCTCTACCTTGGCCGTCTTGCTGATCCTGGGGCTTCTCCCGCGCTTTTTGGAGATCCCGTGCCGCAACCGGCGCGTGGGAGGACTGTTCTGGGGATGGTTCGTGACGGAGAGCCTGCTCTACCTCTTTCTGGGTCATGGCGACCAATCCAACGAGGATGGGAAGCAGATTGTCGGATTGGCGAGCCTTCTCGTTTGGATTCCACTCCTGCCGCTCTATCTTCACTACTGTGGATGGGACGCCCGCTGCCGACTCTGGGGCATTTCTTTCGCAGGATGGTGGACGGCTCTGGTGCTTACCGGATTTGTCTTTTTCTTGCCGGGCTTTCTCGATGCGGCCAAGTTCTCTCACCTGCTGGTCGCCCATGCGCACATCGCGATGGCCGGCGTGCTGACCAGCTTGAACATGCTCCTGCTCCTGCAGTTAGGGGCGGGCATTCCCGGGGACCCGGGTCGCTTGGGGGAACCGGTCCGCTTCTTCTTGTGGCACGCCGGGCTTCTTGTCCACCTTCTGGCCCTCGGGGTCGTAGGATGGAACGAGGCGCAGACGCCCGGATGGTTGTGGAATCATTCCGCAGAGGTGCATCGGCTCTATTGGCTTCGGGTGGGGGCGGGAACCTGCATGGCCGCCGTGTCTCTTTCGTGGCTGCTTGCCTTGCTTTACGGCGAAGGGGTTTCTCGGAATGACGCAGTATCGGTATAGACCGGAACGCCTGTCAGACTTCCCATGGAAGGCCTGTCGGAAAAACGGACGTTTCCACAACATCGACGGCCCCTGGGTCCCTCAATGGAGAGATGTCCTCCGGTGGAAGCTTTCTTCGTTGCGCCCGTCCGGCAAAGGACCGGAAAGGATCGAAGCTTCTGGCTTCCAGGCCCCGGTTTGCATCGACTGGGCTGCTCTCCGTGACCCGCCGTCCGAGCGTATCGTGGCCACTTGGCTGGGTCATTCGAGCTTTCTCCTCCAGACGGGCGGGTTGACTCTCTTGACCGATCCTCTCTTCGGCGACCATTGCGCGCCCTGGCCGGCTCCGGGATTCCGTCGAAGGCTTCCTTCCCCTTTTCGGCTCGAGGAAAGCCCGGTTCCGGATCTCGTGATTCTCAGCCACTCCCACTTCGATCACTGCGACCATGCCAGCCTTCAACAGCTTCCTCGGACGACGCTCGTCTGTTGTCCCCTCGGCCTCGGTTCCCTCATCAAGGGGTGGGGGTTCCCTAGGGTAGTCGAGTGCGGTTGGGGAGATTTCATCGAGGGCGACTTCTGGAGGCTTCTCTGCCTCCCTGCACAGCACGCCTCGGCACGGACTCTTCTCGACCGAGATCGGTCCCTCTGGTGTAGCTGGCTCTTTTTTTCTCGAGGCCGCCGGATCTTCTTTGCGGGCGATACGGGATATGCCCGCTTCCACGCGGACTTGGGCCGGCGCTTGGCACCCATCGACCTAGCCCTGCTGCCTATCGGTGCCTATCGGCCATCCTGGCTCCAGCAGCCGCTCCACCTCAATCCCATGGAGGCGGTCCGTCTGCACCTCGACCTGGGCGCTCGCGCGTCGCTGGCCATGCACTGGGGGACCTTCCGCCTCTCAGACGAACCATGGGACGAACCACCTCTCCTGCTCGCCGAGGCAAAAGAGCTTTTTGGTGTATCGAAGGAAGCGTTCCGGGCTCCCAATCCGGGAGAGACCATCATCTTCTGAGTGGTGATTTCCAACTACCGTCTCTCGGCCACGAGCTGGTATGCGCCAAAGAAGGTCAAGTGGATCTGCCAGCGCCACTCCGAAGGGGGGAGACCAAGGAGCCGGGGAAGCTCCTCCGCGATGAAGCCCGCCTGGATGCTGGTCGAGGCATCATGGTAGCCGACAGGTCCCAAGATCCCAAGGGTCCGCAGGACACGCACCTGAGCAAGATGAACGCCTCTTCGCGCGGTTTCGAGCGCGAGCAGAACCCGACAGGATTCACGGATTCGGAAACCGAGTCGCGCGAGCTCCTCCTCAGAGAAATGGTGGAGAACCATGTTGGCGAGGAGCAGAGGAAATTCGTGCCAATTGTCTAGCTGGAAGACATCCTTTTGTTCCCAGCGCCAATCCCGCGGCCAAGCGGGCGGCCTGCCAACGCGGTCGATTCCGACGAACTCGAAGCGCCGTCGGGTCGTTGGATCGGCAAAGAGGTAAGCACCCAGACCCCCATCTCCCGCTCCGATCTCCAAGCCCCTTCCGGAGAGAGAGGGCCGGTCCGCGAGCCGCCTCCGGAACCAGTCAAAGTTTCGCATCAGGGCGTTCATGCGTCGTAGTTCCCGCCTGGTTCGCCGCGCCTCGGGGCTTTCGGGGTCCAGCCGATCGATCCATTCAGGCTCAACGATTCGGTTCATCGGTCGGTACGGGTAACAGAGCACCAGCCGCCGGCTGAGCGCCCGTGATGGTCCATGCGTCCCTATCGTAAAGGCCGAAGATGAGGGGCGCTCATGATTTTTTCTTCATTTTTCCGAGCGCATTCTTGCTGATTTCCCCCGCCGCCACTTCTCCTACCGGAGCACAGGCTTGCGTCTCGACCTCCCTGGAGAGTTGACCCGACCGGAGGGGCTGGTAACTTGACCGATATCCCGGCGGCGCGAAGCGGCTGCCCGATCGCAATGGCAGGAGAGTGGATCCAAATTCGCGGAGCGCGAGAGCATAACCTGCAGAACGTCGATGTCGACCTTCCTCGCAATCAGTTGGTCGTCATCACGGGGGTGAGCGGTTCCGGGAAATCGTCGCTTGCCTTCGACACGCTCTATGCCGAAGGGCAGCGCCGGTATGTGGAGAGCTTATCGACCTATGCCCGGCAGGTCCTAGGTGCCTGGGAGAAGCCGGAGGTAGACCGGATCGATGGGCTTTCTCCAGCCATTGCAATCGAGCAACGGACGTCGGGGGGCAGTCCGCGGTCGACCATTGCCACGGCGACCGATATCTACGAGTTCTTGCGGCTTCTGTTCGCGCATTTCGGCACTCCTCATCATCCCGAGACCGGCAAGCCGCTCAGGCGGTACACCGTGCCGGAGATGGCCGAGGAGATCCTGGCCCTGCCGCCCGGGACAGCGATTCAATTGCTGGCGCCGGTGATTCGTGAGGCGCGCCGGAAGGATCTCCTGCAGGCGGTCGATCGGATGCGGCGGCGGGGTTTTGTCCGGGCCCGCGTGAACGGGGAGCTCATCGAGTTGGAAGAGACGGAGAGCCTTCCCGCAAAAGGGTCGTACACCATGGATGTCCTTGTCGATCGTCTCCGCTGCGAACCGGGAGTAGGAAGCCGATTGCATGATTCCCTCGAGTTGACCATCCAGACCGGGGAGGGCGTGGCCATCCTGCTCTACCAACCTACGGAGGGAGAGGGCGGCGTGCGCCTCTTCAGCGACCGCCACTTCGATCCAGAGACCGGTTTCCAATTCCCGGAATATTCCCCGCGCCATTTTTCGTTCAACAATCCCCTCGGAGCCTGTCCGGCGTGTCACGGGTTGGGAACCGAGCTCGCTTTCGATGCGAATGCGGTCGTGCCGGATCCGTCGCTTCCGCTCGGGCAGATGCCCATCATCCCTTGGCGAAGGTTAGGCAAGGCCCTCCAATCGGTTTATCAGAAGGAACTCGAACGGCTCGCGGAAGAGTTTGGCGAGGAGATGAGCCGGCCGTGGCAGGAGTGCTCGGAAGCCTTCCGGGAGGTAGTGCTACAAGGATCCGCTATCCAAGGCAGTCCAACGACGAAGCGTAGGAATCCAAAGATCGCCTTTGAGGGCGTCCTTCCCGGTCTGACGCGACTTTACCGGGAGGCGCGCTCCTCGGCTCTTCGGACCAGGCTCCGTCCATTCCTGGCCCCCAGTGTTTGCCGGGCCTGCCAGGGTGCTCGCCTTCGTCCGGAAGTCCTGGCGGTAACGATTCGGGCGAACGGCTGGACTCCGCGGAACATCCGGGAGGTTGCGGCCTTTTCGGTGGATGAGGCAGAGTGTTGGCTGAAGGCGATCCCCATTCCACGCGAGAAGGAGCCGGTGGCCGCCGACATTTTTCGCGAGCTCGGCCAGCGCCTCGAATTTTTGAAGAGAGCCGGATTGGGCTATCTCACGCTCGATCGGGAAACCCGGACCCTATCGGGGGGCGAAGCCCAGCGAATTCGGCTTGCGACCCAAATGGGCGCTCGCCTCAGCGGGGTTCTTTACGTGCTGGACGAACCGAGTGTCGGCCTTCACCCGCGCGACCATCGACGGCTGTTGGGTCTCTTGGCCGACCTGCGCGATTTGGGAAACACGGTGGTCGTGGTGGAGCACGACGAAGAAACGATCCTCGGCGCGGATTATCTGATCGAGATGGGGCCCGGCGCCGGCCCGCTTGGGGGACGGGTTCTGGGCGCGGGCCCTCCCCAAGAAGTCTTGAGCCGACCCCATTCCATCACGGGAGCCTTCTTGCGCGAACCTGCGGTCAAGCCAGGGTGGGATGGAAGATCGCCCGATGCGGGATGGCTGCGCGTGGTCGGCGCAAGGGCAAATAATCTTCGGAACATCACGGTGAATTTCCCGCTCGGATGCCTGATCGCTGTCTCGGGCGTGAGCGGCTCCGGGAAGAGCACGCTTGTCAACGACGTCCTTTGCCGTGCGTTGCAGAAACGATGGCATGGAGCGCGAGGAGAGCCCGGAGCTCACGATCGAATCGAGGGCGCCGAAGAATTCGACCGGCTGGTGATCGTCGATCAAGAGCCGATCGGACGCTCGCCCCGGTCGAATCCCTTGACCTTTTCCGGAGCCTTTCAGGAGCTTCGGATGCTTTTTGCCCGACTTCCTGCCGCACGTGTGCGTGGATACGGGCCAAATCGGTTCAGCTTCAATGTCCCCGGAGGGCGGTGCGAACGATGCCAGGGTCAGGGGGTCATCGAGGTCGAGATGAGCTTCCTGCCCGCGGTCTACGTACCCTGCCAGTCCTGTGGCGGAAAGCGTTTTAATCGGGAGACCTTGGAGGTCACCTACCGGGGAAAGAGCATTGCCGACGTGCTCGCAATGACCGTGGACGAGGGCCGAGAGTTTTTTCGCTCGGTTCCCGCGATTTGGGAGAGGCTCGACACCTTGGCGCGGGTCGGTGTGGGGTATCTTCGCCTTGGCCAATCCTCAACGAGCCTGTCGGGCGGAGAGGCGCAGCGGGTGAAGCTAGCGGCGGAGCTTGGCCGGCAGGCATCGGGCAAAACCCTCTATGTTCTCGATGAGCCCACCACGGGTCTCCATCTCGCCGATATCGAAAAGCTGATGGAAGTTCTAATCCTGTTGAGAAACGCGGGCAACACGATCATTTTGATCGAACATAACCTGCGCGTTCTGCAGCGCGTCGACTATCTGATCGATCTTGGTCCCGAGGGGGGCGATGGCGGAGGACAGGTCGTCGCTCAAGGGACTCCCGCGCAGGTGGCGAAGGAGCCCGCAAGCTGGACCGGCCGATTTCTTCGAGAGCAGAGAGGCGTGGTCGTCGCCCCGGAAGCCGAGCAGAAGATCGTAAGGATGTGAAGAAAGAGCCATTGTCTATGGGGAGCGGTTTCGGGCGATTCTGTCTCTGTATCTCCCTGGGTCTCGTTTTCTGGGTGGGGGGACCCCGGGGCGCCCTCGCCCAGGAGGAGGCGATGGCACCGGCTCTCACCGCATTCGAAGACGGGCTTTTCGAACGATGCGTGCAGGAGGTCGAGGCCTTTCGGAAGCATTTTCCCGATAGCCCGCTTGCCTCGAGCGCGAGTCTTCTCGAAGCGAAGGCGCTCTATTTTCTCGGCCGTTACCGGGCGGCGGCAGGTCTGCTCGCTTCCCTTGCGCCGAATCGGCTGCCGAAAGCCGCGGCGGCAGAATCCCTTTTTTGGCGAGCGGAATGCCTTTGTGCTTTGGAGCAATGGTCGGAAGCCATTCGAGACTATCGCGCCTCCCTTGCCAAGCCTCTCGGAGGTCCGCTCGCAGAGAGAGCAAAGCTGGCTCTTGGGTGGTGCTTGTGGCGCGCGGGGAGAGTGCAGGAGGCGGAATCGGTCCTGGAACCGTTGGCCCATGGACCCCAGGGCGAAACGCGAACGCATGCGATTCTCCTGCAGGCTCGGATGGCGCTCTCCCTGGGAAGGCGCGAGGAGGCGGAGGCCCTCTTCGGACAACTCGTTCAAGAGCAAACCCGCATGGAGGATGCTCTTTGCGAAGCGCGTTTCTGGCTGGCGGAGCTCTGCCGTGTGGACGACCCCGCGAGAGCCGTTTCTCTCTACGAGGCGGTCGTAGGGATGGGGCGATGCCCGAGAGAACTTCTTGCGCAGGCTTACCTGGGCTTAGGTGAGGTTTGCGAAAAGCTCGGAGAAAGCGGCAAGGCGATGACTGCCTTCGAAAAGGCCCTCGATCTGGAGGAAAACCGGAATCTCTGGCTTCGCGTGAGCGAGCGTTATTTGGAGAGCGCGGCCGCGCTCCAGCGCCTTCCCGAGGCGGAAAAAAAGCTCGGCGAGATGCCGTTAGGCAAGAGGGGGCGTGACGGGGAGGCGCGGCTAATCTTCTCGATGGCGCGGGCTCGAGCGGGAAGCGGCGATAGGGAGGGAGCGGAAGCCCTGTTGGAGGAGACAAGTCACCGGAGACTGGGGCCTGAGTCGGACGCGGCGATCCGGTACGCGCTTGGTCGACTTTATCAGGGAGACGGAGAATGGGATGCGGCGGCAAGATCCCTCCGCCTGGTCGAGAAGGGAGGCGGGCCCTTGGCGCCTTATTCTGCCTTTCGCTTGGGTGAGATTGCACTCGTTCGTGGGGACGCTTCGTCCGCCGGGGAGTACTTCCGCCAAGCGGAGGCGGCCGGAGTCTTTTCGGAGGAGAGCCTCTTTAATCGCTTGATCGCCTTGGCGCGGGAAAAGCGGCTCCAGGAGTTTCAAAAGGGGAAGACCGCCTTCGTCGATCGGTTCCCCCGAAGCCCCTTGAGAGCGCGTCTTGTGTTGCTGGAGGCAACGCTCCTCCGAGAGCTAGGGAGATTGAAAGACGCAGAGGGGGTATTGGAAGCAGGATTGCGAGAGCCCGCCCTTCGCTCCAACCAACCGGAGTTCCTGCTCCAGCTCGCGGATCTCTACGCGGAAGCGGGAGAGGATGCGCGGGCATTTGTCGATTATGAGCGCTTGACCCGGGAGTTTCCCAATGACTCGCTTGCGCCGGAAGCGATTTATCGAGGAGCATTTGCCGGATACCGCAGCGGGAAGCTGAGCGAGGTGCAAGCAAGACAGCGGCTGACCGATCTCGCCGCCGGCAAAGCGGCCGGCTCCGTAGCCCCGAGGGCGCTCTTCGGTGCAGCCCAATTTTGTTACAATGCCCAGGATTATGCTGACGCTCAGGCCGATTTTGAGCGCATCGCCCAAGATTATCCCCAGAGTCCATTGGCGGATTCGGCCTACTACTGGGCGGCGAAGGCCGCCGTGGGACGTCACGACCTAGTCGATGCACTCCACCTGCTCGATCGCATCCCCGAGAACTCCTCCTGGAAACCAGAGGCCAGACTTTTGCAAGGGAAGATCGATCAGGAACTGGGAGAATACGGTAACGCGATTATCCTTTTCGATGCGGTATTGGAGGAGGGTGCTTCCGGACCGATCCGGACGGAAGCCTTGCTCCGAAAGGGAGACTGCCTCCTCGCAGAGAGTTCCGGTTCTCCGAAGATCTATGCGGATGCCGCGAAGGTATTTGCCGAGGTCTTAAAAGAAAAGGCGACCGATCCGGCCGAGCGGGATGAGGCGGGTTTCAAGCTGGGTGTCTGTTTCCAAAAACAGGGGCGCGTAGAGGATGCTCTTTCGGTCTACCTCGATGTTTTAGACGGCCGCATGGGTGTGGCGAAGGAGAGGATGGCAAAGCGCAATGTTCCCGAAATTCGCTGGAGGATCGAAGCCGGGATTCAAGCTGCTTCGGTCAAGGAAAAGGCCCAGGACTGGAGAGGAGCCGTAACGATCTATCGTAAGATGGAAGGGCTGGGAGGACCCACTCGAGAGGAATTCCATGAGACCGTAAACCGGATCCGCCGGGATCACTTTCTCTTCGAGGAAGGATCTTGATCGAAAGCTTGAGGCTATGGCGCAGGCGACCGTAGGAGATAGCTCCTGAAGACGTCGCGTGCGGACGTCGTGCCCGCTACGGACTCCGCACCCTCGACTCCGAAGTCAAGCCATCCAGCATTCACGGCTTCAAACATTTCTTCGGCAGGCCCGGTCTGGCCCTGCGGGATGCCGAATCGTTCGAGCGCTTCCGCCCACCCTACACGCGGGATTGCAACGGCTTTCACGTCGAGATTCAGGACTTCACCCAATGCCTCCGCGACTTCATCTGCGCTGACCATCGAACCAAGCTCGACGACGCGCTGTCCTGACCAAGCCGGCGCACTCAAAAGAGTTGCCACTTCCGCGCCAATGTCGTTCGTCGCGACCTTAGGTAATTTCCTGTTTGTGAGATTGTAGAGGACCGGTAGCGTTCCGCCTCGAGCGACCTGCAAGCCGTAGAGAAAGTTTTCGAAGAATTCGCCTGCACGTACAAATGCGATTGGGGATGTCAGGTCGCGAAGACCTTGCTCCAGAAGCGACAAGGCGTGATCAACCCGACTCCGCTGCTCCTGTTCGCACCCATCGACGAAAGGGCAACCACTCGCGGAGGCGCTGCCTTGGTTAGCGCTTCGACATAGTTCGCAATCACGCCCTTTGCTTCTCTGTAATCAGGCGAGGGGGCCCAGACAGGGGGCAACATGACGAACGCGCCTTCGACGCCATCGAGCGATCGCTCGATGGCTGCCGCATCCTTCCAATCGCCGTCCACCAGTTCTACGCCCTGGTTCGCCCAGCGAGTCGCCTTCTCGCGATTGCGGACGAGCGCGCGTACTTCCTTGCCCTGCGCCAACAGGTGCTCCGCCGTCGCGCCGCCCACTTTTCCCGTGATTCCCATGACTAAAAACATGCGATTTCTCCTAATTGTTGAGGACAGAGCACTGCCCTGTTGCCCAAACGTCCTCAACTTAAGATTGGAAATGATTCGTGCCGAAAGGGAAGGCCTTCTTGTTTTGCCTAGATCCCCTTTCGGCTTCCTGATTTGGCGGGCAAGGAAACAGGGGACCCAGAACTACTTGAGCTTATGCCAATGGGACAAGAAACGGAAAAGCAAGTCAAGTCGCTATTGTTTGTCTTAGACCCAATGCCAATATACTTAAATCGTTTGTGTATAATAAATAATGCTTAAAACATCCGCGGAGGATCCGCTAGGCGGGCTGCCAACAGAAGAGGGGTTCGAGTGCTGGTCCTGCCCGCACCTGGATTTCGGAAAGGATGGCTGCCGCGGAAATAGCCTGTTCCCGGCCGACCTGCCGGGGCAAGCGCTGCAGGAGCGCATTCAGCGGAAGGGTTCTTTTCGCACGGATGGCGTCGCGGACGGACTCGATCATCGGTAAGGATAGCTCTTCTGGTCTGCGTCGGATCGGCAAAGCGGGACCGGGAATCGGAAGCCGGACGCGCCAGCCGGCGAGAATCTTCTCCGCCTGGTCGTGGGTCGTTTCTTCGATCCGCGGAAAGGCTCGTCCGCGGCGGAAGGAGAACGAGAGCGAGACGGCGGCGGAGAGATCGAGCATCTCCTCGGAGG
>JBFXFN010000008.1:0-53321 GCA_050179015.1 Methylacidiphilaceae bacterium | reverse complement strand
AAATCCGTCTGCGTGAACTCTCTCTTGCTCTCCCTGATCTACCGCTTCGGTCCGGAGGAGCTTCGACTCATCCTCGTGGATCCCAAGCAGGTCGAACTGCAGATCTACAATGGAATCCCGCACTTGATCGTCCCGGTGGTCGTCGATCCCAAGAAAGTGATTGCTGCCCTCAAATGGGTGATCGTCGAAATGGACAAGCGATACAAACTCTTGGCCTCGGCTGGGGTGCGTAACATTGCGGCCTACAACGCGCAGATTCGCAAGGACCTTTCCTCTCCGCAAAGCCCATCTTCCCCTTCCGGCCAGGGTGCAGACGAGAAAGCCGCCCCGGCGGCCCCTCCCAAGCCGTTGCCGTCAATTGCCGTGATCGTCGATGAGTTGGCCGATTTGATGCAGACCTCCTCCGCGGATGTGGAAGTCGCGATCGCCCGCCTCTCGGCAAAAGCGCGCGCCGCTGGAATTCATCTGATCGTTGCGACCCAAACCCCGCGAAGGGAGGTAATCACTGGGGTCATCAAGGCGAATATCCCCAGCCGGATCGCTTTCCAGGTCAGCAGTTCGCTTGACTCTAGGGTAATCCTCGACGAAAATGGCGCGGAGAATTTGCTAGGAAAAGGAGATTTTCTCTACCTGCCACCGGGCGTAGGTCAAGTGGTCCGTGGGCAGGGGGCATACGTTTCGGAAGAGGAAGTTGCGGAGGTCGTGGACTACGTTCGTGCCCAGGGAGGGCCAGCGATGGAGAACGAACTCCACGACCAGCTATCCGGCGAATCCGCAACCAGCGATCTGTCGGACTCGGATCGCGAGTTGGTGCAGAAGTGCCTGGAAATCATTTGGCAAGAAAGGCGCGCCAGTACCTCGCTTCTGCAGCGACGTTTGCGGCTCGGATATAATCGAGCGGCTTGGGTGATGGATCTACTCCAAGATCGAGGATTGGTCGGGCCCGAAAATGGCGCCAAGCCGCGGGAAATTCTCGCGGATCTTGACGGCCCGATCCCGACACCATAAAGGCATGCCCCGTCATGGCGATCAACGACATTAAGAGGCTTCCTCCGGGAAAGAGCATCGGCCATCAGCTTCGGGATGCGCGCGAGGCCCAAGGATGGAGCATCCATACGGCTTCTAAAGCCACCAAGATATTGCCTGAGCAGATTGCGGCTCTGGAGCAGGACGACTATCGCAGCTTCGCGGCTCCGGCCTACGTTCGGAATTTCCTGCGCACCTATTCTCGGGTTCTCCACCTAGACGAAAAAGCACTGCTCGATCAACTGGACCAGACGTTTTGGCCGATGCGCAGAGGTCCGTTCCCGACTCAAAAACCGCTTCTTCTAACGGGTCGGGTGAAACCTCCAAGACGCGCTTGGATCACTCCGCAACTCGGCGCATTCCTGCTGGCCGCCCTGCTCTTCATCCTCATGTGTGCGGTGGGCGCCTATCGTGTCTACCAGGTAGCCTCGTATCGGCGACCGCTGCCTTCCGAGCCCAAGGAAATCACTGGCCTCGAACTTTCTCCTGAGGGACGGGCCGCACGCAGGCCGGTCGAGGCCGAAATTCGAAAAAGGACGCCACTTCCCCCGCCTAATCCCGAGGTCGTGGAGGTCCGGCGAGCCCTTCCCGTGAATGCGTCGCCTTCGGAGCCAATGGCTGTTCCTCCCCCTGCGGTACGGATTGCTCGGGCGATTCCCGTCCATCCCGTCGAGGGGCAAGGCGAGGTCCAGGAGGAAACGCCATCCCCCTCGACTCAGCCGCCCTCGTCCGACGAAACTCCCGAGGAAACGAATCCAAACGAGCAGGAAGGGAAGCCCGAGGAATCCTCAGGCCCCGCCGCCTCCTCTTCCTTCGATTTTCCTTCCCCGGCAAAGGCCTACGATCTGGTTCTCCTCGCCAGGAAGGAGTCGTGGGTCCATGTCAGCGTGATCAAGGATGGTCGCAGCCAGCAGCTGTTCGCGGGCGTTTTGCATGCCGGAGAACGAAGGGAGTTCCTTGGTCCCAAGTTCCAAATCAAGTTGGCCAACAGCTCGGTAGTCGATATCGTCCTGAACGGACAGACGATCTCGATGGCTTCCAACGCCTCGCCCTCGCAGGAACTCACCCTCCCAACCCCATGATCCGCTCCTCTCTCGAGGGAAGGACCGTTGGGATGGTCCCTCTGGGCTGCGCGAAGAACCTCATCGACGCGGAGATCATGCTCGGCCGGCTGGCAGAGGCGGGAGCCATCGTCTCTTTCGAGCCGGCATCCTCAGAAATCCTCATCATCAACACCTGCGGATTCATCGATCCGGCAAAAGAAGAGGCGATCCGCGCGGTCCTGTCTTCCCAACAGGAGCGAGAGAACTCGGGCCGGCAAGAGCGCCAGAAAATCGTGGTGACCGGATGCCTCGCCCAACGCTATCGTGAAGAACTGCCCTCTCTCCTTCCGGAGGTGGACCTCTTTCTTGGCCTTGACGAGGTCGACAAGATCGCCACGCATCTCGCTCGCCTGCTCGTCCCCGGGGACGGCAGCTTCCGTCGCGATACGATCTCACCCGACTCCCGCTTTCTTCCGGACTTCTCATCGCCTCGATTCCCTCTCACCCCGGGCCACTTGGCCTACGTCAAGATCGCCGAAGGATGCAATCATCCGTGCACCTTCTGCATCATCCCGCAGATCCGCGGTCGATTCCGGAGCCGGTCGACCGCATCGATTCTCCACGAAGTAGAAGAACTCGTCGCCCGGGGCGTTCGTGAAGTTATCCTCATCTCCCAAGATTCGACCTATTTCGGCAGAGACCGCATTCGGAACGAAGCGGCTCCGGATTCTTCCACCGGAAGCGAAAGCCTAGCCGATCTTCTTTCCGCCCTCGATCAGGTCCCAGGAGACTTCTGGATCCGGGTGCTCTACACCCATCCCGCGCACTGGAATCAGCGCCTTATCGAAACGTTTGCCGCGACTCGGAAGGTAGTGCGCTACGTCGACGTGCCTTTCCAGCACATCACCGATTCGGTTCTTGGGCGGATGCGGCGAGGAACCTCCGAGGCGCAATTGCGCGGGCTGCTCGCCTCTCTACGCCAGGGCATCCCGGGGGTTGCGATTCGAACGACCTTCCTGGTCGGCTTTCCCGGCGAGAGCGAAAGTGACTTTGAGAGGCTGCTCCAGTTTGTGGGCGAAGCCCGTTTCGAGCGGCTCGGCGTCTTCGCCTATTCCCAGGAGGAGGGAACTCGTTCTGCCCGGCTCGAAGGGCAGCTTCCTGCTCACGAGAAAGCGCGGAGATGGCAAGCCCTCATGGCTCAACAAGAGGAGATCGTGCAAAATCGAGCTTCCGACTATGTCGGGCAAAACCTCCGGGTGCTGGTTGATGCCCCAGGTCTGGCCCGTTCGGCTGCCGACGCCCCGGATGTCGACGGAAGGGTGCTCGTCTCCCGGAAGCTGACTCCGGGTACATTCGCCGATGTGGTGATTGAGCGCGCCTCCGGTTACGATCTGATCGCCAGGGAGACTGGTTGTGTCCGTGGCGCGTGAACGCTCCGAATTGCCGGCCGCGGAAGCGCGGCGGCCCGACAAGGTGCGTCTGCGCGCCATTTGTCGCCGTCTGGCCGCCGCCTATCCGGACAGCCTACCCGCCCTTCACTACCGGAACCCTCTGGAGCTGCTGATCGCCACAATTCTTTCCGCCCGCTGCACCGACGAGCAGGTGAATCGGGTCACGGCCGGATTGTTCTCTCGATACCCGAATGCCGCCAGCTACGCCTCTGCCCCCCTGAAAGATCTGGAACACGCTCTGCGCCGGCTCGGCTTTTTTCGAACCAAGGCGCGCCATATCCACATGGCAGCAAAAATCCTGGTAGAACGATGGAGCGGACAGGTTCCGAAGACGATGGAGGAGTTGCTTACGCTCCCCGGTGTCGGACGCAAGACCGCCAATGTGGTCCTCGGCAATGGGTTCGGTCTGCCGTTGGGCGTCGTCGTCGACACCCACGTAATGCGCGTCTCCTACCGGCTCGGCCTCACCGATCAGAAGCTTCCGGAGCGGATTGAAACCGACCTGATGAAGCAACTTCCCAGAAAGGAATGGATCTCGTTCAGCAATCGGCTGATCTTCCATGGGCGAAAGCGCTGCAAGGCTCGCTTTCCCGCCTGTCTCCACTGCGAGCTCCTCTCTCTTTGTCCTCGGCAGGGATTGCCGCCCCTGCCAGCGGCGGTCAGCCGGACTTTGGCAGGTCGATCGCGGCTGCCACTCGCCAATGCGCCCGCTCCAAGCGCTCAAGGGCCTCGTCCTCGCCGCAGGGAACCAACTCCATAACAAGACGAAGAGCGCGATAGCGGAGCTTCTGGCTATTCGGCTGCACGTGGATCATCAGGTTGTCCCGTACCCGTCCGGTCCGGATCATCGCAATGGTCGAAAGCATGTTGAGCACCAGCTTGGTCGCTGTGCCGGCCTTGAGCCGGGTGGAACCCGCCACGATTTCCGGACCAGTCGGCAGATCGACCGAGAAGCGCACAAAGGGAGCGGCGGGTCGGCGGGGATTGCAGCTCAAAAGAATCGTCACCGCCCCGATCGCGGCCGCCTGCTCCAGCGCACCCAGAACAAAAGGGGTTCGCCCACTGGCGGAAATTCCGCAAACCGCGTCCCCCTCCCGAACACCGTGATCGATCAAGCTGCGCGCACCCGCCCCGCGATCGTCCTCGGCCCCTTCACGACTCTGAAAGATCGCCTCGGATCCTCCGGCAACAATGCCTTGAACGAGATCGGCAGGGACGCCGAAGGTGGGCGGCATTTCGCTGGCATCGAGCGCCCCCAATCGCCCGCTTGTGCCGGCGCCGACGTAAAAGAGCCGCCCCCCTCTCTGGAAGATTGTCGCCACGGCGGCGACCGCAGCCGTGATCGACTCTTTCTGGCCTCGAAGAGCCTCCTCGACGAACCGTTCTTCCGAGAGAAAGAGATCGACAAGCTCCGCGACCGATTTCCGTTCAAGAAAGCGAGATCGAGGGTTTCTCTCTTCGGTAAGAGCACTATCCAGGGAAGCCGAGACCTCATGCGAATAGACCGGGCTTCGCTGCACCACGATCTTCGGAGCCATCTCGGCCGGCGCGCCGGCCAACCGGGCGGCGCCCACCGCTCCCGGAACGCGAGAGACGAAGATCTCGCTCACCGCAAGACGGGATCGCAACTCGCCGCCAAAGAGAGCTACGTAGGCTTCGCTGTGCTCGAAGAGCCCGCCGACCAAGGCAATTGCCGGACGGTCAAAGCCGAGTCTCTCCGAGACATATCTCACTTGGTTGGCCAGAAGGCAGGAACGGGAGCGCACGACGTCGATGGCAAGGGCATCGCCCGCCGCGGCGTTCTCCAGAACGCAGGGGGCGAGTGCTGCAATCCGGTCTTTCGAAGCGGCGGCATGAATGTAGACAAAGAGCTCCTCAAGATCGCCCTGGCCGGTTTTTTGCAGAAAGGAGTGCCCCAACGGCACAACTTCTTCCGTGGCGTCAAAGGCGTCGTAGACGCGTCGAAGACCGACATGGGCCAAGTCATAGGCACTGCCCGGATCCCCCAGGATGTGCCCCCAGCCTCCGGCCCTTGCCCAGCGTTCTTTTCGATATCCTAAGACATTCGAGCCCGTTCCCGCGATGACGATGATTCCTTCGCCCGAACCGAACGCCCCCGCATAGGCTGAATGCGTATCTTCGGCGACTTCGATGCGGGTCGCCGATGGCCACAGGGCCCGAAGCAGTTGGGATACTCGCTGCCGCTGCACCTGCAGATGGCAACCGGCGAAGGCGGCGCCGATGGAGTCGATCTCCTCTCCGGCTGCCGAGCGGATCTCCGCAAGCAGCTTCTGGATCTCCTCATCCTTCAGCACGCTGACATTTCCCGGGCCGGCTATCCCCCCTCGAAGCTCCTTTCCCTCGGGGTCGAGGACAACCCAGGTTGTCTTCGTGCCTCCCCCCTCGATGCCCAGCGTAGTTTGCACAAGCTCCTCGCTATCGATCCATGTCCAAACGGATGCGCGTGCCTGGCATGCGGCGCCATCCTCACCCGGCGCTTCTTATCGTGGAATAAAGACCGTTCCGCCCCAGAAAGGAATGTAGGACTTCACGATCGACGCAAAGGCGGCCAGCGACCTCGCATAAAAGCTCTCGTCCTTCGCCTGAACCGCAACATAGTCGACCGACGTCCCGGTCAGGATGCAACTCACTCGCTGAAGGAGCAGATGCTCTCCCGGCTCCGAAACAAAGTCATAGGTCGCCGCGAGAAGACCCTTGCCGACGCGCCACTGCTCCAGAGGAACAGCCTTGACCCCATCTCCACGAGGGGAAGAGAGCGCGCGCTCCCTCTCCTCCAAAAACTTTTCGATTCGGCTGCGTCCGCCCGACTCGGCGCGCTTCGAACCGGCCCAGATAATCACGGGCGTGTCTTTTGCCGTGAATCCAATCGGGTAGAATATGGGCTCAGGCCGGGAATTGCTGCGGGACTCCCGGTCGAGGATCCAGCCATCGGGCGCTTTGAGGATGAAGGCGTGCTCCGGCGCATAGACGATGCCGACGCCCGCTTCGAATGGATACTGCTGCGGGAAAGCCCGGGAAAGGGTGGCTGCTAGAAACAAAAGGACGAGGAAAATCTGCCGTCTCACGCAAGAACATGGTCTCGCCCCCCTCGATCGGCAACCTTCCATTCCGCCTCCCTCGCCCGTGAAGGCCCATTACCCCGTGCGCCTATTCTCCTTCTCGCGTCCCCGGCGCAAAATCCCGAAGAAATCGAGCATAAACTTGGGCGGTGGTCACTAGATCCTTGACCGGGATTCTCTCTTCGATCGCGTGGATGTTTTTTCCTTCCACCCCATAGCCGATTGTATCGATCCCCCTTTTGCGTGCATAGTAATGCATGTCGGTCGCGCCTCGATTCACGGTGAAGCGCGCACGGCCACCTCGAACCCCTTCCACCGCTCTGCGGAAAGCAGCGGGCAAGAAAGAACGAGGAGAGAGAGCACATGGGGCCGTGGCCTGAATCTTCCGCATCCGAATCCTCGTCCGGCATTTTGCGGCAGCCGATTGAATCGTCTCTTTCAGCTCCCGCTCGACCACGGAAACCTGCTCGGATGGAGTGAGTCTCCGATCGACCGTGAAGCAGGCTTCAGCCGGAATGATGTTCACCTTGGCCGCCTTTCCGGGTCCGAAGACCCCTCCTAAGTTGACCACGGGCTCCAACTCTTCGCCGGAGGGAGTCACAAAACGCCTGCGCGGATCAGCCAGCATCCTCTTGATCTCCGGCTCGATGCGGGAGACAAGGGCAATCATCTGCTCGAAGGCATTTACGGTTCCTCTCGGATAGGCGGAATGGCCTCCTCTGCCGAGAACCGTCACTTCCAACTGGACGATGCCGTTGTGGCCGATGCCGATTTTGCCGCCGGCACCGCCTTCGCAGACGATGGCAAAATCGGGGCTCCTCTTCCGATCGCTTACGAGATACCCGGTGCCGAGCTCTCCGCCGATCTCCTCATCGGCTACAAAAGCCAGCTCCACGTTCACCCGGGGCGTAATCCCCGTTCGCCGCAATGCCTCTACCGCGAAGAGGCTCGCGACGAGCGATCCTTTCATGTCGGCCGTTCCCCGACCGAAAATCCAGTCGCCGTCGCGCTCTCCGCAAAAGGGGGAGTGCTTCCACGTCCCCGCCGCCGGCACCACGTCGTAATGCGAGTTGAGCTGGACGGTCTTCTCCGCGCCAACGTCCCATCGGCCGACCACGTTATGCCGGGGAAAATCCGCCCATCCAGGCGAGAGCTCCTTGGCGGCCACCTCCGGCGGTACGGTCAAGATCTCGGTAGACAGGCCGACCCGCCGCAGTTTGACCTCCAATCTCTCTACCAAGGTGGTGTAGTTTTCCCCTGGGGGGTTGACGGTCGGAATCCGCACAAGCTCCACGAGAAACGCGCAGAGATCAGCCTGATGTGCCGCAAGCCATGCTTCCGCATCGGCTTTCATTTCTTTTCTCCCATCCGTTTCTCTTTTAATCACGACGGACGCCAATGACAGTCTTTTTCCGGGCTCGGACGATGCCGCCGCACGGCCATCGCTCCTGAAAGCGGCGTCCTGCCGCCCGAGCTTCCTTGCCGCCGCCCAGGCATCCTTGGTAAGGGTGAGTAGGTCAGGAAGCAGGTGGTATGAGATGAGCATCTCCCGCAGAAAATTTCTTCAAGGCCTGGCAGCCGGCCTCGTCGGCGGAGGCGTGCCGCTGGCGGCGGCCGGTTCGGAGCAGCCTTCTTCCCGGCGGGAAGCAGCCGCCCTGCTGGCAGAGGCCGCCTTGGATGCCGCTCGAAGCGCGGGGGCAGGATACGCGGACATCCGCATTATTTTTTCCGAATCCGAAGCGCTCTCGGCTCGCGAGGACCGGATCGAGAGCGTCGAGGTATCCACGGGTAGCGGCCTCGGGGTGCGAGTCCTTGTAAACGGCGTATGGGGATTCAGCTCCGCAAGCGTGCTCGACCCGGCGCACGCGCGTGCCTGCGCGCGGAGCGCAGCGGAGATGGCAAAGGCAAACCGCGTTCTCGCAACGCAACCGGTCGAGATCGAACGGATCGAGCCAAAGATCGACCGGTGGCGCGTGCCCATCGAGCAGGACCCATTCTCCATCCCCCTGGATCAAAAGGCCGAGCAGCTGCTGGGAATCAATGCAGCGGCCAGAGCGGCAGGCGCTCCCTTCTGCCACAGCTTTTTCTTCTTCGTCCGGCAGGAAAAGTTTTTTGCCTCGAGCAGAGGATCCTTTATCGAGCAGCTCTTTTTCCGCACCTATCCGAGGCTCACGGTCACGGCGACTGACTCCGGCACAGGGCGTTTCGCCAATCGCTCAAGCTTCCTTCCACCGCGGGCGGCCGGTTATGAATATATCCGCTCGCACGACTGGAAGCAGGAAGCGCAGCAGGCCGCCGCGGACGCTGACCGGAAGCTCAAGGCTAAACCGGTTGCCGCGGGTATCAAGGATCTGGTACTCCATCCCACCAACCTATGGCTTACCCTTCATGAGACAATCGGCCACTCGACGGAACTGGATCGGGCCTTTGGCTATGAAGCCGGCTTTGCCGGCACGACCTTCGTCACGCCCGCCGACCGGGGCCGCTTGCGTTTTGCCAGCGAAATCGTGACGGTAATGGCCGATCGCGATCAGGCGGGGGGCCTGGCCACGACGGCATACGACGACGACGGGATGCCCGCGCGCTTCGCCCGATTCCCGATTATCTCCCAAGGGCGGTTCGAGAATTTCCAGATGGCGATCGGTCAGTCTCGGTGGATCGGCCTGCCTCACTCCAACGCCTGCTCCTTTGCCGAAGGACACGCCTACTTCCCGATCCAGCGCATGCCCAACATCTCCTTGCAGCCCTCGGAACGGGATGTCTCCCTAGAGGAGCTGATCGCAGGCGTCGATGACGGAATCTACATCATTGGCGACGGAAGCTGGAGCATCGATCAGCAGCGGAAAAACTTTCAGTTCGGCGGCCAGATTTTTTACGAAATCCGCAAAGGGAAGCTCGGTGAAATGCTTCGGGATGTCGCCTACCAGGGAACAACCGTTCCGTTCTGGAACGCCTGCGACGGGATCGGAGGCGCCAAGGAATATTTTCTCGGCGGAACGCTTTCCTGCGGAAAGGGCCAACCGGTCCAGTCGGCCCCCGTCTCTCATGGAGTGGTGCCCGCACGTTTCCGGGGAATCCGCGTCCTCAACACCGGGAGGGGGACATGATCCTGTCGGAAGGGGAGGCTCGGGACCTGGGAACGAAGCTCCTCTCGAGTTCGCGAGCGGAGACCGCCGTAGCCGAGATTTCCGGCTGGCTCCGGCTCAACGTGCGCCTCGCCTGCAATACGGTTACGACCGACGGAGAGGATAACGGCTTCCATTGCCGCGTCGAATCCTCGTTCGGAAAACGGAGGGGGGAAGCTACGGGAAACAAAGCGGATCCCGTCGAACTCGCCGCCCTCGTCCGCCGTTCCGAGGAGGTGGCTCGCATTTCTCCGGAAGATCCGGAGTTTCTCCCTCCTCCGGGACCACAAACCTATCCTTCCGTCAAGGGGTACTCCCCCGAAGCGGCACGCTTGAGCGCGACCGATCTAGCCGAACAGGGACGAACCATCCTTGCCGCGACTGAAACCAAGCGAGTGGTCGGTGCGGCCTTCCTGGAATGCGAAACCAGCTTTTCGGCCTATATGGCCACGACTGGGCTCTGGGCTTTTCAGCAGTCGACTCGCCTTCATTACACGGTCTCCGCGCGGACTCGGGATGGAGAGGGCGCAGGGTGGGCGGCAAGCGCCGCCTACTCTCCCGCAGAGATTTCGCTTCCGGCCCTCACGGCGCGTGCTGTGGAGAAGGCGCTCCGCTCGCGCCGCCCTCAACCCCTTGATCCGGGGCGCTACACGATCCTTCTCGAACCATCAGCGGCATGCGATCTGATCGGCTTCCTCTTGCTCTCCCTCCAGGCCCGCGCCGCTGACGAGGGAAGAAGCTTCCTCTCTCGTCCGGGAGGAGGAACGCTTCTGGGTGAGAAACTCTTCGCCGATTCGGTCTCTCTCCGCTCCGACCCGGAAGATCCTGTAGCTCCCGGCTCGATCTATTCCACCGACGGTCTCCCCGCCACAGCCCGGGCTTGGATCGACCGGGGAAGGCTCCAGGAGTTAATCCGGCCTCAATTTTGGGCAGAGAAGCAAAAAGCCCCGGTCGTCCCGGAACCAACCAACCTGCTCTTTTCTGGAAGCGATCGTTCCACCGAAGAGTTGATCCGGGACATCGATCGCGGCGTGCTCGTCACCCGCCTCTGGTATATCCGGACGGTCGATCCCCGCACCCTCCTTCTCACCGGCCTGACTCGCGATGGCACCTTCTGGATCGAGAAGGGAAAGATCCTCCACCCGGTGAACAACTTTCGCTTCAACGAAAGCCCGCTCACCCTTCTTAAGAATGTCCTGACTCTCGGGAAGCCCGAGGCGACCGTGGGCTCGGAGATCGACGACCTCCCCGCACGGGTACCCGCGCTGGTCGCCAAGGAGTTCACGTTTTCTTCGGTTTCCGAAGCCTCCTGATAAGAGCGGCCGCTTTTCGATTGGGCCGCTCACCGCGCCAAGACGAAGTTCAAAAGCTTCCCGGGAACGAAAACCACCTTCTGTACGGAATTTCCCTCAAGCCACGCCTCGATTTCCGGCTGGCGGCGCGCCATCCACTCCGCTTCCTCCTGGCTGAGACCCCGCGCCGCCCTCATTCGGCTCCGAACCTTGCCGTTGACCTGGAGGACCCATTCGGCCTCCTCCTCGATCAGCAGCAGGGGATCAGCTTCCGGCCAGGGCGCATAGGCCAGCGATTCGGTGTGACCGAGCGCCGACCAGAGCTCTTCGCAGAGATGCGGAGCAAAGGGCGAAAGGAGCAGAAGCAGCGGCTCGAGAACTCCTCGGGCCTGGACCTGCTGACCCGTCAGCGCGTTGACCAAGATCATCATCTGGGCGATGGCCGTATGGAAGGAGAGGCGTTCCAGATCCTCGGTCACCTTCCGGATCGTCCGATGGAGAAGCCGCCGGATCTCAAGGGGAGCCTCCTCCGAGGAAATTCCGGGACGCAACGTCCATCGCCCTTCGGCATCCTCCTCCATCACCAGCCGCCAGACGCGGGCCAAGAACCGATAGGGACCTTCGAGTCCTTGCGAGGACCACGGCTTCATCTGCTCTAGCGGCCCGAGGAACATCTCAAAGAGCCGCACGCTGTCGGCGCCGTATTCGCGCAACAGGCCATCCGGGTTGACGATGTTTCCGAAGGACTTCGACATCTTTCGACCGTCCTCGCCCAGGATAATGCCCTGGTTGACGAGCCGGAAAAAGGGTTCGGGCGTCGAGACCACCCCGATATCGAAAAGAAACTTGTGCCAAAACCGGGCATAGAGCAGGTGGAGCACCGCATGCTCTGCACCCCCGATGTAGAGATCGACTCCTTTCGGCTCCATCCAGTAGCGCTCCGCCTCCCGGGAGACCATCTCCTCTTCGTTCGTCGGATCGAGGTACCGCAGGTAGTACCAGCAGGAGCCCGCCCATTGCGGCATCGTGTTGGTCTCCCTTCGCGCCCCGCCGGGCAGAGTCACCCAGTCCCTTTCTTGCGAGAGCGGGGCGAATCCCCCCTTCTCCGGCGAAAACTCCTTGCGCTCGGGGAGGAGGACGGGAAGCTCTGTTTCGGACACCGGCTGCGCCTCTCCGTTCCGCCAGACGATTGGAAAGGGCTCCCCCCAGTACCGCTGCCGTGAAAAGAGCCAGTCGCGGAGCCGATATTGGACCGTCCGCTTGCCGGCTCCTGTCTCCTCAAGCCATGCGATCATTGCTTCCTTGGCTTGGGGCGTGGATAGCCCGTCCAGAAATTGAGAGGCGCAGGCGACTCCCTCTCCGGAAAAACATCCCGCCACAGGGTGCTCCGACTCCTTCGGCCGCACGACCGGCCGCACAGGAAGACCGAAAAGGGAAGCGAACTCGTAGTCGCGCTCGTCATGCGCCGGCACGGCCATGATCGCTCCCGTCCCATAGGACGATAAGACATAATCGGCGATCCAGACCGGGATTCTTTGCCGGCTTGCCGGGTTGATCGCAAAGGCCCCGATAAAGACGCCCGTCTTCCCTTGCCCAAGCTCCGCCCGCTCCAGGTCGCTCTTCTTCGCAACCTCCCGCTGGTAGGCTGTCGTGGCCTCCCGGCATTCCGGACTTGTAATTTCCGCGACTAGAGGATGCTCGGGAGCCAAGACCAGATAAGTCGCTCCGAAGAGCGTATCGGGGCGAGTGGTAAAGACCTCGACCGAGCCGTCCTTCCCCTCGATCGGGAAGCGGATGGCGGCCCCATCGCTTCTCCCGATCCAGTTCCGCTGCATCTCCTTGAGAGACTCCGGCCAGTCGACTAGGTCCAAGTCGGCGAGCAGCCGTTCGGCGTAGGCGGTGATGCGAAGCATCCACTGCCGCAACGGCCGCCTCTCGACCGGATGGTGGCCCCGCTCGGAGACCGGGCCCTCCGGCGAAGGCAGAATCTCCTCATTCGCCAGGACGGTCTGGAGCGCCGGACAATACCAGACCGGAGCTTCCGCGACGTAGGCAAGCCCGCGGCGGAAAAGCTGGAGGAAGATCCACTGGGTCCAGCGGTAGTAGCGAGGATCGGTCGTATTGATCTCCCGCGACCAGTCATAGGAGAATCCCATTGCCGCGATCTGCTCACGGAAGCGGGCGATATTCTTTTCGGTGGTGATCCGGGGATGGACGCCCGTTGCGACCGCATACTGCTCTGCGGGCAGCCCGAAGGCATCCCAACCCATCGGATGAAGGACGTTGAACCCGCGCATCCGTTTGTAACGGGCCACGATGTCGCTTGCGGTATAGCCTTCCAGATGACCGACGTGCAGTCCCCTGCCCGATGGGTAAGGAAACATGTCGAGTACGTAGTACTTCGGCTTTTCCGCGCCAGGCTCCCCGGGATTGGCCGCTCGAAAGACGGCACGATCTTGCCAGATCCGCTGCCACTTCGGCTCGATCCGGTCGAACGGGTAGGCCCTGCGCTCTTCCATCATTGTTCCCCCTACATGGCACGCCGCCAAAAAAAGCAAAAGGGGTTTCTACGCGCGGAGCCTTCGTCCCCCAGCGGGAAAGAGAGGAAACGCATCCCTTTCTGGCAGGCTAGCCGGCTACGTCTCGAAGGAGGTCCCGCAGCCGCAGGTTCCCCGCGCATGAGGGTTCCGGAACCGGAAGCCCGCGCCGGAGAGCCCGCCCTGGAAGTCGAGCACCGCTCCTTCCAGCCGCCCGACACTCGCCCGATCGACGGCAATCCGCACCCCGTCTTCTTCCCACTCAAGGTCGCCGGGCTGCGCCTCCGCAAACCCAATCTCGTACTCCCAACCGGCACAACCGCCCCGTTTTATGGCGATCCGCAGGTGCGACGCCCCGTGAAGCGGGGCCAACCTTAGAATCTCGTCGCGGGCCTTCGGGGTAACCTCAATAAGCTTAAGCGGCACTCCTTCCTCCACTTCCTAAACTGTACACTAGCTCCAGAAGCCTTCGTGTCAATCGGCGTCGGGCCTCGGGAAGAAAACGGGCAAACCGCAGTAGAGGCCCGATCTCCACTGGATGGGTCGCCAGATAAAGCAAGAGCGGGAGGAGACGAATGCTTCCTCTTTCGCTCTCCCAGGCCGCAGCAATCGCCCCCGTCGGAAGCCGATCCTCGACATTATCGGTGACCACGCGAAGGCTGACGAAGGCTACGCCTTGAGACCGGGCGACGTTCGCTACCGCGTCCGTCTCCATATCGACCAGATCCGCGCCGGTCGCTTCCGCGAGCTTTCCTCGGCTCTCCGGGTCTCCCACGACCGCGTCAACCGTCGCGATGCGTAACTCCGGAACGTCTCCACCGGAGAACCAGAGAGCCGATCCCGCATCCAAATAGTTGGAAGCCACGGCGATTTGCCCGCGCTTGATCTCGCGCCGAAGCGCTCCCGCATATCCGGCGAGGATCAACAGCCGGACGGAAAATCGCCGCAGGAGCTCCTCGGCCCCCCGCGCCGCCCTTGCCCGGCCCATCCCGATGATGGCTACCGCCACCCGCCTTTCTCCAATCCGGCCGGCACAGAGCGAAGCCGAGGGCGCCTCTTCCCACCGCTTCTCTTCGAGCGCGGCAAGAAACTCCTTGGCCTCCTGCTTGAGGGCGAACGCAACTCCAATCATCCGGTTCCGCCAGTGCCGGAGCGCGAACGAACTGCTACGGAAAGGGCTCCACGAACCCAGGCCTCGGTCTGCTCCTTTGCCAGGGAGAGAGCTTGGGCATACTCGGCGAGGGCAAGCAGTGGCCAAGCATTGCGATACATATCGTATTTAAGATAGAAGACGCCCGGGAAGCCCGTTCCCGTGAGAAACTCTTCCGGCCACGAGCCGTCTGGATCCTGCTTCCGCAGAAGATAGGCAACCCCTCGACGCAAGCTGGGACGATCCACTTCCCCGCAGGCGAGGATTCCCATGACCGCCCAGGCGGTTTGTGAAGCGGTGCTCGGTCCCCTGCCCTTGAGCTGGGGATTTTCATAAGAGTCCGGCGTCTCTCCCCATCCGCCATCCTCGTTCTGAGCAGATTCCAACCAGTCACGCGCCCGCAACGTCCACTGCTGATTCATGTCTTCGCCGATCGCCCGCAGCCCGCGAAGAGCCTGCCAGGTGCCGTAGACGTAATTCACTCCCCACCGGCCGAACCACGAGCCATCGGCTTCCTGGGTCTCCCTGAGGAATCGGATCCCGCGCTGGACAAAGGGTTCGCTCCGCTTGATTCCCATCAGTCCGGCTAGCTCCAGCGCCCTGGCCGTGATATCGGAGCAGGGGGGATCCAAAATTGCATTATGGTCGGCGAAAGGCACGTCTTCGAGCCAGGGGCTGTTGACGTCCTTGTCGAAAGCGGCCCATCCGCCGTTGCTGCATTGAAAGCTTACCACCCAGCGGAAAGCACGTGCGATCACTTCTTGCTTCCGGGCTTCGTCATCCGTCTGGACGCGCAAGAGGGCGAGAAGCACCATCAGCGTATCGTCGACATCGGGATAGTAGGCATTGTTGTATTCGAACGCCCAGCCGCTGCATTCCGGGTGCGGATTGTTTACATACCAATCGCCCCTCATCTGAATCTCCCGCTCCATCAACCAGGCGGCCGCCTTTTTCAACTCCGCACGATCCGGGGCCAACCCGGACTTCCCCAGGGCCACGCCGGCAACCGCCGTATCCCAGACGGGAGAGACGCAAGGCTGTACCCGGAAGTCGCGAGTCTCGCCTTCGTCCACCTCCAGACCTTCAAAGTCGCGAAGCGCTTTCTGATAAAGTGAGTTCTTTTCCGGATAACCCAAGGCCCTGAGGGCGACGATCGCATAGTGCATCGCCGGAAAGATGGCTCCCAGTCCATCGGACTCCTCGCCCATCCGTTGCACCAGCCACTCCTCCGCCTTTTTCAAGGCGCGCTTGCGCAGCGGCTTCCAGGGAGAGAGATCCCACAGCTGAAGCAGCTTGTCGCAAAGCAGGAAAAAGTTTCTCTTGGAAAGAGGCTTGGCTGACCAGATCCAGGAGCGGCTTTCCTGCTCCGTTCCCGCAGGAAATAGCTCATGGAGTTGGAGATGCGCCGGCAGCTGCCGAGTCGGCTTAAAATGGTGGATGATCATCAGCGGGACGAGCATCGTCCGGGTCCACGCCGACATCTTGTAGAGATGGAAGGGAAACCAGGTAGGAAAGAGCATGATCTCCGGTGGAATCACGGGAAGCCGGTGCCAGGGATAAATCCCGAGAAGAGCGAGTCCCAGCTTCGTGTAGGTCATCGACTTAGGGATTCCGCCCAGCCGCAAGATCGTAGATCGGGCCCTCTCCATGGCCGGATCTTCCGGGGCAAAGCCCGCGAGCTTGAGCGCGGCATAAGCTTTGATCGTTGCATTGAGCTCGCTGGGACCGCCGGGATAGATGTTCCAACCCCCATCCGGCAGCTGCCGATCCAGGACATGCTTCACGAACCGGGCCTGCTTGCGATAGTCGATCTTGCCGAGCCAGTGCATCAGCAAAATCCGATCGCAAGCCAGGGTCACATCGGCAAAGAGCTCTCCCACCCAATGCCCATCGGGTTTCTGAGTCGACAGAAGATAGTTCTGCGCTCGCGCGATCGCCAGCCCCACCGCTTGCGCATGATCCAGTGTCTCTTCGACGACCAGAACGGGCCTCGTTCTGGCTTCGGATTCCGCAGGTTGAGAAAACAGTTTTCCGGATCGCATACAAATTTCGGGAGTTACTGCGGCAAGCCCCTCGCCGTCAATTCAAAATCACTCCTTCGCGGCCGCGTTCTCCGGTCAGCTCTCCCTCGATAGAAGATGGCGCGCGAGCGCCGCAAGGATCGCACCCCTATTTCCCAGAGAAACAAGCGCTTCATGGGCACGGGCCGTGTACCGTCGGGCCGCGAGCTGGGCGCCTTCGAGCCCCAGCAGCCGGGGATAGGTGGCTTTTTCAGCCGCTAGATCCTTCCCGGCGCTCTTTCCCAGCATCTCCCTGGTCTGCGTCACGTCCAAAATGTCGTCGACCACCTGAAAGGCCAGCCCGAGCGCTCGACCAAACTTGGTGACCGCGCGCAGCGATTCGGAGCTGGCCTCGCCCGCCATGGCTCCCAAGCGCAGAGCGGTAATGATGAGAGCCCCTGTCTTCCTCAAGTGGATGGCTCGAAGCTCTCGGAGCGCGATCGTCTTGCCCTCAGCCTCCAAGTCGGCCACCTGTCCGGCCACCAGAGCTCGGCTGCCGGAAGCACGGGCCAGTTCGGCAACTACTAGGCCCGGCCCGTATCTCCCGCCGCGATATTGGCAGGCGAGCTCGAAGGCTTCGGCGAGGAGTGCATCCCCCGCCAAGATGGCAACGGCCTCTCCGTAAATCTTGTGAAGAGTCGGTTTCCCCCTTCTCCAATCGTCGTTGTCCATGGCAGGCAGGTCGTCGTGGATGAGGGAATAGGTATGAACGCACTCCACCGCGCAGGCGAGCGGGAGGGCCGACAGATAATCCCCCCCTACCGCTTCGCAAGCCGCCAGACATAGGATGGGCCGCAGGCGCTTTCCCCCGGCGAAGAGGCTATGGCCCATTGCTTCATGAAGCACTCGGGGCTTCTTCGTGGGCGGGGGCAGGAAGTCCCTCAACGCATCATCAATCACCCTCCTCCGCTCCGTCAGATAGGCGAGGATATCCGTATTCAACTTCCCTTTCCCCCTCCCGTTTTACGCTCTAATCGGCAAACCGAATCACCCCATCCCACGCAACGCCGCCCGGCTCCTCCTCGAGCAGGGGGACACGATTTTCGGCGAGATCGGCAAGAGCCCGCTCCCATACATCCGGATCGACGCGCCGAGCAGACTCCTTTCGCCATGCCAGGGCCGCTTCCCGGCCGAGAGCCACGGTGATGCGAATTTCCGGATGCATCGACAATCCCGCGGCGACCCGGAGTCCCTCCGCCGCCCGATGACTCCGCGCCGGATCGGCTTCCACCACGACGAGAATCCGCTTTTCTATCCCCACTTGGCCTTGATGAAATGGAACGCCGCCTCCTCTTGTGGCATACGGCACCGTTCGGGGTCAATCGTCCAAAAGAAGCGGCCTTGGAGAAACATCTCCAGAAAAAAGGCAGAGATCGCCGCTTCCTGGCAAAACAGTAGTCGAGCTGCTAAGCTCCACCAATTCGACGGGAGTCCCGTTTTTGCATGAAGATTCCAAGCCCCTGGAGCCTTTTCTTCCTGTTGATCTTGGCTCTTCTCTGGCTTTCACTGGCGCCGCAGCGGGACGAGCCGAGGCCCCTCCTCAACGGAGCAGGCGCCTCCTTCCCCTACCCACTCTACGCCCGGTGGTTTGCGTCCTACGAGCGGCTCGACCCATCGGTCCGCTTCAACTACCAGGCCATCGGGTCGGGGGGAGGGCAGCAGCAACTTGTCCACCAGACCGTCGATTTCGGTGCCTCCGACAGCCCCATGCGCAAGAACCTCCTTGAGACCGCTCCCGGAAAGATCCTTCACATCCCGATGATCGCCGGCGCGGATGCGCTCGCCTATAATCTTCCCGGCTCCCCGCCGCTGCGCTTCACCGCGGAGATCGTCGCCGACATATTCTTGGGCCGGATCCGCGACTGGAACGACCCGCGGCTCGCGCGGATCAATCCGGGCGTCTCGTTTCCCTCATTGCCTCTGGTCGTCGTTCACCGCTCCGACGGGAGCGGCACCAGCTATATCTTCACCGATTACCTCTCGAAGGTGAGTCCGGAGTGGGCTCGAACTATCGGGCGGGGAACAGCGGTCCGGTGGCCGACTGGTATCGGAGCCAAAGGGAATGAGGGGGTGGCGGGGCAGATCCGCTCCCTCCCGGGCGCCATCGGCTACCTTGAGCTCGCTTTCGCCGTTCAGAACCGGCTGCCCTACGCCGCCGTGCAAAACCTTGCCGGAAACTACATCCTGCCTTCGCCTCGATCCGTTACCGAGGCCCTGGGATCGAACCCTCTCGAGCGGGGTGATTTCCGCATCTCGATCGCCAACGCCGACGGCCCCGCGGCGTACCCGATCGCCGGATTGACCTGGCTCTTGCTCTACGAAAAACCGGCGGATCGTCAAAAAGCGCAAAAGCTCCTCTCTTTTGTGCGCTGGTGTCTCACCGATGGCCAGGGGCTCGCCGCTTCGCTTGACTACGCTCCTCTCCCGCCTTCCCTCCGGGAACGGGTGCTGGCAAGCTTGCCGGAGATTCGATAAGAAAACGGTGGCGGATGAACAAAGGGCAGTCAGGGCACAAGGCGGTTGAGGACGCGGCACGCGCCTACTCCCGTTCCGGTGTCAAAGAAGGAAAACGGTGAACGGCCTCCGAAACGGTCCGCATCCGAATGACTTTCCGCTCGGTACCGGCGGGGGGTCCTTGAGGAGATCCATCAGCACCGGTCGCATTCTAGATCAAGGGTTTTGGATCCTGGTCGGGGTAGCGGGGATCTCGACCTTCGCTCTCGCAGGGCTCCTCGGATGGGAGCTCTATCGCGGAGCGGAGAAGGCGCTCGCTCATTACGGCGTGGGATTTCTCACCAGCACTCAATGGGACCCGGTTGCTGGCCGATTCGGCGCGCTCCCCTTTCTCTACGGCACATTTGTCTCCTCCGTGATCGCCCTGCTCCTGGCCTTCCCTTTGTCGATCGCGACCGCACTTTCTTTGACGGAGTTCGCTCCCCTCTGGGTTCGCCGTCCCGCTCTGGCGCTCGTCGACCTCATGGCCGCCGTTCCAAGCGTCGTCTGGGGTCTCTGGGCCATGTTCGAAATGGTGCCCTGGCTGCGGCAGACCGCCTTCCCGTTCTTGCAGAGGGTATTGGGGTGGCTTCCGTTCTTCCAGGGCCCAATCTATGGGGTGAGCCTTTTGGCCGGCGCCCTAGTGATCGCGATGATGATCAGCCCGATCATCACCTCCCTGGCCATCGAGATCCTGCGATCGGTCCCACCTACGCTCCGAGAAGCCGCTTGGGCTTTGGGAGCTACCCGTTGGGAAGTCATGCGCGTGGCCGTCCTCCCCTATGTCCGAAGCGCCCTCGTCGGAGCCGGGGTCCTCGGCTTGGGGCGAGCCTTGGGCGAAACGATGGCCGTCACGATGGTAATCGGAAACCGGCCGGAAATCCTGTTCTCCCTTTTCGCTCCCGGCTATACGCTGGCAAGCGTCTTGGTCAATGAATTTGCCGAGGCGACCTCCGAGGAGCATCTTTCCGCTCTCTTCGAAATCGGCCTGACCCTCGTCGCCGCGACCCTGATCGTCAACTTCTTCGCTCGTCTGCTGGTCCATAACGTTCCCTTCTTCTTTGCGCCCCGACCGATGCGCACCCAGCGGGCGGAAACGAACCAATGAGCTCGCCAAACGCCCCAGGTCCATCCGGAAAATTACAAAGGAAGGCTTCACCCGAAGAGAGGGCGGCTTCCCGCCGATTTCGACTTCGGAAGATCGTCGACCGTTTCTTCCAGATCCTTTCCATTCTTGCCGCGATCGCCGTCATTAGCCCGCTTCTTCTGGTCTTCGTCTTTCTTCTCTCTTCGGGAGGTTCCTCTCTCTCCTGGGACTTTCTCACCCAGTTGCCGAGGCCGGTGGGAGAGACGGGCGGCGGAATGGCGAACGCGCTGGTCGGAAGCTGTATCCTGGTGGCCGTTGCGACGGCAATCGGAGTTCCGGTCGGCGTGCTCGCGGGAATCTGCGTCTGCGAATGCGGTGGGCCGCGTCTTCATGCCGCAATCCGGTTTACGGCGGATGTGCTCAACGGCGTGCCCTCGATCATTTGGGGCATTGTGGTCTACTCCTGGGTGGTGCTCCGAATGAAGACCTTCTCCGGACTCGCTGGCGGGCTGGCGCTCTCCTTTATCATGATCCCGCTCATCTTGCGAACGACCGAAGATGTGCTCCGGCTCGTTCCGCCCGTCTATCGCGAAGCAGGCTTGGCACTCGGACTTCGGAGGAGTCAGGTGATCCTTCATATCATTCTGGCGACCGCGCGGCGCGGGGTACTTACGGGCGCCCTGCTCGCCGCGGCGCGTGTGGCCGGCGAGACCGCACCCCTCCTTTTCACCGCCTTCGGCAACCGCGTCTGGGCTAACCACCTGCAAGAGCCGATCGCCGCACTCCCCCTCCAAATCTTTACCTACGCGATCTCACCCTATCCGGATTGGCACAGGCAAGCCTGGGCGGGAGCGCTGGTTCTGCTTGCCCTGGTCTTTCTCATGAATCTGATCGTCCGCATCTTGACTAGAGAGAAGGCCGAATGAGCGGGGATGCCTCCGATCCCAAACGGGCGGCTCCGAATCCGGTCAAAGGAACGGATCCGCAGAAGAGCCCCGCCGCTTTTCAAATCGACAACTTGCGCGTCTGGTTTGGGACCCGGCTCGTCCTTCACGGGATTTCGCTCGACATTCCGGCACGCCAGGTAACGGGGATCATCGGGCCGAGCGGCTGCGGCAAGAGCACCTTTTTGCGATCTCTCAACCGAATGCACGAGTTGACTCCGGGAGTGCGCGTCCAAGGAAGGATCAAGCTCTTCGGGGAAGACATCTATGCGCCGAGGATCGATCCGATCCTCCTCCGGCGCCGCGTGGGCATGGTCTTCCAAAAGTCGAACCCTTTTCCCACGATGAACATTCAGGAAAACGTGCTGGCCGGCTTGCGGCTTGCGGGCATCCGAAACCGCGGGCTGCTCGAAGAGCGCCTCGAGGAAGCCCTTCGAATGGCAGCTCTCTGGAACGAGGTCAAGGACCGGCTTCACGCTCCGGGAACCGCGCTCTCCGGAGGCCAGCAGCAGCGGCTTTGCATCGCCAGAGCCCTGGCTGTCCATCCCGAAGTCCTTCTCATGGACGAGCCATGCTCGGCGCTCGATCCCATCGCAACAGCTCAAATCGAATCACTCATCCGGGATCTGAAGCAGCACTATTCGATCGTGCTGGTAACCCATAACTTGCAGGAGGTCGGACGGACGGCGGACTTCACTGCATTCTTCCTCGAGGGGAGGTTGATCGAGTTCCAATCAACCAAGAAGCTCTTCACCAACCCTAAAGAAAAGCAGACCGAGGACTACCTAACCGGCCGGTTTGGTTGACCGAATTGTTGTTCGCTCTCGGATCGAATCGGACAACCGGCCATTTTCATCCGGGAGTAAGCAGTTCGAGAAAGCCGGGGGCAGCCCCTCACTGCTTGCGGCGTGGAATCCAGTAGCTGTAATACCAGGCAGCGGTGATCTGCTGGAGGAGCGTGTAGAAAACGATCGGCAAAATAGCCAGCGGGTGGTCGGGAACGGCGACGATGGCCAAGACCAATCCGCTGCCGTTGTTGTTCATGCCCAGGCCGTAGATGAGCGCAGTCCTCTCCGGCGGAGAGGCTCGCAAAAGGCGTCCCAGCCAATCCCCGCATTGGAAACGGAGCAGACAGAGAATCCCGGAGCCCACCAAGAGAAGCCCGAGAAAATCCGGGTCGAAGTGGTGGAGCGCGTAGGGGAGTGCCGCGGCGGCATTCATGTAAATCAGCCAGAGGAGAATCAGCTCGTTGGCGGGACGCAGCGCGGGCCGGATGCGTGCAAAGACGCCCTCTCCCGCACGGTGCCGGGCAAAAATCCCGAGCAGGGACGGAAGAACGACGCACAGAATGAGGAATATCCCCATGCCGCGGCCCGCCATCTCGTGAAGATCTTCCGAGTAATCTCCTCCTACCATCGATGCCACGGTGTGAAGGGCAAGAGAGCCCGCCAATGGGCTCAGAATCGTCGAGCTCAGCACCAGGCCCAGGGAGAGGGCCATGTCGCCGCCGGCATTCTGGCACCAGGCCGCCGAAGCCCCCGCGATGGGCATGGCCACGACCAGCCCTAGCCCCATCACAAGGCTTTCCACTTCTTCCGGATTATGCCATCGCCCGAAGGCGACTCGCAGGCCGGCGAGAAAGAGAAGCGGAATCAGGAAATTGACGAAAAGGCCGGGAACGAGGGTGCGGAGGTTGCGGAAAAGTTCTCTCATCCTGCCTCCCGGGACGCCGAATCCGCCGTTCCAGAGTAGAAGGAACAGGAGGACGGCGGGCAGGGAAATCGAGAACGACTCCCCGAGGATCGGAATCGTTCCAAACGTGAATTGGCGGATCCGCTGTCCAAAATCCGGAGCGACCGCCGCCAATCCGTGAGCGGCCAGAAGCGCCCAGAAGAAATGGCGATGAAGCCGATCCAGAATCCAGCCCAGCCAATGAAAAGCCGACGGCGGTTTTTTCTCCATGAATTAGCCGCTCGACTTTTTCCAGCCCAGGAGTTCCTTGGTGCGCGCGCACCAGTATGCCCGGTTGAGCGCGGAGATCACTTCGACCGAGATCTTTTTCGGACAGACCGCTTCGCAGGCCCGCGTGAAGCTGCATGCGCCGAAGCCCTCGTCGTCCATCGCGCGCACCATCCTCAGGACTCGGTCATCCTGCTCGATCTTCCCTTGGGGGAGAAGCCCCAAATGTCTGACTTTCGCACCGACAAAAAGGACGGCGGAGCTATTCACGCAAGTCGCAACGCAGGCGCCGCAACCGATGCAATGCGCCGCATCGAAGGCCTCTTCCGCTACCGAGTGAGGCACAGGGATCGTGTTGGCCTCCGGGGCCTGACCGGTCCCAACGGAAATATAGCCTCCGGCTTGGAGAATCCGGTCGAAGGCACTCCGATCGACCACGAGGTCTTTGATCAAGGGGAACGCCTTGCTGCGGAACGGCTCCACGACGATCTGCCCTCCGTCCGGAAAGGCCCTCATATAGAGCTGGCAAGTGGTAGTTCCTTCTCCAGGGCCATGCGGCCTCCCATTGATCATGAGCGAGCAGCTTCCACAAATCCCTTCCCGGCAGTCATCCTCGAAGGCGACCGGATCCTTTCCTTCGCGCTCTAGATCGTGGTTGAGCTCGTCGAGCATTTCCAAGAAGGAGAGGTCGGCACGCACGTTCTCCCGGACGTATTCCACAAACGCCCCGCGTTCCGCCGGAGAAGGCTGCCTCCAGATCCGTAGGGTAACCCTCACTTGCCTATTTACTTATAGTTCCTGGTGGCTAGCTTCAGGCTCTCAAATCGGAGAGGTTCCTCCGCCCGCTCCGGGGCCTTCCCTTCTCCGCGGAAGAACCAGACGGCGGCATGGGAAAAGCGTTCATCATCCCGCAGACATTCGCCATCGGGGGTCTGGTGCTCCTCCCGAAAGTGGCAGCCGCAGGATTCCTCTCGGGACAGGGCATCGAGACAGAGGAGCTCGCCGAGCTCCAGGAAGTCGGCGACTCGCCCGGCTCGCTCCAGCGCAAGGTTGCAACCCTCACTCCTCCCGACCACCTGTGCATTCTTCCAGAATGACTCGCGGAGCTCCCGAATCTTCTCCGCTCCCGACCGGAGCCCCTGAGCATTTCGGATCATGCCGCAATGCTCCCAGAGCAGCGCCCCTAGTTCTCTGTGGTACTCGGTGGGAGTCTTCGACCCGCGCAACGCGAGCAGCTTTGCGAGCCGTGCCTCTGCATTGCGTATCCCGTCCCGGAAAGGAGCCGCATCCAGAGACGGACAGCGTGTCTTCTTCCGTGACAGATAATCGCCGAGCGTGGAGGGCAATACAAAGTATCCGTCGGCGAGTCCTTGCATGAGCGCACTCGCGCCCAAGCGGTTCGCTCCATGATCCGAGAAGTTGGCCTCGCCCAGCACAAAGAGCCCCGGAATGGTCGACATGAGATGATAATCGACCCAGAGTCCGCCCATCACGTAATGGATCGCGGGATAGATCCGCATCGGCCGCCGGATCGGGTCTTCTCCGGTTACCCGCCGATACATGTCGAGAAGGTTTCCGTATCGCTCCAGGATCGCCTCGACCCCTAGATGGCGCACGGCATCTCCCAGGTCCAGGTAGACCCCGAGCCCGTTGGGCCCGACGCCATGACCCTGGTCGCAGATTCGCTTGAGCGTCCGGCTGGCGATGTCTCGAGGGACGAGATTCCCGTAGCTGGGATAGAGACGCTCCAGGAAATAGTCCCGCTCGGCTTCCGGTACCTGCTCCGGCGGACGAGGATCGTTGGCGCTCTTCGGGACCCAGACCCGCCCGTCGTTTCGCAGCGACTCCGACATCAGGGTGAGCTTCGATTGGCCCTCCCCCGACGGCGGAATGCAGGTGGGATGAATCTGCGTAAAACAGGGGTTGGCGAAGCCCGCCCCTTGCTTGTAGGCCCGCCAAATCGCCGTGGCATTGGAAACCCGCCCGTTTGTGGAAAGATAGAAGATATTGCCATAGCCCCCGGTCGCCAGGACGACCGCGTCTGCCGCGCAAGCGAAAACCCGCCCGCTCACAAGGTCTCGCGCGATCACCCCCTGGGCGTGGCCGTCGCTCACGACCAGATCGAGAATTTCGCTGCGCGGATGCATCTCCACCTGGCCCAGCCCGATCTGCCGATTGAGGGCGCCATAGGCGCCAAGAAGGAGCTGCTGACCGGTCGCCCCCCGCGCATAGAAAGTCCGAGAAACTTGCACCCCGCCGAAGGAGCGATTGGCAAGCAGCCCGCCGTATTCCCGGGCGAAAGGAACGCCCTGTGCGACGCACTGGTCGATGATCCGCACGCTCAACTCCGCCAACCTGTAGACGTTCGCTTCTCGGGAGCGGAAGTCCCCCCCTTTGATCGTCTCCTGGAAGAGGCGATAGACCGAATCGCCGTCGTTCCGGTAGTTTTTGGCCGCGTTGATCCCTCCCTGGGCGGCCACGCTATGCGCCCGCCTGGGACTGTCTTGAATGCAAAAAGTGTCGACCGCGTACCCCAGTTCTCCGAGGGAGGCAGCCGCCGAGGCGCCTGCGAGCCCGGTCCCCACCACGATTACGCGCATCCGCCGCCTGTTGGCGGGAGCAACCAAGCCCAGCCGATCGCAGCAACTCTGCCACTTGCGCTCCAGCGGGCCTTCCGGGATTCTGGCATCGGGTACGTTCATCTCCGTTGCTTGCGGGTCATCGGACCCATCCAAGGAAGATCGCCACCGGAATGGCGGAAAAGCCGAGGAAAAAGACCCAGCCGAGGGCATGGGCCAGCCACCGCTCCCACGGGAAGCTTCGCCGATTGACCAGCCCAAAAGAGCTAAAGATCCCGTCGATTCCATGCCGGATGTGAAAGAAGAGACACCCCATTCCCGCAAGATAGACCGCGGCCACCCAGGGGTTTCTCAACCCCTCCACCATCATCCGGTGCACGTCGGGCACCGATCGAGATGTTTCCGAAAGATGGGCGGTAAAGCTCTCGAACGCGGAAAAGGGAGGGAGGTGCCAGCTAAAATGGTAGAGGTGAAAGATCACGAAGAGACCAAGCCCGATTCCCGTCAGCAGCATGGAACGCGACTCCCAGCTCGCCCCATTGGCCTCGCTCCGCTCGTAGGGCACGGGCCGAGCCAGGCGGCGAAGCTGGGCGAGGCGAAGCGCACAGAGGACGTGGACGGCAAAGGAGGCGAGAAGCACGACGCGGACGGTCCATAGAACGATCGGAATCGATTTGAGGAGATAGGCGTACTGGTTGATGTACACCGCAGGAAGGAAGACCTGCCAGTTTCCCAGCATGTGCAGGGTAATATAGCCCACCAGAATGAGGCCCGTGACACCCATGAGGATCTTTAGGCCGATCGTCGACACGCCCGTCCGTTCTGTCACCGAGAGCTTGCTATTGCACAGCGCGAGGCAAAACGCAAAGCGGATCTTGCCCAAGCTGGACGAGCCGCTCGGGCGGCTCTAGCCGGCATTTGTGAACATCAAGAGGAGCGGCAAGTCTTCCAGATTGCTCCCCGGCCGCTGGATCACCCAGCTCGCGTAACCGCAGGCCCGAGGTGCGGTCCCGTCGTTTTCCGGATCGTCGCCGACAAGGAGAATCGCGGCGGGCGGGCATTCGAGCCTTTCGCAAGCCAGTCGATAGACGAATGGATCAGGTTTGGCGGCTCCCAGCTCGGCGCTCAAGAAGATCTCCGAGAAAAACTCGACCAGGCCCAGATCGGCCAGGACGCGCCGCGCCCGCCGATCCCAGTTCGAAAGGACCCCTAGGCGTATCCCCAAGCCGCGCAAGCCCGCCAGAACTCTTTTTGCTTCCGGATAGAGCCGCCACGCCTCGCCGCTCCCGTAGTGCGCGTAGAGCTCTCCGGCTATCTCCTTCCCTCTCCCCAGCCCCAGTCCGGAGTCGAGCGCGGGAGCAAGGCTCTCCCGGACCATCTCTCCCCAATAGACCCGATCGTCTCCGTCCGATGGGATGGTGGCCCGCGGACGATACCGGTAACGGGATAAGACTTGACGGAAGTTGTTCGCCACGATCTCCGCGTCGATCCGAAGGCCGTGCCGTGCGGCCGCGGCCGCATAGGTCTCCGCCACAGGCGCCCCGGGCGCGAGAATCGTCCCGACCAGGTCAAAAAGAACCACTCGAATGGGAGTGCGCAGGCTCGAGCAGCTCATTGGATTCGAACTCGGGATGGAGACCCCAATCCTCCGCGAGCACTTCTCCGACCAGAAAGAGAGAGCCGGTCACCAGGATCGGACCCGGCTCCTTCGCCAGCGCCTGCCTTGCCCGGCTCCACGAATCGTAAATTTGGCAGGGGAAGCCCGGGAAGGACCCGACGAGATCCCTCGGATCGAGCCCGCGCTCCGTAGCGAGCTTCACCAGGCTGACTCGGTACGCCTGCCGGGAGAGAATGCCGGCCATCGTGACAAAATCTTTGTCGGTCAAGACGGAAAAGACCAGGTGATAGGATCGCTTTCCGAAGCTCTCCTCCCAGGCTCGGACGAGAGCTTCGGCAGCCTGGGGGTTGTGGGCACCATCGAGAACCCAAAGAGGGTCCGTCCGCAGCACCTGGAACCTCCCCGGCCAGCGGGCCGCCCGGAAGCCGGAACGGATCGCCTTTTGGGGGAGCGGCCTTTTCGAAAAAAGAGGCAATCGGAGCAGAGCGTAGGCGCAAGCCGCATTACTCGCCTGATGACCGCCCAAGAGACCCAAGGCAAGCCGCTGCCCTTCGATTCGCACCCTTTGGAAACTCTCGCCACCGGCACAGGGCTCCGCCATGATCTCTCCGATCTCCCGCAATGGAATTTTGATCTGATTCGCCCTCTCCCGGATCGCCTCCCGAGCCTCCCATTGCACCATTCCAATCACCGCAGGAACCCCGGGCTTGAGGATTCCCGCCTTTTCACGAGCGATCTCGGCCAGAGAGGAGCCGAGGTGATGCACATGCTCCAGTCCAATTGTGGTTATGACGCAAGCTTCCGGATGCACGATGTTGGTCGCATCCAGTCTGCCGCCCAAACCCGTCTCCCAAACCACCCAGTCCACCTCGGCCTCGCGGAAGGCGAGAAGGGCTGCCGCCGTTAAGACCTCGAAAAAAGTGGGAGAAAATCCCGGCTGTTTTTGCTCTAGATTGCGGATCGCGACTTGAAGCATCCGAATCCAACGAGTAAACTGTTTTTTTGAAGCAATGACCCCGTCAATCTGAAATCTCTCACGGATCGTGCAAAGATGGGGCGAAGTATAGAGTCCGACACGGTAACCTGCGGCGCGGAGGGCTGAATCCAAGAAAGAGGCTGTCGATCCCTTGCCGTTGGTGCCGGCGATGTGTAGAAAATGCAAGCCGTCCTGCGGCGATCCCGCTTCTCGGGCCAGAAGCTCCATATTTTCAAGCCCGAGCTTCATGCCCCATCGTCGGCACCGGCCGAGAAAAGCGAGTGCCTCCCGGTACGCCTCCTCCTCTGAGGAGCTTCGTGGACGACCAGGGCGGGACGGGGCGGCAAAATTCATGGCGAAGGAAAGCGTCTTAACCGCTGTTTACCAGGGACACCAGAGTGCCGACGATCTCGATCGCCTCCGCCACGGATCCTCTCGAATGGTTCCACAATCCCAAATTCGGAGAGGCTTCGAAATAACTTCGCTCGCGTGCAAAAACCTGTAAACGGGAAAGTTTTCATTAAAGGCAAGGGGATTCGTACGCACCGCAATTTTCGACAATAGGAAAGACAGAAAAAGAATGGATATAGGGGCGGATACGGGATGGAGAATCCTTCTGCTGCCGCTGCTGGTAGCGGCCAACGCGTTTTTCGTCGCCATCGAATTCGCGATCGTCAAGGTTCGGGTGAGCCAGCTCAAGCTCTTATTGAAGAGCTCCGACTGGAGGCTTCCGTTCGCTTTGCGGATGGTCCGCCAACCGGATCGTTTTCTTCCCGCAATCCAGATCGGCGTCTCACTCGCCAGCATCGGGCTGGGATGGGCAGGCCAGCCGATCATGGCCGACTGGCTCGACCCTCTCCTTCTCTCCAGCGGTCTGCCGAAAGGGTCTTACCTCAATTCGCTGAGCTCTCTGCTCGGCTTTAGTCTGATCACCTTCGCCAGCATTGCGCTGGGCGAGCTCGCCCCGAAGTTCCTGGCACTCCAATACTCTCAGAAAATCGTCCTTCTCCTGAGCCCTCCCCTGGTCGCCTTCTACTACCTCTTCTACCCCTTTGTCTGGATCTTGCGCCAGACAGCGGATTGGCTGCTCCGGCTCCTCGGGTTCACCCTCCCTAAGCCGGAGGGAGGAAGCCCTTCTCTCAGCCGCGAGGAGCTCCAGCAGATCCTCATCCACTCGCCGCATGCCCATCCCTTCGATGAGTTGATCAACAAGATCATGGTCAAAGCGCTCCGGCTCCGCCAGACCCGGGCCGAGCAGGTCATGGTCCCGCGAGAGCGGGCGGTCGTGCTCTGGCGGGACGCTCCGATCGAAGAGACGATCCGCATCGCTCAGAGCTCCGGCTACAGCCGATTTCCCGTTTGCGGGGAGAACTCCGAGCATGTAGTCGGGATCATTCTCCTGCAAGAGCTGCTTTGGCAGTATATCGCTTTGGGGAAACAGACGACCTTGACCTCCATTCTCCGTCCCGCCCTTTTGTTCTCGCCGAATATTTTCCTCCCCGCGATGCTCGAAGAGTTCCGCAAAGCGCGGACGCATATGGCTATCGTGGCAGATGCGGACAAACGGATGATCGGCCTCGTGACCTTCGAAGATGTGTTGGAAGAGCTTGTGGGCGACATTCGAGACGAGTTCGACATCGAAAAGAGCCCCATCTATGAGTTGACGCAGGATTCGGCCACCGTAGACGGGGATCTGCCGCTACGGGATTTAGCCATCGAAACCGCTTGGCCCCTGCCCACCGATACGACCCAGACCGTATCGCAATGGTGCCTGGCCCAGTGGGGACGGCAGCCGAGACGATTCGAAACCCTCCGGGTGGACGGCTTTCGCCTCATCGCCGAGGACGTGATCCCCCAGAAATTCCGGCGCGTGCGGATCGAGCGCCTCCAAGAAGAGTTTCCGGAAGCTACCGCCGAATCGGAATGAACTCGGACCTCGAAGCGGGAGCGACTCGCCAGGAGCGTTTGCGGTCGCAAGATCCGGATGCTTGGCTCGCTTCCTGGCGCCGCTCTCTGCGCGGGAATCTTTCTCCGATGTTGGTCGCATTCCTGGTACGCCGGCTGACCCAGACCCTTCGCGTGACCATTGAAGATTCGCACGGAATCGTGAGCCACCCTCCGGCCGAGCCTCTGATCTTCGCGTTCTGGCACAATCGCCTCCTGATCATGCCCGCGCTCTATTCGCGCCACTTTGCCGGCCGTAAGCTCGCGGCGCTCGTCAGCGCGAGCAACGACGGGGATCTTCTCGCTCGGTTGCTCTCCCAGTTCGGATTCGAAGCGGCCCGAGGTTCTTCCTCCCGCCGCGGGAGCCTCGGCTTTCGCTCTATCCTCCGCCTGGGGCGGGAAGGGCGCGATATCGCCGTGACCCCGGATGGGCCGCGCGGGCCTCGGTACCGGCTCCAGGACGGCGTCTTGCAGGTTGCCCAGCTGCTGCAGCGATCCATTCTCCCCATCCAATGCCGCTTCTCCCGCAAATGGGAGTTACAGAGCTGGGACCGCTTTCAAATTCCGCATCCGTTTTCCGCTTGCCGCATTCGGGTGGGCCCCCTGATCGCTCCTCCGAAAGACGGCTCCCTCTCCGAGGTCGCGACCTGCCGCAATGTGCTGGAAGAGGCTCTACGGGACGACACGAACAGCTGATCCTGAACTGCCGGCCGTTGCGCGGAAGCCGGGATTTTCCTATCATGCGAAATTGATCCCCTTTGGGAAAAGGACTGGGAAAAAGGAATAGAAGCGCATGGATTACATCACTCTGCCGGGGTTGGAAGAGCGGGTTTCTCGCATCGGCTTGGGCACATGGGTAGTGGGAGGCTGGATGTGGGGCGGAGCCGAGGAGGCGGAAGCAATCGCCGCGATCGAAGCGGCGGTTGATGGCGGCATTACCTTCCTTGACACGGCACCGGTCTATGGCTTCGGGCGAGCGGAGGAGATCGTCGGCAAGGCGATTCGGCGGATCGGGCGCGACAAGATCGTTCTCGCTACGAAAGGCGGACTCGAGTGGAATGAGCGGGAAGAGATCCGACGGAATTCCAGCCCGGAGCGGCTCCAAAAGGAGATCGACGAGAGCCTTCGTCGCCTTGGGGTCGATTCGATCGATCTCTATCAGATTCACTGGCCCGATGCGCACGTGCCGATCGAAGCGACGGCGCAGAGCCTGCTCTCCTTCCAAGCGCAGGGGAAGATCCGAGCTCTAGGGGTGAGCAACTACTCGGTGGAGCAGATGAACGCTTGGCGCAAAGTCGCTCCTCTCCATACAGACCAGCCCCCTTACAACGTCTTCGAGCGCGGGATCGAGAGGGATGTTCTTCCCTACTGCCGCGAAAACGGCATCGGAGTCGTCGCCTACGGCGTTCTCTGCCGCGGGCTACTGACCGGCAAATTTTCCGCAAATCACACCTTTGGACCCGGCGATATCCGGCACATCGACCCCAAGTTCCAGGGTGAATCCTTCCGGCGCTATCTGGCCGCGGTGGACGATCTCCGTGTTTTGGCGCAATCGCTGGGATGCACCTTGAGCCAACTCGCCGCCCGGTGGGCTCTCCAGCAGCCGGGGATCTCCGTCGTCCTTTGGGGGGCGCGAAAGCCTTCCCAAATCCGGGAGGCTGCAGAGATGCCGCCCTCTCCTCTCTCGGATTGGGATCTCGACAAGATCGATCGGATTCTCGAAGAGCGCATCCCAGAGCCGATCGGGCCGGAATTCATGGCTCCCCCACTCTGAACAGGGTCGCCCCGCTCGCCTCGTGATCTTCGGCATGATTTCTGCTATGCCGAAGATGCATGGCTTCCCCTGTTCCCGTCCGCTCGGAAATCGACCGGGGTGAGTCGACCTGCCTGCCCGACTCCCGCTACCGGCCCCGTTCCGATTTGGACGAGGCGGTCGATCGCGACCTGCAGCCGCGACCTCCCTATCGCGGCCTCTGGAAGTTCCTCTCCAAGCTCGCTCCGGAACTCTGGGAAGATCGGCAACGAGCGGCAGCTGAAGAGCTCTTGCACCGCGGAGTGACCTTTGCCGTCGACGCGAAGAGCGAGGACCGTGTCTTTCCGCTCGATCTTTTACCGCGCATTCTCTCCGCCTCCGAATGGCTCCACATCGAAAAGGGCCTGATTCAGCGGATGACCGCCCTCAACTGCTTCCTCCGGGATGTTTACACCCAGGCCCGCATTTTGCACGAAGGGGTGATTCCCGCCGAGCTCGTCTTGGGCTCACCCCAGTTTCGGCGGGAAATGGTGGGAGCTCCCCCGCCCCACGGGGTCCATGCGGCAATCGCTGGCTCCGATCTCTTGCGCTTGCGAGACGGCTTCGTCGTTCTGGAAGACAACCTGCGGGTTCCAAGCGGTGCTTCCTACATGCTGGCGAACCGCCGCGTCCTGCGCCGAGTCTTTCCTTCGCTCTTCCAGGTCGGACCCGTAGCCTCCATCGAAACCTATCCCACTCTCTTGCGGGAGGCTCTCTTCGCCCTTCGCCCGGAGGCGGCTCGCCGAGATCTCGCCGTCATGCTCACTCCGGGCATCCACAATCCCGCCTACTTTGAGCATGCCTTTCTCGCCCACGAAATGGGGATCCCGCTGGCGGAAGGGAAAGATCTCGCGGTGATCGAGGGAAAGGTGCAGCTCCGAACCGCCTCCGGCTGGAAGGCGGTGGGAACGATCTATCGGCGCCTCAACGACGACTTCCTCGATCCGGTCGCCTTCCGCCCCGACTCGCTCTTGGGGGTGCCGGGACTCGTAGCGGCTTGCCGTGCACGACGGGTGAGCGTGGTGAACGCAATCGGAACGGGGGTAGCGGACGACAAGGCGCTCTACCCATTCGTCCCTTCCATGATCCGGTATTACCTCGGAGAAGACCCCATCTTGCCGAGCGTGGAGACCTTTCTCTGCGAACGGCCTGCGGAACGAGACCATGTGCTCGGAAACCTAAAGAAGCTGGTCGTCAAGGAGGTCAGCCAAGCCGGCGGATACGGGATGCTCTTCGGGCCGACGAGCAGCGCGCGGGAACGCGCTTCTTTTCGGGATAAAATCCTGGCCCAACCGCGTAGCTACATTGCCCAACCCGTTCTCTCCTTCTCTCAAGTCCCTTGTTGGATTGACGGGCGGCTCCAGCCCCGGCGGATCGATCTGCGTCCGTTCGTGCTCTTCGGTCCCGCTCCGATGGTCATCCCGGGAGGTCTCACCCGCGTGGCCCTCCGGGAGGGATCCTTCATCGTGAACTCTTGTCAAGGAGGCGGCAGCAAGGACACCTGGGTCCTGCGAGCCGACAAGCACGACGGCAGGAGGCAACCCCCCCCAAGCTCATGATCTTTCGAAAGGCCGGCCACTTCTATTGGCTGTCGCGCTACTTGACCCGAGCGCTCGACACGAGCCGCCTTGTGGAGGCTTACTGGCCGCTCTGCTGGGACGGAGAAAAGGGAAGAGGGGAGGCCTCCCTAATCCGATTGCGTCAGGCACTGCGCATGTCGGTTCCGGGCCCGATCTTCGGTCCGGCGGGCGAGCTCTTCTGGTTCCTCGACGCCGCGGAAAACCCGCTCTCGATGAGAAGCTCGATCGAAGCCGCACGGCTCAACGCCCGGAACCTCCGGGAAGAACTTCCGGAAGAGCTTTGGGAGGTGCTCGGCGAGTTCACTCCCGGGCTGCCGTCTTCACCCGCTCCCCTCATCGAGGCGCCGTTCGTTCAGGCTTCTTTCCGCCAACGGGTCCGAGGAATCAGCGCATTCTACGAGATCGCCCGATTCTCTCTGGAGCAGGGGCCGGTCCAGGATTGGCTTGCCCTAGGTCAGTCTGTCGAAGGAATGGGGAACCTCTCCGCCGCCATGAGCGCGATAGCCTCCGATGAATCGGGGGGTCCTCCTCCTTCCTCGGAGGAACAGGCGGCGGTTCTCCGCGGCTGTTCTTCTCTGCATGCCTACCGAGCGACCAGCGGACCTGTATACGAGGAGGAAGCCGTCTGCCGATCTCTTTTGGGAGACCGCCGGCTGCCCAGGAGCTTCGCCTCCCTGCTCCAGACGGCTTCCTGCTCCCTGGAGCGGCTGGAGCAGAGGAGCGTCTACGCTCTAGCGCCTGCAACCCAAGCCGCTCTTGCGCTCGAAGCGGCTCTCGGTTCCCTGGGAAGCACTCCGAGGAAGCGGCTGAGCTACCTGCTGGTAGAGCTTCAGATCGGTTGCAACCAGCTTCATCAGGAGATCGAAAAGGCTCTTCTCTAGCCCGCATGTCCCGGGAGATCGGGGCGGTTAAGGCGAAACATTTTGCGGCGTGCCTCTTCGGGATTATAAGAAGGAGAGAACGCCCGCATGTTTCCTCCATCCCGGATCCGTAATTTTTGCATCATCGCCCATGTCGATCATGGAAAGACGACTCTCTCCGATCGCCTCCTCCAGGCAACGAACACGATTCCTGAACGGCAGATGCAGGATCAGCTCCTCGACTCCATGGACCTCGAGAGAGAACGGGGGATCACGATCAAGGCCCATCCCGTCACGATGCGCTACAAGGCTGCGGATGGGGAAAGCTATCAGCTCAACCTGATCGACACGCCCGGCCATGTAGACTTCTCCTACGAAGTCTCTCGGAGCCTCTCGGCCTGCGAAGGAGCACTCCTCGTAATCGACGCTGCCCAGGGGGTGCAGGCGCAAACGGTTGCCAACGTACACCTGGCCGCTCGGCAGAATCTCCATCTGATCCCCGTCATCAACAAGATCGACCTGCCGACTGCGAATCCAGCCTCGGTGAAGCGGCAGCTCGAAGAGGTCCTCGCGATCCCGGGGGAAGAGGCCATCCTGGCCAGCGCCAAGGCGGGAGTCGGAATTGAAGAGATCCTCGAGGCGGTAGTCCACCGGATTCCCCCTCCCCAGCCTCTGGCCGACGGGATCATCCGCGCGCTTGTCTTCGACTCGGTCTTCGATCCCTACCGAGGAGTGGTCCTCTATGTCCGCATCCGCTCCGGGGAGCTCTCCCGCGGCCAGAAGATTCTCTTGATGGCGACACGGAGCGTTTACGAAATCAAGGAGGTCGGCATCTTCAGCCCCAAGATGACCTCGCAAGATCGCCTCGAGGCGGGGGCAACCGGCTATGTGATCGCCAACATGAAGAGCCCGCTCGACGTCAAGATCGGAGATACTCTCACCTCCGCTCTCCATCCGGCGTCCGAGCCGCTCGCGGGCTTCCTGGATGCTCGGCCGATGGTCTTCAGCGGCATCTATCCTTTGAACTCGGCGGATTTCGAAAAGCTCAAGACCGCGCTCCACAAGCTTCAGATCAACGATCCGGCCATCGTCTTTACCCAAGAGAGTTCGGCTGCGCTAGGCTCCGGCCTGCGATGCGGATTCTTGGGCCTGCTCCATATGGAGATCGTCCAGGAACGGCTGCGGCGCGAGCACGAGGTCGAGATCCTCGCTACTTATCCGAGCGTCGTCTACCGAGTACGGCTCACCAATGGGAAGGAGCTCGAGGTCGACAACCCGCTGCGCATGCCCGATCCTTCCCTGATTGAAACGATCGCGGAACCGATGGTGCGCGCCTTCCTGCTGATTCCCACCGAACAGATCGGAGAAATTCTGCAGCTCGTCCTCGAAAAACGCGGCATCTGCGAATCGACCGAGTCCGCGGGGGAAAATCGCGTGATGCTCCGTTGCCGCATTCCGTTGAGCGAAATTCTGGTTGATTTCAACGACCGGTTGAAGTCACTCACGCGGGGCTACGGGTCGATGGATTACGAGCCGGCGCCGTATCAGGCCGAAGACCTGATCAAGCTCGACATCCTCGTCAATGGAGAGCCCGTGGAAGCCTTCTCCTGCATCGTGGCGCGCAGCCGGGCGGAAGCGCGGGGAAGGGCCATCCTGTCCAAGCTGCGGGAGTTCATCCCCCGGCATCTGTTCAAGATCGCGATCCAAGCGGCGGTTGGAAGCAAGATCCTCGCACGCGAGGACATCGGTTCCGTCGGAAAAAATGTCACGGCGAAATGCTACGGCGGAGACATTACGCGGAAGCGCAAGCTCTTGGAGAAGCAGAAGGAGGGGAAGAAACGAATGAAGACTTTCGGCCGTGTCGATATTCCGCAGGAAGCCTTTCTGCAGATTCTGAAGACGGAGGCCGGGACGTGAGATCGGCTCCCTCCTCGTTCTCGGGCGAGCGAGAGCGCCGCCGCCACCGGAAGGAGCTGAACCAGTTGAGAAAGGCCGTCGGGCGGCTGCGCATTCGTCAAAAGGACCTGCTCTCCTTGGAAGCTCGGCAAGAGGCGGAAGCTTTTGAAAAAGAGGTCGCCTCCTACCTTGCGAGCCCGGAGTCATCGGGGACGACCGCTCCCCTCCTTTTGGACCGAGGGGAAAAGCTGGCCTCCCGCCTCTTCCCGCCGAGACCTTGGGCCGGGCTACGGGAAAACGTGGAGATCTTCGTCGTGGCGATCGCAGCCGCCCTGGCGATTCGCGCCTACTTCCTCCAGCCGTTCAAGATTCCCACCGATTCGATGAAGCCAACCCTCTACGGGATTCAGACGGTTGCCCGGGTCGATCCGCCCCCTCCGGCTCCCGTCCGTCTCCTGCATCTGCTTCTCTTCGGGCGGCAGTACCACTATCTCCGGCTCTCCCACGAGGCTTCACTGACTGCGCTCGTCCCGGGAAAGTATTTTGCCGAATATACCGATCTGCTCTTCGACGATGGAGAGAAGAAGCGCGTCTGGGTAGCGGCATCCACCTTAACCTACAAGGTCGGGCTGCGGCCCGGATTGTTTTTTCAAGCCGCAGAGCCCGTATTCAACTTCATGACCGTGGCGGGGGATCAAGTCCTGGTCAACAAAGCGGTCTATAATTTCCACCCTCCCAGGCGGGGCGAGGTCTTCGTCTTTCGGACCGCGGGCATCGAAGGCATCGAATCGACCCTGCGGGACCATGGTATGGAAGGCTCGCTCTATTACATCAAGCGGTGTGTCGGAGTGCCAGGAGACCGGCTCCAGGTCGATCCACCCTATCTGCGCATCAACGGGAGCACCACCCCCCCGAACGCGGCCATGGCCCGAGTCGAAGCCGGACGCAACGGCTACCACGGCTATGTGGTCCTTCCGGGTCAGCAGTATCTGCTCACTCCGGAGGAGCAGGTGGTCGTCCCAAAAGATGGTTATTGGGCCATGGGTGACAACAGCCCCGATAGCCAGGACAGCCGGTTCTGGGGCCCCGTTCCTCGGAACGACCTTGTGGGAACCGGGGTATTCGTCTACTGGCCCCTCAGCCCCCGCTGGGGCTGGATTCACTGACCGGCCGCTTCGCCCTCGGTCCGCACCAGAAGAATCGGCGCCTGCGCCATGCGCCGGACGGGATAGGACGTGCTCCTGCCGAAAAGCTCTCCCAAGATCGAGTGCGCGTGGCTTCCCATGATGATGAGATCGGCTCCTTTTTCCTTTGCGGAGCGAAGGATCTGGTTGACGGGATCCCCAAGAGCGAGCTCGACCTCCACGGACAGGCCGTGGCTACGCAGCTCCTGCGCCCGGTCTTCGACATACTGCCGCGCCCGGTTCATCGCCTCGTCCTGGCGCAGGGCAATCCGCTCTCCGGATTCGAGCGTCCACTCCTCGATTCCGGCAAGCGGAAAGGCCGGAAGCGGAGAGACGTGGAGGAGCACCAACCGCGCTCCAGAAAGCCGGGCAAGCTCGCGCGCATGGCTCAGGACCGCCTCGTCGAGGGAACTCTGCTCCAGCGGCACTAGCAGGCAGTGGTACATGAGAGGACCCGGTCGGCGGTAGAACTACCGGAAGTTTAACTCCCGCTTACAAAAAAAACAGCTTTTCAGGGGCCGGCTGATCCCAGGAGCAGAAGCCTATCCCAAGGGCTGCTCGCTTTTGTTCTTGTCAACCACGGCTACAGCGGAGAAAAGCAGCCGGATGGGAGTTATCCTGACCCGTTGGGCGATCCTCGCCATCGCCATCTTCGTCACCGCACACATCCAGTTCATCGGGATTCGCTACGACAGCCTCGGCTCGCTTCTGGTGGCCGCCCTCGTTCTCGGCATCATCAATGCTCTGCTCAAGCCGATCTTCGTCACGCTCTCCCTCCCGTTCATTCTCCTGACCTTCGGCCTCCTCTTGATTCCGATCAACGCGCTGCTCCTCTACTGGACGGGTAAGCTCGTCTCGGGCTTCATCGTCCCCTCCTTCGGCTCCGCGATCGGCGGAGCCATCGTGATCAGCCTCGTCCGGATGGCGCTGGAGGGCTGGCTTTAGCCTACCTAAAGCGTGTATAAAAGTCGTGTGCAGGTCACAGCCAAAGGAAAAGGAGATGAAAATGGAAGTGACCGTGAACGAGAAACGAAAAGGACAGGGCGCGAGCGATGCTTGTTCTCGAAAGATCTGTGCGGCTCCTGGTTGCCGTAGCCGTAACCGGTTCTCTCTGGGTGGTGCAGCCAGCAAGCGCGGAAGAAGCCGCCCCGGCTCCGGAAAGACGCGTCATCCGTTTCGAGAATCTCCCCGCCCTTGAGAAGAAGGAGGGACCCCATCCGAAGGAGGTTTGGGTTTACGGGCGGTTTACGGCTCGTACGGCGGTCTCAGGAGGAGTCTTTCTTGCGGCGGTAAATGAAGGAGTCAACTGGCCGGATTGGGAAGAGAACTTCAGCGTGGTCAACAACCCCGGAGATTTCGTTTTTCGGCGGGTCGTTTTTCGAGCCAAGATGCCTCTGCCGGAGATTCGAAGGGGGACCAAGTTCGCGATTCCCAAGACCCAACCGGCGAAGCTGATCGAGGTCGCTCGAGTCGACGGAATCATCGCTCGCCTGGCGCTCGTGGACGCGCCGACGATAGAATCCCAAGACGGCGCCGCCGAGGCCGTACACCCATCCCAAGCAAGGGAAGCGACCGGCTTGAGCGGCTACCCACCGCAAAGAATTGTCCCCTTCCAAAAACTCGGGTCCATCGCCAAGAAAGAAGGCGTCCATCCGGAGAACCTCTGGACCTGGGGAAAGTTTAGCGCCCGCTCCAATCTGCGCGAGGGGGTCGCAACCGCAACGCCGGCGGGATTGGAAACCCGGCGCCAGCTCGAATTGGGGATCAGCGGATTGGCGACCTTCTACCTTCCCTATCTGCTCATCGGGGCGGGCGAACCGATCCATCGGGTCATTTTCCATGCCTACGAACCGAGGACGATCCGGAATGGCGATCTGATCGATATCCCGAAGGAAAGTCCTTGCCGGGTGAAGCGGATCTTTCTCACCGGAGGAGTCCTTGCCTGGCTCGACCTCGATCCTCCGGCTCCCGCTGCGATTCCCGTCCAGCTGGGATCGGACCGAGAACGCGTTCCCGCCGAGCCCGCCGTTCCCGCACAGCCATATCCAGCGGAAGCGCTTACGGCGGAAGAGGTCCGGCAGTAGGCCCAAGACGGAATTTTCGTCACCGAAGCCGCACGCTTGGGGCCTGGCAGCCATTTCTCACAAGCTCTCTCCTGCGGCTGGTAGAAAGGACGCGGCTGAGGGACTTGTGTCGGCGGATGAAATTACCCCGATCTTCTTGCCCGAGGAGATGCGGGATCGGGTGGCCGAGGGCCACTCGGCGCATTTTGCGATCGAGGCGTTGGAGAGGATGGGCTTGCGAGGATTCCGAGTCAGCGTGCGTGGGAGGGGAGTGACGAATAGATGCGCAGGCAGCTCGTCGCCGAGTCCGGCCTCGATCCGTAAATCGAGCCCCGGCGACGGAGTCGCCCCCGCTCCCGCGCCCAACCGCGCCCTTTTTTGGCCATGGCTTCCCCGCGCGCTTTTTGGCTCTCGGTAGCGGATGAGCAGGGCCTCCCGGTTGACCTCCCAATCGGGAAGGACAACCTCCTCCAACGCATCGCCCACCCATTGGCTCTGCTTCTGCAGGAGAACGACGGCGTCCGCTTTGCGCTTTTTCGCCTGTTTGACCAGGCCGCGAAGGGTTCCTCCCCCTCCGATCGGTCCCTTGCCTCGCGTCTCCACGACCGTTCCGAGAACCCAGGCCGGCCGGCCGGGCCCCCCGCGGATCCAGACGTCCATGCCGTCCACGACTTGCTTGGTCCCAGGTTTAGCCGGCAGAAGAATCCCCTGGCCCTCGGATGGCAGATAGCCCACGTTGGCGCATCCGCCCAATAGGAGTGCGAGAAGCAAAAAGACGCCTCCTCGTCCCCAATCCGCCCTTTTTAGCCATCCTCCCACGGAAAGACTCGCTCTCATGCGTAATCGAGAGCGACCTCAGGTTACCACCCGAGTCCCCAGCAGCTCAAGAAAGCGGGCGAGCCATTGCGGATGGGCCGGCCAAGCGGGTGCGGTGACGAGATTCCCATCGACCAGGGCTTCGTTTGCCGCCAGATCGACATAGGCGCCTCCCGCCGCTCTCACCTCGGGACCCACCGCCGGGTAGGCCGAAGCCCGCTTACCCGAGAGCCCTCCGGCAGCCGCGAGCAGCTGGGCTCCATGGCAGATGGAGGCGATCGGCTTACCGGCCTTCACAAAGTGGCGAACAAGGTCGAGGACCGCAGGGTTCAGACGCAGATATTCGGGAGCTCGTCCGCCCGGAATCACCAGGGCGTCGTAGCGCGAAGGATCGATCCCCTCAAAGGCGGCGTTCAGAACGAACCGGTGGCCGGGCTTTTCGGTATAGGTCTGGTCGCCCTCAAAATCGTGAATCGCGGTTTTGACGCTCTCTCCCGCCCGCTTCCCCGGACAGACCGCGTCTACGAGATGGCCGACCATCTGGAGCGCCTGGAACGGCACCATGGCCTCGTAGTCCTCGACAAAATCGCCGACCAGAAGAAGGATCCTTTTTGCGCTCACCGCTTCCCTAGACCTTCAGGAGCTCGGCCTCCTTTGCCTGGAGCAGCCGGTCGACCTCGGCGGTGAAGCGGTCGGTCAGCTTCTGCACCTCTTTTTCGGCCCGTGCGAGATCGTCCTCGCTCACATCCGACTCCTTTTGGAAGGCCTTTGCTTCTTCGAGCCCATGCCGCCGCACTCCCCGCAAGGCTACGCGCCCCTCTTCCGCCATCTTGCGCACGACCCGGATCAGCTCGTGCCGGCGCTCTTCGGAGAGCGGAGGAATGGGCAGGCGAATCAACTTGCCGTCGACGATGGGATTGATCCCCAGCCTCGCCTCCTCCAGAGCCTTTCTCACCGCATCCACGACCGTCGGATCCCACGGTTGCACAAGGAGAAGGTGCGCGTCCGGAACGGTGATGGCCGCCAGTTCTCGAAGACGCATCGGCGAGCCATAGGCCTCGACCGAGACATTCGCTACGAGCTCCGGAGATGCCTTGCCCGATCGAACCGAGGCGAACTCCTCCCGGAGATGTTCGATCGCTTTCTCCATCCGTTCTTCGGTGCTGAAAAGAATCTCGTCGAAACTACTCATGGCTTCCCTTTCCGCTCCATTCTGAGGGGAAAGATCTCCTGCTGCAACAAGAGATCTCCGAGCTATGCGGAAACCCGAGTGCCGATCGGCTCGCCAAAGATCGCGGCCCGAAGATTGCCCGGTGTAAAGACATTGAAGACGACGATCGGAATGTTGTTGTCCATGCAGAGCGAGAAAGCGGTCGAATCCATGACGGAAAGACGCTTTTGGATCGCATCGATGTAGCGAAGCTGCGTGAAGCGCTTGGCATCCGGATTGATCTTGGGATCGCTGTCGTAGATCCCGTCAACCTTGGTTCCCTTCAAGATCACCTCCGCCTCGATCTCGCTCGCCCGCAGGGCCGCCGTCGTATCCGTCGAAAAGAAAGGGTTGCCGGTTCCGCCCACGAAGATGACGATTCTCCCTTTTTCAAGGTGGCGAATCGCCCGTCTCCGGATGAAGGGTTCGGCCACGTTCCGCACCTCGACGGCCGTCTGCACCCGGGTGGGGATCCCGATGCGTTCGAGAGCTCCCTGAAGAGCCAGCCCGTCGATGATCGTCGCCAGCATCCCCATGTAATCCGCGGTCGGCCGGTCGAGTCCGCTCTTGAGCCCCGTCGTGCCGCGCCAGATATTCCCTCCCCCAATGACGATCGCGATCTGGATACCGGAGCCGTAGACCTCCGCCACTTGGCGGGCGATCTTCTGGGTAACCTCCATCGAAATGGGAGCATCGGGGCCGGCGAGCACCTCTCCGCTCAGTTTCAAAAGAACCCGCCGATAAGCCGGAGGTGGTTGTGTATCGGCGCGCGGGTCCATGGAGAGTTACGGCACCTTCCCTTCTCCCGTTTCGCTTGTCAATGCTTCCCTGACCGGCACGAGATCACCGTTCCTCCGTTCTTAATGCGCGGGCAACTTTCGTCCGGCGGCGTGATACCGGAACTCCCCGTATTGCCGAATCACCCTCTCCCGCAGCCACCCAAAAGGGATACGAACGGCATAACGGTAGCGCACCTCCTTGGGACCCCAATCTCCGTTCGGGAGACGCTGCGACTCCCAGCGAAACTCGAGTTCATAGAGCCTCGCAAAGAACCAGGCCACGGAAACCGGCTGGCCGAGAAAACCCTCGTTTCCCATAAGAGAGTAGTCCTCCTTGGAAACCCACAAATGGCCCCAGACCGCATTGACGACCTTCTCCTCCCGGTTCCGGTAGGGCATGTTGGGCTTCGGATGAAACCGGATCTTGTAGCAGTCGACTCCGTTGACGGTTTCGCTCCCGTCCAGGGAATAATAGTAATGGTCGATCACGTTGAGGACCTCGAATGGCTCCTCTTGCGCGGCCTTGGCGGTCTCCCCTTCCGGTCCCTTCTCGGGACGGGAGCCGTAATCGGGAGCCCGATCGGCATAGACGATTTGCCGCTGCTTGCTCTCCGAAACAATGCGGCGGTCGGCATCGAGCTTCTCCCGAATGATCGTCAAGTCGTAGTCGAATTGCCGGCGGCGCGCCGCAAGACGCTTGTCCTGCTCGGCCAGCCGGTGGACGATTCGTTCGGCTTCGGCCGACGGGTCAGCCCAGGCGGCTCCCTCTCCGAACCAGGCGAAGAGCAGCCATCCTCCGAAGGCCCAAAACCAGGGCGAAAGAAAAAAGAGGCGCCGAAATCGTTTTTCCATGAGACGCACTGCCCGCAATATGCTGCCCGCCGGACGGCCGCCCCCTTAGGAAGCCAACCCGCCGCAATCCCGACAAGCCGATTTTCTCCGAGACGTGAACCGAGTGATACTAAGAGAGTGGAAATCGGGAAAAGGAAGAACCCCGAGTCGCGAAGAAGGATTCCGCCACCGCCCCTCCTCCGGCCAAATAGGAGCCGGATCGGAAGCCCGGGGATGGGCTCCTTTTTCCTTGGAGCGGATGGGATTTCGATGCTCCTCCTTTCGATTTTAGTTGCACTCGGCTCCGCCACCCTAAGCTTCTGGATCGTCCTGGGCTATGTCCTCCGCGTCGCCCGTCGAAGCGGCGCTTGCGCCGATCACCCCTCCCACATCCTCGTCCTGGGCTCCTGCCTGGATGCCGCCGGAAAGCCGTCCCCCACCTACCGCTGCCGACTCGATCGAGCGCTCCTGCTCCACCGGCAGGCCCCTTCGGCAACAATCTTTCTGCTGGGAGGAAACACCGCTTGCGGGGCTCCATCCGAAGCGGCGGCGGGCGCCCGATATCTCCAGTCCCAGGGCGTGCCCGAACGCTCCCTCGTGCTCGAGGAGCGCTCCCGCCACACGTTGGAAAATCTTCGCTTCTACCGCTCCGCCCTCGCCCGGCCCAGCGGGCAGCCCGATGTCTTGGTCACCAGCCGCTTTCATCTCGCCCGAAGCTCCCTCCTCGCCTCCGGGCTCGGGATCCGCCATCTGCTCTGCGCCGCCGAAGACCGCTGGACGCCTTCTCTCCGGGAAATCCCGCGCCTATTAGCCGAGGCATTTTTCCTCCACTGGTATCTGGTCGGCCGGACCTATGCCCGCTTGACCGGGAACCGGCGCATGCTCGATCGAATCGCCTAACCCGATGATCCTCGCGCAATTCTTCTCCGAAGCTTCGGGTTTCCGACCGAATCCCAGACCCTGGCGTCCAGCAAGAGCCATCCGCGCTTCGTTCTGGCTCCATGGAGCCGCCCTGGCGGCAGTTCTCCTCTGCCCAAGGCACTGGGTCTGGTTCATCACTCTTCTCCTGGCCGACCATCTCCTTTTAACCCTCTGCGGCCTTTGGCCAAGAAGTACCCTGCTCGGGTCTAACCTGGTCCGCCTTCCGCCTTCCGCCGCCAGGCGCGGCCTCATCGCCCTCACCTTCGACGACGGCCCGGATCCCGAGGTCACCCCGGCGATCCTCGACCTCTTGGACGCCAATGGGGCGAAGGCGAGCTTCTTCTGTATCGGGAAGCGGGCGAAGCGCCATCCCGAGCTCATCCGGGAAATGGTACGCCGAGGCCACAGCGTGGAAAACCATAGCTTCCGCCACTCCAATCTCTTCGCCTGCTATCCTCTCGGGGCGCTAAGGCGGGAGATCGCCCGAGCGCAAGCGATCCTTGCCGCATGCTCCGGCGCCGCTCCCCGGTTCTTCCGCGCCCCCATGGGCTTTCGCAATCCTCTACTCGATCCGGCGCTCGCACGCGCGGGCCTCCACTACGTCTCCTGGACCCGCAGAGGTTTCGACACAGCCTGCCGGAAACCCGAAACCGTCCTGCACCGTCTAACCCGGAACCTGGCCGAAGGCGACATTCTCCTCCTCCATGATGGATCGAGCGCGCGCACCACCGAGGGCGAGCCCGTAAGCGTGCAGGTTCTCTCGGCACTGCTCCCGATCCTCGCTGCCCGGGGTCTTCGCGCGGTCTCCCTCCCTATGGCGATGGAGGGCAGCCCGAACGGTTGACCCGTCTGCACGAAAATCCGGATCGAGATCGATCCGGAGAAGAGGACGAACAAAAACCTCTTCTATCCGACGAACGTTCCGTGCGAGATCCTCTTCTATTCGGTGCTCACCCTCTTGCCTCCCCGCGTCGCCACGACTCAAAGGAACAACCACGGAAGGTACTGGAGAAGCGCTCCCGAAGAACAAGCCCTGGAGTTTCTTCGATTTTGCGTACAGGGGTTTTGGGAGATAGAAGGAAGAACCCCACATGAAACCCTCCGAAGCCCTGTTCGCGCTTTCGAAGAAAGATCAGGCTTTACCGAAGAAGTGCCCAAGGTGCTTCGGCGCCTTCAGGCGACCCGCTCGGCCAAACTCTCTCTGGAAGATCCTTGATCGGGCTCTTCTCTCGAATTGCCTCCGAGCTGAATGTCCTGGTGTAAAAAATCGACAATCACTTGTGGTCCAATGTCGCGGATGATGGTTCAACCTGCGGACGACCGAAAAGTCTCGGGAGAGCTTCCAGGAGGAGCCGGAGGTGCATCCGGCCGAGCAGGAGGTTGTCCCGGAAATACCGGAATTGCGAGACTCCTCCCTCCTCTTGGGAAAAGTAGCGCACCCTCGCCGGAAGGTGGATCGGGGGGAGCCCCTTCCAGTAGAGGCGGACGACCGCCTCGGGATCAAAGTCGAACCTTCGCATCGTCCGGCGCGTCTCCAGGATCTCTAAAAGAGGACCGATCGGATAGACCCGAAAGCCGAAGAGGACGTCGCCGACGTTTCCGCCCAGCGTCTCGAGGCGCGCCAGCCAGTTGGAGATCTTCCGTCCGCCGACGCGCAAGGGGGGAGCGCTCCGATCGAAGACCGGCAGCCCGAGGATCATGGCGTTGGGCGCGGCTGCGGATGCCGCGAAGAACTCCGGAATGGAGCCGGCGGGATGCTGCCCGTCCGCATCCATCGTCAAGGCATGGGTAAATCCCGCTCTCGCCGCCTGCCGAAGACCGTGAAGGATCGCCGCCCCTTTCCCCTGGTTCCGGGCGAGGGGGAAGACCCGAAGCCCAGGGTCGCCTTCCGCACGGCGGAGGAGCCGTCTCTCGGATCCATCGCTGCTTCCGTCGAGCACCACCCAAACCGGTTCCCAAACCCGGCGGGCCTCCTCCACCGTCTCCAGAAGCTTGGGTCCCGTGTTGTAGCTCGGGATCAAAACGAGCGAGCTTCTCTTTCCTGCGCTCATCGGGTCGCAAGCGACCGGGTACGAGTAAGCTCCCGCCGGTAGTAGCTTTCGAGCTCTTCGACAAATGCGTGGCTGTCTTTCTTGGGAAGGAACCGCATCCCGAGCCTAGCTCGATACTCCAAGGGAAACTGAGGCATGCGGAAAAGCGGCCACCCTTTTGCGAGGTAGGGGAAGCTCCCTTCCAGAAAGACCGTCTGCACCGGAATCCCGGTCGCCCGAGCCACGACCGCAATCCCACCCTTGAAAGCGTTGACCGGTTCCTCGGTGGTCCGCGTTCCCTCCGGAAAAATCAGGATCTGGTCGCCGCGGAGGATCGCCTCCTTCGCCTCCCGGACAAGCGAGAGCGGTGCATCGCTCCGAATGTACCGGGCCAGCCGAATGCATCCCCCAAAAAATGGATTTCCCCAAAGCCCTGCCTTGGTCAGGCAGACGACCCTCGGAAGCCGGGAGATCACCAGCACCGCATCGAGCAGGGCCGGATGGTTGGCGGCGATGAGCAGGGGACCGTCCTTCCGGAGCCCGTCGAGCGCGCCGAGATCGCATCGGAAGAGGCCGAGCAGGCGCATGTGGAAAAGGAACAGTCGAAAACCGGCCATGATCAGGAATTGGCCGATACGCGCGCCGATTCGCGATGGAAGGAGGAGCTCGAGCAGTCCGGCAGCAATGCTACAGAGGAGGCTACCCAGCCAAAAGAATCCGATGGCCCAAGCGAAACGGATGAGGTCGGCCGTCTGCACAAGCCGGCGCAAGAGCCTGGAGCCCGCCGGCCGATTCGCCTCGTGACACAGCGGCAAAAACCGAACTTCCATCGGGGCGCAACGTTCCTCTTGTTGGTTTTGCGTCTCCAGAACGGCGGCAAATCTAATGCGCCGCATCCGGCGAGGTAAAGACTCAAAGGACGCCTAGTCGGGATCTCTCACAAGCTCCCTCCTGCCGCTGGCAAAACGGGCTTGCCGGATTCGGGATGGCTGCCCGGGCGATCCAAGGGGACGAACTGGTACCACTGGCTCCAATGGGCCCTGATTTCGGGAACCAGCAGATCGAAGACCTGTTGGCTGGCGGCTTCCAAGGCCTGCCCGTCCCGGCCCCGGCCCGAGAAATGGAGAGGCGGGCTGCACCAGACCCGATAGCGTCCGTTGGCCATTTCCGTGACCGTCACCACGAAGACTGGAACATCCTCGACCATAGCCAGATAGAGCACTCCCGTGGAGACCGGCAGGCGGCCGTGGGGGAGACGGACGGACACCCGGCTCGTCGGAGAGGGACGGTCGATGAGTGCGGCGACGAACTTCCCTCGGGCCAGCTCTTTGCGGACCGCCAGGAAGGAGAGGGCATCCTGCCCGACTTCCAGAGTCTCGATTCCCCACCGGCGGCGATAATCCGCCCGCCACCGGGAGAAGTCGGGATCGGGCTCGGGAAACGTGAGGATCGCCGCTGGAAAGCCGAGGCCCGAAAGGAGCACACCTCCGAGCTCGAAAAAACCGAGATGGCCGGTGAGGAGCAGCGCCCCCTTCTTCCGGCGATGCGCCAAGGCGAGCCCATCGTAACCGATCCGCTCCTCGATGAGTTCCCGCGCCCGGGCGGCCGATCGGCTGCCCAAATAGAAGTAGTCTCCGATCGTTCTGCCGAAATTTCGATAGACCTTCCGGACGTCATCGTCTCGGACAGTCCGATCCAAAATGAGCCGGAGACTCCGGCCGACCAGCGCCGCCTGAGCGCGGCAGAACAAACAGAAAGCCACGGCCGCCGCGGCTCCGATCCCGCGCGCAACACGCCTCGGCAGAAAGCGCGCCGCCAGGACGCCGAGCGCAAACCAGCGTGCCCGATAGAGGGGGCGGGAGATGGCCGCTCCGGACCCAACAATGGAAGGATCTGCCATCGCTCTGCCTCCTGGAAGACTCAGATAGCCGACCCCGATCCCGGGGAACGTCCCGGCCGATCATTCCGCTTCCTCGACAGCGCGGGCCTCCGTCTTCCTTTCGGCTTGCCGGCGCTCGCACGCCCTCTCGCTCCCGAGGGCCGGGGAGAGGCGGCCCCGGATCTCCGGCGAAGCTCCTCGATCTGATCCCGGAGCAGGGCCGCTTTTTCGTAGTCGAGCGAGCCCGCCGCCTCCAGCATCTCCCGCTGCAGATCGCGGAGCACCTCCTCGAGATCGAATCGGCCTTCGTCCTCATGCAGCCGCTCCACCGCCTGCGCCTCGGCGCGGAGCAGCCCCCGAAGACTCTCCTGGATCCCCCGCTGCACCCCGCGAGGGGTGATGCCATGGGCCTGATTGTACGCAATCTGCTTGCCACGGCGGTATTCGGTCACCTCTAGGAGCTTACGGATCGCCGGAGTCTCCCGTTCGGCATAAAGCAGCACGATTCCCTGGAGATGGCGGGCGGCCCGTCCGGCAATCTGGATCAGGGACTTTTCGGAGCGGAGGTAGCCCTCCTTATCCGCGTCCAGGATCGCCACGAGCGATACCTCCGGGAGATCGAGCCCCTCCCGGAGCAGGTTGATCCCGACGAGAACGTCGAAATCGCCCGCTCGAAGTCCGCGGAGAATCTCGACGCGCTCGATTGCGTCGAGCTCCGAATGGAGATAGCGCACGCAGAGGCCCAGTTCACGCAGGTAGTCGGCCAGATCCTCCGCGGTCTGCTTGGTCAAGGTGAGCACCAGGGTGCGCTCTTTCCTCTCCTCGCGCTTGCGGATCTCCGCCATCACATCGTCGATCTGCCCCTTAAGGGGGCGAACTTCAACCACGGGATCCAGGAGTCCGGTCGGCCGGATGATCTGCTCCACCACCTCTCCGCCGCAGAGCCCGAGTTCGTAGTCGCCGGGTGTCGCAGAAACATAAATCCGTTGGCCTACCAGCGAGTTGAACTCGGGGAAATTCAGCGGGCGGTTGTCGAGCGCCGAGGGAAGACGAAATCCGTGCTCGACCAGCACCCGCTTGCGGGCGATGTCCCCCGCATACATGCCCTGAATCTGCGAGATTGTGACATGCGACTCGTCGATGACCGTAAGAAAATCCTTCGGAAAGAAGTCGAGAAGGGTGTATGGGCGCGAGCCGGGCGCCCTCCCGCTCATATGGCGGGAATAGTTCTCGATCCCGCTGCAAAAACCGAGCTCTTCGAGGAGTTCGAGATCGTAGGTCGTCCGAAGCCGTAGCCGCTGGGCTTCCAGCAGCTTCCCTTGGCCTTCCAGCTCGCTCACCCGCTCCTCGAGCTCCTGCCGGATGGAAGCGACCGCCTTCTTCATCTTGTCATACGGGGTCACGAAGTGGCGGGCTGGAAAGATCATCTCTTTTTCCAACCGGACCAGCACATTTCCGGTCAGAAGCTGAAATTCGCTGATCCGATCGATCCGATCCCCCAGAAACTCGATCCGCAAGCCCTCTTCGGCCGAGCGGTGGCAGACCTCGACCACATCGCCGCGAACCCGGAATCGGCCCCGAGCCAGCGCCACATCGTTCCGCTCGTACTGCATTTCGACCAGACGAGCCAGCAGCTCCTCCCGCCTCAGCTCCATCCCGACTCGCAGAGCAAACGCGAGGCCCTCGTAGTCCTCCGGAGACCCCAACCCGTAGATGCAGGAGACGCTTGCCACGACAATGACGTCCCGCCGAGAAAGCAGGGAGATGGTGGCCGAAAGCCGCAACCGTTCGATCTCGTCGTTTACGCTCGAGTCCTTTTCAATGTAGGTGTCGGTGCTCGGGATGTAGGCCTCCGGCTGGTAGTAGTCGAAGTAGGAGACGAAATATTCGACGGCAGCCTCCGGAAAGAACTGCTTGAGTTCGCTGTATAGCTGCGCGGCGAGCGTCTTGTTGTGCGAAATCACCAGCGCCGGGCGACCGAGTCGCGCGATGACGTTGGCAACCGTGAAGGTCTTCCCGGACCCGGTCACTCCCAACAAGACCGTATGGGGCGCGCCCTCCTCTACCCGACGCACCATCGCCTCGATGGCTTGCGGCTGGTCTCCGCAGGGAGCATAAGGCGCCTTCAGTCGAAAGACGCCGCTCGATTCTTCCGCCGTCATCGATCTGCTGGCCCCCCCTCGCCCGGCGGCTCCCGCCTCGTTCTTTCTCTCGCTCGCTCCTCTGCCGCTTCATGCAGGAGGGCGCAGACCTCGTCGTCCCCGAGTTGGGGGAACTCCTCGTACCACTGCCCGACGCCGAAGAAGACATCCGGAGTCAGGAGCACGATCCATTCGTCGACGAGTTCGGCCATCTCCCTGGCTACCGAAGGCGGTGCTACGGGAACTGCGGCAAGAATGGCAGCCGGCCCGAGCTTTCGGGCCGCCTCGATCGCGGCCCGCATCGTTGCTCCGGTAGCGATGCCGTCATCGACGAAGATCGCGATTTTCCCCCGGATCGAAAGCGGAGGCAACCCCTTGCGAAAGAGCTCCTCGCGCCTCCGCAACTCCCGCTCCTCCCTAGCGGCAACCTCCTCGATCGTCTCTTCGTCGATTCCGAGGCTTGCGACCACGGAACGATTGATCACCCTTCCACCTCCGGTCGCAATCGCCCCCATGGCCAACTCTTCCTGGCCGGGAACCCCGAGCTTGCGAACGGTGAAGACATCGAGCGGAAGATGGAGGATCCTGGCCATCTCCGCTCCCACGGCGACTCCCCCGCGCGGAAGCGCCAAAAGCAGAGCGTCCTTCCGGCCTCCATACTCGAGCAGCTCCTCGGCCAGAAGCCTTCCGGCCTCCTTTCGATCTCTGAATCGTTCTTGGCTCATCTGCACCTTATTATAGTATAGCACCCGCGCGGCAATCGTCTGGCCACCTCGATCTCCGAAGGAAGAAGCAGGCTCCCTTCCCCCGGTGGAGCCTTTTGACCCTGATTCACCGACTTTCCGCTTGTCTTTCGCCTCTGCTTGCGGTAGTCAATGCGGTCTTTTTTAGTTATCTTATTCTACCCGATGACAGCAACTCCTTCTCCCGCGCCGAATCCTTATACGCGAGCCAATCCCTTTCCCGCGCGCATTGCGGAAAATCGAGTCTTGACTCTGGAAGGATCGGAAAAGGAGACGAGGCATATCGTAGTCGATCTCCGCGGCAGCGGTCTCGTTTATCAAGTGGGGGATTCCTTGGGGATCTTCGCCCGCAACCCCCCGGAGATCGTCGATGAGCTGCTCCAGGGTCTCGGGTTTTCAGGCGAAGAGATGGCTTCTATCCAGGGCCAGACCGCCTCTCTGCGAGAGATCCTCGCACGGCAGTTCGTTCTCAATCGGGTAACCAGGAAGTTTGCAAGGGCACTCGCGGAAAAGCTCTCTCCCGGAGAAAGCCGCGAGCGGCTCCATGCCCTCTGTCAAAACGACGCGGAACTCGATGCCTACCTGTACGGCAAGGATTATGTCGACCTTCTTCAAAGCTATCCCGCCGTTTCGTTTGGAACCGAAGAGTTCCTCGGCTTGGTCAACCGCGCTCTTCCCCGGCTCTATTCCATCGCTTCCGCCCCGGCCGTCTATCCCGAAGAGATTCACCTGACCGTTGCGGTCGTCCGCTTTCAGAGCAATGGCCGCGAGAAGCTGGGGCTCGCTTCCGGCCATCTCTCCCGGCAACAGCCCTCCGCACTCCAAGAACTCCCCGTCTATGTGCAACCCGCCAAGCACTTCCGGCTACCGGAGGACCCGAACGCTGCCTTGATCATGGTCGGTCCCGGAACGGGCGTGGCTCCCTTTCGGGCCTTTCTCCAACAGCGGGCTGCGCTCGGCCACACGGGAAAGAACTGGCTCTTTTTCGGCGAGCAGCACCGGGCGACCGACTTCTTGTACGAAGAGGAGTTCCTCGAGATGCATCGCAAAGGAGTCCTCTCCCGCTTGGACACGGCGTTTTCCCGGGATCAAGCCCACAAAGTCTACGTCCAGCACCGGATGCTCGAGCAGGGAAAGGAGCTCTGGGCCTGGCTCCAAGAAGGGGCACACTTCTATGTTTGCGGGGACGCTCAGCGAATGGCCAAGGACGTCCATCAGACCCTCATCGACATCGCGCACCGCTTCGGCGGCCTCAGCCCGGATGACGCTGCTCGTTATGTGAACGTTACCCTGGCCAAAGAAGAGAAGCGCTACCACAAGGACGTTTACTAGGGCCTTATCGAGGCGCTCCCGGGCGGAAGATGGTGACCGCCATTACCACCAGGAGCCCGGATCCCAGCCCGCTCCAATGTCGCCCTCCCGATAGGGTCCGGGCGGGTAGAGCGGCTCCTGGCCGAAACGATGGGGCCAGAGATAGACCTCGCGGGCGATCACAAGCGGCTCGCCTCCGACGGCTCCCGCAAACTCTCCCCAAACGGTGACGAGCCGGCCCCACGGATAGGCACTTGCATCGACTTTGTCTCGTAGCTGCGCCAGAAAGTGTCCTTGGCCTTTGGCTTCTCCCCTAGGGCGGTCCTTCTCATCCAACGGCAGGCGGTCGATTTCGATCCGCGTGCGATCCGGGAGGCTCTGGACCCGCACGATCCTCCCGCCGAGAAGCGCCGGCCTCCCTCGATAGGCTCCGGGATGCTTTTGGAGCGCGCGAAACGATCCCTGGCTCTCCGCGGCGCTCCGGACGGATTCCGGAACCGGACTGCATCCCAAGAGAAGGAGCAGAACGATCGCCCCGCCTGCTCCCCGTCTCATCCATCCTTTCCGCCTCATCTATCCCTTTCGCTCCCAATCTCCGGGAGGATGCGCCGGGCGACAAGTCCAAAACCATTCTCTCGGAGCCGCTTGGCTTTGACCTCTTTTTGACGCGCGTCCGCTCCCTTTTGATTCCGACGCGGAGCAAAAAGGCGTGAGACTCTCTTCAGCGCAAGATGAAACTTCTTTTCATGGGGTGGCCCGCGATCGAATGCGCAGTTTCTGGCACGCTTTCTGCTTTATCAAGGGAGGAAAGGGACCAATGACAACGCTACTACTCGAGCCTCAAACGAGAACGGTCGAAGCGAAAACAGGCGGGGAAGGCAAGCCCAAGGCCGTCGACTCCGACGGGTGGGGCATCTGGCC
>JBFXFN010000007.1:0-62555 GCA_050179015.1 Methylacidiphilaceae bacterium | reverse complement strand
GCCGGGAGCGCCAGCAAGGAGAGCCGAACGCTCCTCCTCGCCGTGCTCCAACTTCTTTCGTAAGCCCACCTTCATGAACAGAGTCTGCTCCATCACCGTTTCCGCGGGCAGCCGCACCTATCCCATCTGGATCGGGGGCGGCCTTTTCGAAGACCTGGGTTCTCGGCTCTCCGCCGGTCCTCGCCTCAGCTCGCGCATCGCCCTCGTCGCCGATGGCGCCCTGCGCTCCTACGCCGAAGAGGTCCGGTCTTCGCTGGCGGCGGCGGGCTTTGAGCCGGTGGTCCTTTGGATCCCTCCGGGAGAAGGCTCGAAGAGCCTCCCTCAGCTCGGCATTCTCTTAGAGAAGCTCGCGGAGAGCCGCATCGACCGGAAGGGAGCCATTCTCGCCCTGGGCGGGGGGGTGATCGGCGACCTAGCCGGCTTTGCCGCTTCGATCTTCCTGCGCGGCATCGCTTTCTTTCAGCTCCCGACCACTCTCCTAGCCATGGTGGACAGCGCGGTCGGAGGAAAGACGGGCATCAACCTACCCCAAGGGAAGAATCTCGTCGGAACTTTCTATCAACCCTGGGGGGTGTTCGCAGAGCTCAAGACCCTGGCGACGCTGCCCGAACGCGAGATCCACGCCGGTCTGGCCGAAGTGATCAAATACGGCATGATCGCCGATCCCCGGCTTCTCTCGAGCCTCGAGGAGAGCACGCTCGATTGGCAGGCCATCGTCCGGCGCTCGGTCGAGATAAAGGCCGCGATCGTGGCCGAAGACGAACGGGAAACGAGCGGGCGGCGCGCGGTCCTGAACTTTGGCCATACGGCGGGCCACGCGCTCGAGGCCGCACTCGCCTACGGAACGCTCGTCCACGGGGAAGGTGTCGCGCTCGGCATGCGCGTGGCCACCCTCCTCTCCCACCGCCTCTGCGGCCTGCCTGAATCCGCGGGCTCCCTTCTCGAACGGCTTCTCGTCCGTCACGGTCTGCCCCGGAACGTCGATGGGGTCCCCCGGGCCCGGATTCGAGAGGCCCTCCTGGTGGACAAGAAGCGGGAACGAGGCGTCAACCGCTGGGTCCTGCTTCGCGCCCTGGGCGAGCCCGTGCTCGTCGATGTGCCCGAGGAAGCAATCGAAAGCGCGCTCGACATCATCCTCGATCGACCGGCATGACCGCTCAAGAGGCTGCGGTCCTCCTCCATCTGCTCCCCGGCATTGGCCCGGCTCGGGCGCACCGGCTGCTCGAAGCCTTTGGGTCGACGGAAGGTATCTTCGCTGCGGGAGAAACGACCCTATCCCGCCTCCCGGGAATCGGCTCGAAGCTTGCCGCGGAGATCCGCCGCGCCGATCCCGCCACGGCTCAAAGGGAGATCTCCCGCTGCCGCGAGCTGGGAATCGACCTTCTCTTCCTTGGAGAACCGGGTTATCCGGAAGCCCTGGCCGAAATCCCGGATCCTCCCCTACTCCTCTATCTTCGCGGCAAGCGGCCCGAGCGTTGGCTGCGCGGCGTCGCGGTCGTCGGCTCGCGCCGGACAAGCGTCTATGGAGTCGAGACGGCCCGCCGCCTCTCCTTCCAGCTCGCCTATGCCGGTATTCCGGTGATTTCGGGGTTGGCGCGCGGCATCGACACCGCCGCTCACATGGGCTCCCTTGCCGCCAAAGGCTCCACCTGGGCTGTCCTCGGCTGCGGCATCGATCGGGTCTACCCGCCGGAAAACAGGGAGCTCGCCCGGCGGATCGCGGACACCGGCTGCGTCCTGAGCGAGCTCCCCCTGGGCACCGCCCCCGCTCGTCACACCTTTCCGCAGCGCAACCGGCTCATCAGCGGCCTCTCCTCGGGGGTGCTCGTGATCGAGGCGCCGATAACGAGCGGAGCTCTCCTGACCGCACAGTGCGCCGTTGAACAGGGTCGGCAGGTCTTCGCGGTCCCGGGGCGAGTCGACAATCCACTCGCCGCGGGCTCCAACCGGCTCATCCAACAAGGAGCAAAGCTGGTTGCGGAAGCAAGCGACATCACCTCGGAGCTTGCTCTCTGGCTTCCCGCGGCTCCCGTGGTCCAAGAGCGGCCGCTTCCCTCCACTCTCACACAGGAGGAGCGCTCGGTCTTTGCCGCCCTCGGGCTCGACGAAAGCCTCTTTGACACAATCGTCGAGAGAACGGGTTTGCCATCGCCGACCGTCTCTTCTACGTTGCTGCGACTCGAAATGAAACGGCTCGTTCGCCGCCTTCCAGGAAACGCCTTTGTGCGCGTCGCCTGACGTGGCGGACGGGACGCGGCTCGGGAAGCGTGGGAAAAGCAGACGGAAGAGAGGGCGCACCGTTCGGAAATTCATGGCCAAAACCCTCATCATCGCGGAAAAGCCGAGCGTCGCGGCCGACATCGCCTCGGCCCTCGGCGGTTTTCCCTCCGGGCGCCACGAAGTCTACGAAAACGACCGCTACGTGATCTCTTCGGCGATCGGCCACCTGGTCGAGCTCTGCCGGCCCAACGAGATGGACAGCAAGCACAAGGAGTGGTCCCTCGACCATCTCCCCATCCTCCCCTCCTCGTTTCAACTACGACCGATCCCCCAGACCAAGCCACGGCTCGACCTGTTGCTCCGCCTGCTGCGGCGAGCCGATGTCGAAGGAATCATCAATGCTTGCGATGCGGGAAGAGAAGGCGAGCTCATCTTTCGCTATCTGATCGATTATGCAAACGTTCGGAAGCCGGTGAACCGCCTCTGGCTCCAATCGATGACCCCGGAGGCGATCCGTCAAGCCTTAAGCCGCCTTCGCCCTCAGACGGAAATGGAGCCGTTGGCGCAAGCGGCCCTCTGCCGCTCGGAGAGCGATTGGCTCATCGGCATCAACGGCACCCGTGCCTTGACGGCCCTCCACTCGAGGCCAGGCGGCTTTGCGCTCACCCCGGTCGGAAGGGTGCAGACACCGACCCTGGCCATCGTCGTCAAACGCGACCGGGAGATCCAGGACTTCCACCCGCGGAACTACTGGGAGGTTCGGGCAACCTTCCATGCCTCATCGGGCTCCTATACCGGCCGCTGGTTCGATCCGGCGATCGCCGCGGGCAGGAGGCCGGAGGTCCCGGAGGAGCGTCCGGAGCGCATCTGGGATGAGGCAAAGGCCCGGGCCATCCGGGATCGGTGCCTTGGGAAGGCCGGGCCCGTTTCCGAGGAGCGGAAGGTTGTTCTCCAAGCGCCGCCTTCTCTCTTCGACCTCACCTCCCTCCAACGGGAGGCCAACGGGCGCTTTGGCTTTAGCGCCAAGCGGACCTTGCAGATCGCCCAGGCTCTCTACGAGACCCACAAGGCACTCACCTATCCGAGAACCGACTCTCGCCATCTTCCCGAAGACTACGGGCTGACTGTTCGCGGCGTGGTCGAGAAGCTCGCGTCTCTCTGGAATGAAGCGGCCCGAGCGATTCTTGAGAACGGTTGGATCCGCCCCAACAAGCGCATCTTCGACAACGCCAAGGTTTCCGACCACTTTGCGATCATCCCGACGGGAACTCTTCCCGGCGCTCTCGATCCGGCGGAACGGCGAATCTACGATCTGGTCTGCAAGCGCTTCCTATCGGCCTTCTATCCTCCGGCTCGCTTCGAGGCGGTCAGCCGCATCACCACAATCGAAGGGGAAAACTTCCGGACCGAGGGCAAGATCCTCCGCGAGCCGGGTTGGCTTGCCGTCTACGGAAGGGAAGCTGCGGCGGAGGCGGACGGCCAGCGGGAAGCCGACCTTGCTCCGCTCCGGGACGGAGAGACCGCACGCGCGGAAGCGGTGGAGGTCGTCGGGCTCTCGACCAAGCCCCCCCCGCATTTCACGGAGGCCACGCTTCTCTCGGCCATGGAAAACGCCGGCAAGCTCGTGGAGGAGGAGCAGTTGCGCGAGGCTATGGCAAAAAAGGGTTTGGGGACGCCCGCGACCCGGGCGGCCATCATTGAAGGGCTGGTGCAGGAAGAGTATCTTCGTCGGCAGGCGCGGGAGCTGCTGGCCACCCCGAAGGCCTTTGCTCTCTTCGAAATCCTTCATGCCGCAGGCATTCCCGTCCTCTCTTCGCCGGAGATGACCGGCGACTGGGAGTGGAAGCTCCAACAGATCGAGCGGGGTTCGTTCACCCGCCCTCGTTTCATGGAGGAGATCTCTCGATTGACCCATCAGATCGTAGAGGATGCTCGTCGGTTCGGCTCGGCCGGCGCCTACTCCAAGCCCATGGACGTGAAAAGCCCCGTCGACGGCTCTCCCCTCGTCGAGACGCTCTATGATTACCGTTCCGCGGGTGGCTTTCGGATCAGCAAGTTCCTGGCCGGCCGGCCGCTCTCTCGCGAGGAGCTCAGCGCACTCGTACAACAAGGCGAGATCGGTCCCCTGTCCGGCTTCCGAAGCCGATCGGGCCAGCCCTTCTCCGCCCGGCTCAAGCTCGGACCCGAAGGCAAGATCACCTTCGTCTTTGCTGAAAGCGGCACGGGAGGAGAATCCAGGCAGATCGTGAATGGAGAGTCGCTCGGGGCCTGCCCCATAGACGGCGGCGCGGTCTACGAGACCGCCACCGCCTACGCCTGCGAGCACGCACTCGAGGAGAAGCCGAGTTGCTCCCTGCGCATCGGCAAGCAGATCCTCGGCCGGGACATTTCCCGCGAGGAGATCGCCCAGTTGCTCCGGGAGCGAAAGACCGGGCTCCTCACGGGCTTCTTCTCCCGAAAGACGAAACGCCGTTTCTCGGCCTTCCTAGAGATCAAGGATGGGGGAAAGATCGGCTTTGCCTTCGAGAAGCGCGTCTCCGCCGCCTCCGCCGGGAAAGCGGGTTCCCGCCGTCCGTCCAAGAACGGCAAGGAGAAGTCCGCCAAAGCCAAGAAGACCGTCGCAAAACGCCCCTCCGCTCGGCCGCGAGCGAAGCCGCCGCAATAGCCACCCTCAACCGGCGGCTCGCTTGGAGAATCCCTGGAAACCCGAATCCCGCTTGCTATCGGGCCAGGCCTTTTGCCAAGCTGGCTGACGTATCCGCTGAAACCGTCCCTTATTAGCCCCGACCGACCATGAACCCGCTCACCGCTGAAAGACTCGAAAAGATCGACGCCTACTGGCGCGCAACCAACTACCTGGCTGCCGCTCAATTCTACCTCAAGGAGAATCCTCTTCTTCGAGAGCCGCTCCGGCCGGAACATCTCAAGCCCCGCATCCGCGGCCATTGGGGCTCCGCCCCGGGCCTCAATCTCGTCTATGTCCATCTCAACCGGTTGATCCAGGAAACGGGAGCCCGGTTCCTCTTCGTAACGGGCCCCGGCCACTGCTCCTCGGCGATATTGGCCAACGTCTACCTGGAGGGGACCTACTCCGAGTTTTTCCCGGAGATCTCCCGAAACCTCGACGGGCTCACCCGGTTCTGCCGCCAATTTTCCTCGCCGGGAGGCGTGCCCAGCCATGTCAGCGCGATGACCCCGGGCTCCATCCATGAAGGAGGGGAGCTCGGCTACTCGCTGCTGCACGCCTTTGGGGCGGCCTTCGACCATCCCGAACTGATCGTTGCGGCGGTCGTGAGCGACGGCGAGGCCGAGACGGGACCCCTCTCCGGAAGCTGGCAATCGATCAACTTCCTCAACCCCAAGCGGGATGGAGCGGTGCTGCCGATCCTCCACATCAACGACGGCAAGCTCTCCGGTCCCACGGTGTTCGGCAGGATGGAGGACGAGGAGCTGCGCATGCTCCTTTCGGGCTTCGGATACCAGGTACTGACCGTCTCCGGTTCGGATCCCGGGAAGGTTCACCCCGAATTTGCGCAGACCATCGACCAGGCCTACGAAGAGATCCGCTCCATTCAGAAAGAGGCTCGGGAGAACGGGGTGAGCGGACGCCCTCGATGGCCTCTCATTCTTCTTCGCACCCCGGATGGGTGGACCGGACCCAAGGAGGTGGACGGAGTACGGCTCGAGGGCACTTACAGGTCCCACCGCGCGCCCTTGATGGATGCGCGCGAGAATCCCGAGCATCTCCGGCTCCTCGAAAGCTGGCTCCGCAGCTATAAGCCCGAAGAGCTCTTCGAGCAGAATGGCCGGCTCAGGGCCGAGCTCGAGTCGCTCGCCCCGAAAGGGGATCTCCGCATGGGGGCCAGCCCCTATGCCAACGGCGGAAAACTCCTATTCGATCTCGACCTGCCCGACTTCGCCAATTACGCCGTCTCCATCAAGCCGCGCGGAGCGGTAGAGGCGGAAGACACCCGCGTGGCCGGCAAGTTTATACGCGACGTCATCCGGCGAAATCCCAAAAACTTTCGCGTGTTTTGCCCGGATGAGACCGATTCGAACCGCTTGGGAGCGGTCTTTGAGGTGACCGACCGCTGCCTCGTCTCGAAAATCCTGCCAGGAGACGACCAGATCTCTCCTGACGGAAGAGTCATGGAAATTCTGAGCGAGCACGCCTGCGAGGGTTGGCTCGAGGCATATCTCTGGACTGGACGGCATGGGCTTCTGGTCTCCTACGAGGCCTTTGCGACCGTGCTCGACTCGATGGCAAGTCAGCACGCCAAATGGCTCAAGCTCTACAAAGAGATTCCCTGGCGCCATCCGGTCGCTTCGCTCAACTACCTGCTCACCTCCCATGTCTGGCGCCAGGAGTACGACGGTTACACCCACCAGGGGCCGGGGTTCATCGACGCGCTGATCAACAAGAAGGGGGACGTCGTCCGGATCTATCTTCCCCCCGATGCAAACACCCTACTCTCCACCCTCGACCACTGCTTACGCAGCCGCCACTACGTCAACTTGATCATCGCGGAGAAGCAGCCCGCGCTCCAATGGCTGAGCATCGAGGAAGCCCGGGAACATTGCGCTCGCGGCGCTTCCGTCTGGCCCTGGGCCGGGAACGACGGGGGAGACCCCGACATCGTCCTCGGATGCGCCGGCGACGTCCCAACCTTGGAGGTAATGGCGGCTTCCTGGCTTCTGCAATCCCACATCCCGGAGCTGCGGGTGCGCGTGGTGAACGTCGTCGACCTGATGGCCATGTCCCCTCCCGCCTATCACCCGCATGGCCTGGACAACCAGGATTTCGTCAACCTCTTCACCGAGGACAAGGAGGTGATCTTCGCCTTCCACGGTTATCGCCGGATGGTCCACGACCTCGTCCACGGCCGGCCCAATCCCGCACGCTTCCACGTGCGAGGCTACGTGGAGGAGGGGACGACGACCACTTCCTTTGACATGGTCGTTCTCAACGAGATGAGCCGTTATCACCTCGCCATCGAGGTACTGCGCCGCGTTCCCCGCTTGGGCTCGCGCACGCAGCCGATCATCGACCTCTTCGAGCAGAAGCTGGCCGAGCACCGGATCTACGTAAAGAGCCATCTCGACGACCTTCCCGAGATTCAAAATTGGACGTGGAGCGCGCCGCACCAGGCAGCCGGATAAAGCTGCGGAGGGGGGCCGGGCGGCTCCGCGCTCTCCGCACTCCTCCTACTTCTCCTTTTTATCCCGGTTGCCGCCCAAGCTGCGGCATTCAAGGCTCGGGATCTGCAGGACCGGGCCGTTCGCGTCTTTGGGCCCCTCACGCCCGCGGAAACGACCCTATTGACGGCCGCAACCGCCGGGCTTCCGGCGCGCATCGGCTCCACGCTTCCTCCCCGGCTTCCGCGGAATCCCGAGCGCCTATCTCCATCTGAACTTCGCCGGACGATTCGCGCCGAGATCATTCGCTGGCCCTTTCTGAATCGATACGCGCGCGGCTTCCTCACCAACCGTGGAATCGAAATCGATGGGGCCAGGATTTGGGGACCGGTCTACCTCTCCAATCTCCGGATCCCATTTCCCCTGCGCTTCCGCCGCTGCTTCCTGCAATATCCGGTCAATCTCCTCCACCTAACCATTCCTGAGCTCTCCTTTGCCGGCTACGCCGTGAGCGCAATCTACGGAGAGAGCCTCACGGTCGCCGACGCCGTCGATCTCCGGACCCTCGATTCAGTGCCCGCACCTCCTCCCTCGACCGCCTCGAGCCAGTTGCCGAGATACCGGCGGCGGTTCGCCCCTCCACATCCGCCCATCCGAACTGAAGGTCCAGCCAGAGCAGGAAGATCAGCAGTCGGCCAACGGCTCTTCGCCCGCAACGGGGGCGCTCGCAACGGGCGGGCCGGCCATCTTGCAGGACAAAACGCGGGGAAGTTGCCACGAGAGCGGTTGCCGCAGACAAAAGAGCAAAAACAGAGGCTCCAAGCGAGCTTCTCCAACCCCTTGATCAACCTCTCTGCCGCAAAGGCAATGCGCTTCCCTGCAGTTTGCTATTCCCACATTCAAATCGCGTAGCATCGCCGGCCCCACTCGGGGATGCACCTTTTGCGCAGCGCACGAGAAACGCCGGGCAAGATCAACCGCCTCCGCGAACGCGCGCCGAGCGAGAGCCCGCTTGCCCAGAATTGCCCGCATGCCTACTTGGGCGTAGGCTTACCTCCGTATCTTGGCGACTCTCATCCACATCGATTGGACAAATGGCCGAACCTCATGACGCAGACCCTCGCTCCGAGCCGCTTCGGGCGGATCTCACCCCTGCGGACGACCGGGTCCGATTGAGCCATTGGACTCCGCCTCGGACCGGAATCTCTCCGCAGTTCCGATTCGGGGGCCGCTGGTGGAGTGTCCTCTGGCTTCTTCCGTTGGGAGTCCTCTTGATCCTTGTGGCAGTAGCGTTCGCCCAAGAACTGCGCCGAGTCCCGGCGGTGCAGGAGTTCATCGCGCGCTATCCCGGCAGCTCCGCCAGCGCCACGGTGCCTTCCTCCGCCGGATTCCCTTGGTGGCTCCGCTGGCAACATTTCTTCAACCTCTTTTTTCTCACGTTCATCATTCGCTCCGGATTGCAAATTCTTGCCGATCATCCTCGTCTCTATTGGAACGTTCACTGCACGCCGGGAACGGAGTGGTTTCGCTTTCAGAAGCCGGTTCCGATGGACCGCGTATGGACCGCGAAGGATGACGCCGTAACGATCCCCGGTTGGCTCGGCATTCCCGGGATTCGCCACTCCATCGGCTTGGCCCGCTGGTGGCATTTCTCCTTCGATCTATTCTGGCTGGCCAACGGACTCGTTTTTTTTCTTCTGCTCTTCCTGACTCCTCAATGGCGGCGGATCGTTCCACTCTCTTGGGACGTCGTTCCGAACGCGATTTCCACACTCTTGCAATATCTTTCTCTCCAGTTCCCTCCCAACGAAGGGTGGACTCGCTACAACAGCCTCCAGCAGCTTGCCTATTTTCTGACGGTCTTCCTGGCGGCACCGCTCGCCCTGGTTACGGGCCTTCTCCAGGCTCCGGCGATCGCCAATCGACTGGCTTGGCTCGGGCCCTTCGGAAACCGACAGATCGCCCGCTCGATCCACTTCCTGGTGCTCTGCTGGTTTGTCTTCTTCACGGCAATTCATGTGACGCTGGTCTTCCTCACCGGAGCGAGCGCGAACCTAAATCACATGTTCGCGGGCATCGACGGCAACTCGCCAAAAGGCTGGCTCCTCTTCGGCGGCATGATGACCGTGCTGGCCATCGCATGGTTTTGGGCCTCGCCCTTCACCATCCGCCATTCCCGCCTGGTGCAAAAAGCGGGAGCTAGACTCCTGGGTCGCTTCTTAGACCTTGGGGAAACGCTCCCTCCCCGAATCCAGTATACCGAGAAGGACATCTCACCATTCTTCTGGCCGAACGGGAAGCTCCCGCACAGCGGCGAATTCGATAGGCTGGTCCAGGAAGGCTTTGCCTCCTACCGCCTCCGTATCGATGGGCTGGTGGAGAATCCCTGCGAGCTTTCCTTGACGGAGCTGCGCGCAATGCCGAAACAGGAACAGATCACCAACCAGTTTTGCATCCAAGGATGGAGCGGAATCGCCAAATGGGGAGGAGTGCCGATGCGTCACATCCTCGAACGGGCGCGGCCGAAGCCGACTGCCCGCTATGCAGCCTTTTACTCTTTCGGCGAGGGGGCCGAAGGCGGCGTCTATTATGACGTCCACACGATACAAAACTTACGGCACGAACTGACGATTCTTGCCTATGAGATGAACGGCTCGCCCCTGAGCGTGCTCCATGGCGCTCCGCTGCGATTGCGCTGCGAAAATGAACTCGGCTTCAAGCAGGTCAAGTGGATCGCAGCCATCGAGCTCCTATCCGACTTCGCTCAGCTGGGAGCCGGGCAAGGAGGATACAACGAAGACCATGAGTTCTTCGGATACCGCGCCCCGATTTAAAAACCTCTGCCGGGTAGCTCCCTCTCGCTGTCCGGAGTCTTCTCCCGATGAGAGGAGATGTGTCGCGAGCCTCGTCCCCGAAAGCGCGCAACTGTCCCGGTGCAAGAAAAGTCAGTAAGAGGGAACGGCTACGTCCCTCTCGCCGCGCCGGTCTTCCGGCGCTTCAGTGCTTCGGCCGAAAGCAGGATCACCTCGATCTCCTCGGTGATCTCCTCCTGCCGCAGCCGGTTGGCTGCCCTCGCCAGCTCGCCGACCCGCTTGTCCAGCCGATCAAGGGCGGTCTGCATATGCTCCATCCGCTTGCGGTTCTCGGCGGCCAGCGAAGAGTAGAGTGCCTCGTGCAGCCCCGCCAGCAGATAGGTTTCGGCGAGATCCTCCGAAAATTGACGGGGAGAAATCTGCAGGAGGGGAGGACCTTCGGGCCCTCCCCGCGGCGCCTCTTCCGCGGCGATCGCAAGCGGCAAAAGCCGCCGCTCCTCGATCGACTGCTGATCGGGCTCGTGGAATAAGACGGTGAGCCCCGTGGCGCCCACCTCCACCAGTTCGCGGATGGCGGCCATGAGCCGCGGAAGGAAGTCGACCACCTCCTCCCAGACGCTCGGTCCCGGCAAGGAACGAGAGATCTTGGGGAACCCCGTCGCCCTCCCCTCCAACCGCCCCCCCACCAGAATCAGCTCGTAGCTCCCCTTCGCCGCTACCGCCTCTACGCGCTCGAGCCAGAAGCGGCAGAGCGACGAGTTGAAATCCGCGCAGAACCCCCGTTCCGATCCCAGGATCAGATAGATGGGACGCTCTCCAGGCCGATCCGGCGGGCGCAGCTCGGGATGGGAGCGAAAGAAGACCCTGGCCATCTCTTCGAGCGCCCGGATCAGGTCGCGCTGGACGCCCGCAAACTTGGCGAGCTTGCGCACTTCGACGAGCGCCATGTTTTTCATGGCCTTCATGATCTCGCCGATCTCCTGGAGCGAGCGCCGGTAGTGGAGAATTTCGCGGCGGCGGCTCATGCGGCGGCGGTGGCGGGTTGGCCTTCGGACGGCTCGGGAGCGGGGGATGCCAACGGGGTCAACACCTCCCTCGCCAGGGCGAGCCATCGCTCCCGGGGCTCTTCGAGAACGAGGCCAGACTGGTCGATGCGGGCGAAAAGAGCCGCTTGCGCGGATCGCACCCGATCGCTCGGGATGGCATCGAAGAGATTCTCGTTGAACGCCACGAGCCAGCCCAGCTCCTGCTCGGGGCTCACCGGAGCAAGCTTGTCCTGCTTAAGAAGCTCGCGGAGAAGTCTTCCCCGATGGATTCTCTTCTCAAGCGACGCCTCCAGCTTCGTCCCGAACCGAGTGAAGACCTCGAGTTCGAGGAATTGCAGAAAATCGAGCTTCATTCGGCCGGCCTCCTTCCGCAGCGTGGGATGCTGCGCCGCCCCTCCGATCCGGGAGACCGAGCGCGTCACGTCGATCGCAGGGAGAGTCCCGGCGGAAAAAAAACTCTGCTCAAAAAACACCTGGCCATCGGTGATCGAAATCAGGTTTGTGGGAATGTAGGAAGCGAGTTCTCCCTGCTGGGTCTCCACGATCGGGATCGCCGTCATGCTTCCTCCCCCTTGAGCGGCGCACAACCGGGTCGACCGCTCCAACAGCCGGCTATGGAGGTAGAAGATGTCTCCCGGATAGGCCTCCCGCCCCGGAGGGCGGCGCAGCAGGAGCGAAAGCTCCCGGTAGGTCTGCGCGTGCTGCGAGAGATCGTCGTAGATCACCAGCGTGTGCCGCCCCGAACGCATCCACTCCTCGGCCAAGGCGCTTCCGGCGAACGGAGCCAGATACTGAAGACCGGGAAGTGCGGTCGCCTCCGCCACGACGACCGCCGTGTATTCCAGAGCACGCTGCGCCCGGAGCGTCTCCACGACCTGCACCACGCTCGACCGCTTCTGCCCGATCAGGACGTAGACGCAAAGCACGTCTCTATTGCGCTGGTTCACCACCATGTCGAGACAGAAGCTCGTTTTTCCCAATCCATTGTCGCCGATCACAAGCTCCCGCTGTCCCTTCCCGATCGGGACCATGGCATCGGCGATCTTGTTGCCCGTGTAGAGCGGCTGATCGACGAAGTCGCGGGCCACGATCGGCGGTGCTGGGGCTTCCAGGAGTCCGACCCGATCGGTGGCGGGCGCGGGCTTCCCGTCGAGCGGGTTTCCCACGGGGTCGACCACTCGACCGAGCATAGGATCTCCCACGGGAATGCTCAGCCTTCTCCCCGTTCGATGGGCCAGGGTTCCCGCCGTCAGAGCTTCGGTCTGCACCAGCAGCATCACGCCCACCGATTCGCGGCTGAGGCTGTAGACGAGTGCCTGGCTTCCGTCTTCCAGCTCGAGCAGATCGTCGATGGCGGCGGAAGAGAGCCCGTCGATCCAGGCGATCCCATCGCCCACCGCGGTGACCCGGCCGAATTCGGCAACCTCGGGGGAAAAACGGTACTGCTCGACCCAATTCGCCTTCTGCTCGAGCGGGGAAAGTTCCTTCGTTTCCGGCATGGTTTAGCTTTCTCCTTTTGAGGCAAACAACAAGAGTTCGTCCTTCAGATTCGCCCGAGCCATCCAGCCGCCCACGACGGCGCGGACACCCGCCCCAAGCGACGCATCCACGAGGAATTCGCAGGGCAACTCCCTTCCGCATGCGCTTTGCATGGCTCGGACAAGACGGTCACGGCGATCCTCGTTCAAGGGGAAGGCCGTCTGCAGCTCGATCCGCCGCACCCCTTCCCGTGCCACCGACGCCCGAATCTCCGCGAGCTTTTCCGGAGGAAGCCGCTCGATCTCCTCGATCGCGCGGTCGACCAACTTCGCCTCGAGATCCGGGGAGGCTAGACCGTGGAGGAAACGGCTGGCGAATTGACTGGCGATGCGCAGGCCGCGCGCTTCGGCCTCTTGCGAAAGCGCGGCCAGCCGATGGCCTTCCACCGCCCGCGCCCGCTCCCTCTCTTCTTGGATGATCCGGTCATTTTCCCTCTCCAGCCGCCTCCGTTCCGCCTGCATCTCCTCGAGAAGCTTGCCCCGAGCCTTCTCCTTTTCCGCTTCCCAGATGGCCAGCCGGTCCGTGTAAGCCTTCTGAAGCTCTTCGCCCTCCTTCTTAACCCGCTGCGCCTCCTCCCACGCCTTCGCGGTCGCCGCCTTCCGCTCGGCGATGAGCCGCAAAACCGGACGGAAGAGAAGCCGGTGCAGGAGCCAGACCAGTACCAGGAAGTTGACGACCTGAAGAACGAAGGTGGTCCAGTCCAAGCTCACGGCGATCGCCTTTCCTTTAAATCCACCCGGACCCTACTTGTGGAGCAGGTAGTCGAGCATCGGGCTTCGGAAGAGAACGATGAGAACGACGACGAGGACGTAGATCGCCAGCGATTCGATCATAGCCAACCCGATCAGAAGCCAGCGCATGATCGACCTCTCCGCCTCCGGCTGGCGGGCCAACGCCTCCAGCGCCTTGGCTACAGCCATCCCCATAGCGATCGCGGGCCCCAAGACCCCGAGGCCCATCGCCAAGACCGCGAAGGCGGTCACGATCGTGGTAAAGATACCTAAGTCGTTCATCGCACGGTTCCTCCTTCTATTGTCCCTTCTTCGGTTCCTGTTTATCTACCAGCGCCTGCATGCCGCCGGCGATGTAGACCAGGGCAAGCATCCCGAAAATATAGGCCTGCAAGAGAGCCTCGATGAGATGGAGGAAGAGAAAGGCCACGGGCACCAGAAATCCCGCCAGCAGCAGAAGGATGCCGATGGCGACCTCCATTCCGGTCATGTTGCCGAAAAGACGGACCGCCAGGGTCAAAGTCCGTGTCAGTTCGCTCATGAGGTGGAAGGGGAACATCCAGAACATCGGGGTAAAATACTCCCGTACATAGGCCAACAGCCCCGCCGCTCGCACCCCGTAGTAAGGAACCGCAAAGAAGACGATCGCGGCCAGCGCACCCGTCACCGAAAGGTCCCCGGTCGGGGAATGAAGGCCCGGAATCAACCCCACCAGGTTGGCAAAGAGAATGTAGGTCCAAAGGGTTCCCACCAGAGGAAGGATGCGCTCCGGCGCCTTGGGAATTGAATCCCGGACGGTCGACTCGATCGCCTGAACCGCGAGTTCCAAAACGACCTGCCAACCGGCCGGGTCCCGCAGCCGAAGCCGGCTCCTCGCCCAGCCGGCACCCCCGGCCAGCAGGATCGTTAGCGCCGTCGCGGTCACCGCCGATTCGCTCAACCCAAAAGAGCCGATCCGAACCATCGGCTGCCCAAGAAGTCCTCCGGAACTCATAGGTTTTGCCGGATATGGTTGAAGACGCTGATTGCGCCGAGAATGACCCCTAAAAGAATCCCCGTGATCGTCCAGTGGATGGCATATCCCGCCAGGTGCTCGTCGAGCCATCGGCCGACAAAAGCGCCGAGGACGACCGGAACGATGAACAGAAGGCCGACGCTCCCCAAAAAGAGCCAGGAGGAGAGCACCTTCCGCTTCTCCTGCTCCGCCTTCTTGATCCGCTCCACATCCTGGCTTACTTGGCTGGCCAGCCGCCTTCCGTCTTCTTCCGGCAACGGCCGCTTCGCCGCCCGGCCCGCGTCATCCTCTTCGTGATTCTCCACAACCCGGTTCCTCGATCCTTTAGAGAACATGCTCCGTCCGATTTCGACCAAGCTCCCAAAGCCGCCGAAGCATCTCCCGCTCAAGATTGCGGGCGAGCGCATGCATCTCGTGAAGATCCGCCTCCTCCCGCTTGATTTCCCCCTCCAGGGCCTGCGCGATCCGATCCCGATCCCGATCGAGGAAAAAGTGCCGGGTGCAGACCGTCGCCGTGTTCTTGTCGAAGGCCAGGAGACCGCTGGCCAAGGCAAGATAGGTCACCCCGTCGTCGGCTGCAGTACGGAAGCGAGCCAGACCGAGCCGAAGGGAAGTGAGAAATCGCTCGTGTCCGGCCAGGATCCCGAAGCTTCCCGAGGAGTCCGCCCCGACAAAGGAGATCACGTCGTCTCGGCGCACGACATGGGTGGGATCCCGCAAAACGAGCGAGAAGGCTCTCACGCGCTCTTCGTCCCCTCCTTCATGGAGCCCCGCATATAGCACTGCTCTTCGGTGAGGCCGTCCCAGTCTCCCCGCAGGAAAGCCTCGCAATCGTCGAGAACCTGATCGAGCGGCACGGTCTGTCCGGCAATTCCCGTATGAGTCGCCGTCGTGAAAAAAGGCTGCGTCAGATATCTCTGGAGCTTGCGGGCCCGTAGGACGATCTTGCGGTCCTCCTCGGAAAGCTCCTCCATGCCCAGGAGGTTGATGATGTCCTCGAGCTCCTTGTACCGCGCGAGCACCTTCCGAACATCCCCGGCGACCCGGTAGTGGCGCTCGCCCAAAAAGACCCGATCCATCATCCGGCTTGTCGAGAGGAGAGGGTCGACCGCTGGATAGAACCCCTTGGAAGCTTGCCCGCGGGAGAGGATCACCACCGTGTCCAAATGGTTGAGGATAGCCATGACCGCCGGATCGGTCATGTCGTCGGCCGGGACGTAAACCGCCTGAACGGCGGTGATGTTGCCCCGCTGGGTCGAGACGATCCGATCCTCGAGCTCCGCCACTTCGGTCAAGAGGGTCGGTTGGTAACCCACCATGGCCGGCATCCGACCCAGGAGGCCGGAGACCTCGCTGCCGGCTTGAACGAAACGGAAGAGGTTGTCCATGAGGAAAAGCACCTCTTTCTGGAGCGTATCCCGCAGATACTCCGCGTAGGAGAGAGCGGCGAGCCCTACCCGGAAGCGCACCCCCGGCGATTCATTCATCTGCCCGAAGACCATCAGCGTCTGCTCCATGACCCCCGCCTTCTCCATCTCGTGCCAGAGCTCGTGACCTTCCCGGATCCGCTCTCCCACCCCGGCAAAGACCGATACGCCATGGTAGATGGCAGCGACTGCATGCATGAACTCCATCATGAGCACGGTCTTCCCTACCCCCGCTCCACCGAAGAGCCCCGTCTTTCCTCCTTTCACGAAGGGGCAGAGCAGATCGATGACCTTGAGGCCCGTCTGGAGAATCTCCTTCGGCCCGATCGTCTCCGAAAGCGATGGGGGCTCTTGGACAATGTTCCGGTGCTCGCTCGTCGCAAATGGCTCCTTCCCGTCAAGCGGCTCCCCGAAGACGTTGACCAGACGCCCCAGACAGTCCCGAGAGGTGGGCACCTGGAGGAATCCTCCTCCGTCAGAGACGGGCATTCCCCGCCGCAGGCCCGCCGTCGAGTGGAGCGTGATCGCACGGACGTGGTGTTCATCGAGGTGCTGGTGCACTTCGAAGGCATAACTCTCCTGGTCGAGGCGGGCCCGGAGGCACCAGTGAATCGGCGGGAGCCGGTCGCATTCGATATCGACCACCGGCCCATGGATTTCCATGATATGACCTACTACCGGTCCAGAAGGAGAGGAGGATGAAGGCGAGCCAGGATCCGGCACCATTACGAACGGGAAGCCTATCACCGCTTCGACGGGGACTGCAAGCCCCGCCGGGAAGCCCGCCAACGCATCTGTTCTTGTCTTCGGCTGGCTTCCCAGCCATTTACTCCTATTCTTGGGCAAATCCATGAACCTGGAATCGACCCTCCTCCTTACCGACCTCTATCAACTGACCATGCTCCAGGGATATGTCCACGCGGGCATGAACGATGCGGCCGTCTTCGAGTTTTTTATTCGCAAGCTGCCGAAGAACAGGAACTTTCTTATCGCGGCCGGGCTCGAGCAGGTCCTCTCTTTTCTCGAAACCGCCCGTTTCCGGCCGGAGGAGATCGACTGGCTGGCAGGCCAGGGCTTCCATCCGGAACTCCTCGACCGGCTTCGCGATTTCCGCTTCCGGGGCGATGTCCACGCCATGCCGGAGGGGACCCTCTGCTTTCCGGAAGAGCCGATCCTGCGCGTCACGGCACCCATTCCGCAGGCCCAGCTGCTCGAGAGCCGGATTATCAATCTGCTCCATTTCCAGACCATGATTGCATCCAAGGCGGCCCGATCGGTTTTAGTCGCACCAGGCAAGGAGCTCGTCGATTTCGGCCTTCGCCGAGCGCATGGCGCGGAGGCGGGCCTCTACGCGGCCCGCGCCGCCTTTCTGGCCGGCTTTTCGGCGACCGCCACGGTTCTAGCGGGCAAGCTCTTTGGAATTCCGCTTTCCGGGACGATGGCCCACTCCTTCATCCAGGCGCATGACTCCGAGGAGGTGGCCTTTCTTCGCTTCGCCGAAGCCAATCCCGATCGGGCCGTCTTCCTCGTCGACACCTACGACACGGAGGAGGGCGTCCGGAAACTTGTCGCGTTGGCCCCCCGCCTCCGGGAACGCGGGATTCAGCCGCTGGCCGTTCGGCTCGACAGCGGGGATCTCGGAGCCCATGCCCGCCATGTCCGCCAGATCCTCGATGAGGCCGGCATGACCGATGTCGGCATCTTCGCCAGCGGGAACCTTGCCGAAGAAAGGGTTCAAGAACTGATCCAAACGCAAGCTCCGATCGACGGCTTCGGGATCGGCACCTCTCTCGACACCTCCTCCGATGCGCCTTACCTAGACTGCGTCTACAAGCTTGAAGAGTATTCCGGCAAGCCCAGGAAGAAACGTTCCGAGGGTAAGGAGACCTGGCCCGGGCGAAAGCAGGTCTTCCGAACCTACGCCCCTTCCGGCACGATCGCGTCCGACCTTGTCGCTCTCGACGGAGAGGACCATCCGGGAGAAGCTCTATTGCTTCCCGTGATGAAGGATGGAGAGCGCCTCTCCTCTCCCGAGCCGCTGAGCGCCGCTCGAGAGCGGGCCGCGCGAGGCCTCGCCTCCCTTCCCGAGAATCTGCGCGGCCTTGGGACGCCAACGGCACCCTACCCCGTCCGCTTTTCTTCCAAGCTGGATGCGCTGCGCCGGTCGCTCGATCGCGCCTCTGCCTGAAGCCAAACCGGAAGCGATAGCCGTTTCAAAGTTCCCCTTGCCAATTCCCGTCTTTCCGGGCTTGGCTCTAGGTGAGTGAAGTGATGCGCCGTCGGCCGACCGCCCCGAAGTTCGAGGTACCCGCAGGGGAGACGAAGGTTCTTCTCCACTCCTGCTGCGCTCCCTGTTCGGGCGCGGTCATGGAAAGCATCTTGGCCACGGGGGCCGAGCTCACGGTCTTCTTCTACAACCCGAACATTCATCCGCGCCCGGAGTATGAGCTGCGTAAGCGGGAAAACATCGCCTTTGCGCAAAAGCTCTCCGTCCCCTTTGTGGATGCGGATTACGATCCCTCCAACTGGTTTGCCCGAGTGCGCGGGCTCGAATGGGAACCCGAACGCGGCGCCCGCTGCACGGTCTGCTTTTCCCTGCGCTTCGAGCGGACCGCTCTCTATGCGGCAGAAAATGACTTCCCCGTCTTCACGAGCAGCCTCGGCATCTCACGATGGAAAGATTTCGATCAGGTCACCCAAGCCGGGGTGCGTGCGGCTTCCCGCTACCCGGGCCTCACCTATTGGACTTATAACTGGAGAAAGCGCGGCGGCTCGGAGCGGATGATCGCGCTCTCCCGGCAAGAGGAATTTTACCAGCAGGAGTATTGCGGATGCCTCTACTCGCTCCGGGACGCCAACCGCTGGCGCACCTCCCGCGGCCGCCCGAAGATCGAGTTCGGAAAAAAGTTTTACGGGAGGCCGGCCTTGGAAACCGACCCGGCGGCCCGCCCCCCTTCGCCGCCACCTCCCGCTTAACGATGCCTCCTTCCGACGAGAAGCCCTTCCTCGACCATCTGGAAGATCTGCGCTGGATGGTATTCAAGGCGCTCGCCGCTCTGGCGGTGGCCGCAGTCGTAGGCTTTATCGAGACCAAGCCTATCCTCGGGCTTCTCCTCGACCCCCTCAAGAAAGCGGGGGAGGACCCGGCCAAGATCCTCCGCTTTCTGGGCGTCGTCGATCCCTTCACAGTCCAGCTCCAGATCAGCTTTTTGACGGGCATCGTTCTCTCCCTGCCTGCGATCCTCTATTTTGTCGGCGAGTTTCTTCTTCCCGCACTCACCGCTTCGGAGAAGCGGGCCGTTCTTCCCATCTTTTCCGCGGGCGCGCTTCTCTTCCTCCTCGGCGGTTTCTTTTCCTATGCGATCCTCTTGCCTCAAACTCTCCGCTTCTTCACCCAGTACAGCCACAACCTCGGGGTCGAGACCCAGTGGACTCTGCCCAACTACCTCGACTTCGTCATCCAGATGGTGGTCGGTTTCGGCCTTGCCTTCGAACTCCCCCTGGTCGTCGTCCTGCTCTCCTACTTCGGCATCCTTCACGTCGGACTCCTGCGGCGCTATCGCCGCCATGCCATCGTCGCGATCGTCATCGCGTCCGCCTGCATCACGCCCAGCTCGGATCCCTTTACCCTCTTTCTTCTCGCAGCGCCCATGTATCTCCTCTACGAACTCTCCCTCTGGATTGCGATCGGGATCGAGCGAAAGAGGAGCCGACAAAACCCTGCTACGCCCCCGGCCGAACTTGCACCCGGCCTTAACGAGGGCGAGCCCGAGGGCTAGCAACCAACCGTTTTCCGAAGTTCTTCCCGCAGCCAGCGGGCAACCGGGCCGACGCGAAGCGTCCGGTCGAGATAGCGATTGACGGGCATGACTCCGATCCAGCTATTGCTCAAAAAGATCTCCTCCGCGTCTTCGAGGAAAGCTAACGGGAAGCACCCCTCGATGACCTTCGCCCGTCCAAAGATCCAGCTTCGAACGACCCCAGCCCGGCAGCCCGCCTCCGGGGCCGGAGTGTAGATCGACTCCCCGCGAACCCAGAAGAGATTGGTGCAAGCGCCGGAAGCGATCTCGCCCCTCTCGTTGCAGAGAAGAGCCTCGTCGGCCGCCACCGCCCTCCGCGCCTGCCAGCGCGTTAAATAGCTGAGCGTTTTGAAGCGGGCATCCCAGTTCTGGGAGCCGATCCGTTGCGGAGCCAGACCGAGCGAAAAGGCGGACTGCTCCGGCGGCTCCTCCTTGCTAAAACTCTCCCACTGGTCTTCTCCTGTCGCCACCCAGCGCCAGCGGCCTGTTTCTCCGGGCGGCAGGCGGAGAGCCCGCGTCCGAAAATCGACTTTGCGAATGATCCCTAATGCATCTGTCGCCTCTCCGAGCGCACGCCAGTGTTCTTCCACGAATTGCGGAAGCCCCTTTTCGACGCGAAGCGTTTCGAAGACGCCGAACCCCGGGAAAAATGTGCGCCGCTTTTTCCCGCTCCGCCGTTGCTCCCCGCTCTTCACGGGCGGCCTTGCGGCGAGGACGATAATGCGGGCGCCCGGACGCCCGGGCTCGGAAGCTGGTCGAGCTCGTCCAGGAGCAGACGAGGAGTCAACAGTTCCGGAAGAATCTTCGGCTGCGCCTGGGGATCGGGTCCGTAGAGCACATAGGTCGGAACCCCGCTTCGGCCTAACTGGCTCAGCGCCTGCGTAATCGCCGGGTCCCGGTTCGTCCAATCCGCCACCATCCAAACCACTCCTCTGTCGGCAAGCCGCTTGCGGACTTCCGGGTTGTCGAAGGCCACTCGCTCATTGACCTTGCACGTCAAGCACCAGGACGCCGTGAAATCGAGCAGGACCGGAACCCCTTCGACCCGCAGCTGGTTCAACCGCTCCGCCGAGTAAGGAATCCAGGGCTCCTCCCCCCTTCGGCCCTCCGTATCCCTTAGGAGATATCCGATGGCCGCGCCGACCACGAGCACTCCAACCAGCGCCGCCAGCAGCCGGACCGGCAGGATCCGGCTCGGATTCGCGTACCTTCCGAAAAGCCAAGCGCCGAAACCCACTGCGACAAGGGACAAGAGCAGAGCGCCGACGCCGTCGATCCCGCGCAGCTTGCCGTAGACCCAGAGCAGCCAGACGACCGCCGCGATCATGGGGAACCCCAGAAGCTGCTTGAAATCCTCCATCCACCGCCCTGGGCGCGGCAAGAGCCGCAGGAGAGCTGGAAATGCACAGAGGAGAAAGACCGGGGCGGCGACTCCCAGCCCCAAGGCGCCGAAGACCAGCAAGGCGACCCACATCGGCTGAGCCAGGGCAAAGCCGAGGGCGACTCCCATGAACGGGGCGGTGCACGGGCTCGCCACCACGGTCGCCAAGACCCCGCTGCCGAAGCTTCCCCAAAGCCCGCCTGCCCGATCGGCAATCTCCCCCATGCCTCCGAAGGAAGCTCCGAACTCGAAGACGCCGAAGAGACTCAAGGAGACCAGGAAGAAGAGGATGACCAGAAACGCGACGAAAGGCGGCGACTGGAGCTGAAAGCCCCACCCCAGCTCAGCCCCCCGCGCACGCAGGATGAGCAGGATCGAGGCCAGGACCAGAAAGGAGGAGACCACCCCGACCAGAAAGGCAAGCCCATGCCGGAAGGAGCCTCGGCCTTCCTCCCGACCTCGTTCCACGAGGTGAAGGACCTTCAGCGAAAGAACGGGAAAGACACAGGGCATCAAATTCAAGATCAGACCGCCGAGGAAGGCGAAGCCCAGGACTAGCCAGAGCTCCTTAGAAGCGGGAAGTGAGCGGAGGCTGATCGGTACCGGGACCTGCTCCGCCTCCAAAGCCCAGGCGATCTTCCGCGTCCCCTTCCATTCGGTAGACTTGGCTAGGAGCAGCCCGTCCAGCTTGCTGGGAAGCGGCTTGGCCTTCGGCGGCTGGGGTATCTCGAGAAGCAGGCCAAACTGCCTCAGTCGAAAGGTTTGCGGGGCGCTATCCACGATCAGGCCCTCCCGCCCGGGAAGGAAGCGAGGCTCCTCCAACACTACCGCCTTCTTTTCCGAGCTTTTCAGTTCCAGATGGAGCTTACCGCGCTCGACCCAGGCGCTTGCCTGCACCGTTTTCGGAGGAGGCTGAGGCAGAGCCGTCCGGGCCTGCTGGAAGCCTGAGCGAAGCGACGGGTCTACCTTGCCCGGAGGGGCCACCACCGGGAGGATGAGCAGGAGATCGGCACTCCCAGGGATGCAGCTCTGGGCGCATTCCACCCAGCCAACTTTCGCCGAGAGCGCGACGGTCTGACCAATCGCCAGCGATGAGGGGGGAGTCACGGAGACAAGAAGCCATGCCTCTCCTTCGTAGCCGTAGCTCGTCAGCGGAGGAACCGATATCACCTCGGGAACCGGCCACTGGATAGGCCCGGCTTGAAATCCCTCAGGAAGCTTCCAATCGATCCGCGTCGCCGATCCCGCATCTCCCGGATTCCGCCAATAGGTATGCCAGTCCTTCTCCATGCGGAGGCGAATCGCCGTCCAGAAAGGAACCCCCGGTGAAACGCTATTCGTTTCAGAAAGGAGAGTCGCTTCGACATGCTTGCTACGGGCCGGCAGAGATTCAGCGGCCCACGCAATACAAGGCAGAATCGCCCAAACCGCCGCAACGACCGAGAACCCAAGGAGCCAACTGCATCTCTTCATCTCGAGTCAAGCTACCATAGGCGGAAGCTCCAAAACATGCCATTCTATTCCTAGAGGCCATTCCTCCGATGAGCGGCGACCGAAGCGATCTTGAAAGAGCGGTGCGAGACTTTCCGCAGACGCCTGGAGTTTATCTCTTCCGCGATCGTCTGGATCGCGTTATCTACGTCGGCAAGGCGCGCAACCTCCACAAGCGGGTCGCCCAGTATTTCCATCCCTCCCGGGGGATGACCGCCAACCGGAAGATCCGGGCGATGGTTGACGTCGCGCGCCGAATCGAATACCACACGGTCCGCTCGGAAGCCGAAGCGATCCTGCTCGAGGGGAAGCTCATCAAGGATTATCGCCCACGCTACAACGTCAGCTTCCGGGACGATAAGCGCTTCCTGCTGGTAAAAACCAACCTGCGGGAACCTTTCCCCCGCTTCCAGATTACTCGACTGCGCAAGGACGACGGCTGCCGCTACTTCGGCCCTTTTGCCTCCTCAGGCGCCCTGCGGACCACGATCAACTGGATGACGAAGATCTTCGGCTTACGCTCCTGCGCCCCTCTTGTCCCCGGGGAGAGGGACTACAAGCACTGCCTCGACCGCATCATTAAGAACTGCTCGGCCCCCTGCCTCGGGACGGTGACCCAGGAGGAGTACCGCAATCGGGTAGAGTCCGCCTGCGCCTTCCTAGAGGGGAAATCCCGAGAGATGGCCGAGGAGATACGCCAACGAATGGAAGAGGCGGCCTCCCGATGGGACTTCGAGCGGGCGGCCGAGTTGCGCAATCTCTGGGAAGACCTCCGACAGACGACGAAGCCCGTCAAACGATTCCTCCGCTCCTACGAGCCGGCAATCTCCCCCGACGAAAACCTGCGAGAGCTTGCCGCCGCCCTCGGGCTTTCCGGACCCCCGCAGCTCATGGAGTGCTTCGATATCTCGAACATTTCGACGCTCCACAAGGTCGCCTCCATGGTCGTCTTCGAGCAGGGCAAGCCGGCCCGCGGAGCCTACCGGCGCTACCGGATCCGGACGGTGCCCGGGCAGGATGACTTCGCCAGCATCGCGGAGGCGGTGCGCCGCCGCTACCGGCGGGTTTTGGACGAGGGAATGCGGCGGCCGGACCTGATCGTCATCGACGGAGGAGCGGGCCAGCTTTCCGCCGCCCGTCGAGAACTTATCGCCCTTGGACTGAACGCGATCCCCATCATCGGCCTTGCCAAGGAGAACGAGGAGATCTACCGGCCGCACCATTCGCTCCCGCTCCAGCTTCCGAAGGAGTCGGGCGCGATCCGACTCCTCCAGCGGCTGCGCGACGAAGCGCACCGCTTCGCCAATGCCTATCACCAGCTCCTCCTTCGCCTGCGGGTCCGCGAGAGCCTGCTCGACGAGTGTCCCGGAATCAGCCGTAACCGCAAGCGGCTCCTGCTCCAGACATTCGGCTCGGTCGACCGCCTCCGAAAAGCGTCCGTCGAAGAGATTGCAGAAGTGCAGGGCATCGGACGGAAGCTTGCGGAATCGGTGGTCCACTATCTCGCCGAAAGCCGTCGCGCCGGATAGCGTAACTCAAGAGCATCACACACGTTCCGCCCGTCCATCAGGCAGCCGAAGGAAAAGTTTCAGTCAAGCCTCCTGAACTCTTTTTTTATTGACGTCATGAAAAACATACATTTATCCTACGCGCCACAAAACTATGTTTGCTAAGCTTACATTACGGACGGCGACCGCGCTTTCGCGCACGAACGGGTTCCGCATTTTTTCCGTAACGCTTCTCTTCGGATCACTTGGCTCTCTCGCGCAAGCCAAGGCCCGTCCGGCTCCCTCGGTACCCGTTTTCCGCGCAAAGGGCGTAGCCTCCTGGTACGACGAATCTCGCTTCACCTCAAGCGGGGAACGCTACCGGGCCGGCAATATGACCGCCGCGCATCCGAGCCTCCCTTTCGGCACCCTGGTGGCTGTCCGCAACCTAAAAAACGGGAGGATCGCGGTCGTCCGCATCAATGACCGAGGCCCTTACAAAGGATGCCGGATCCTTGATCTCTCGCGAGCCGCCGCCACTCGTCTCGGCATGCTCTCCGATGGCTTGGCTCCCGTGGAACTGCGGATCGTCTCTTCCTCCCCCAAGCTTCTTTCTTCCCTGGGCGCTTCTTCGCGCCGAGCCGAGAGGCGTGGACCGGTCCCCTTCTGATTCGGATCCTCCCGCGTCTCCGCGAAACGTCGTGGTCGGGCCGCCCACCCCTCCGCCCTTTTTACCGGCCGGAGGAGAAAACTTGGGAGAAATGGCCGTGAGATTCCCGACTTCGCGCCGGGAGAAAAAACCTTTTTTCTTCGCAAAGCAGCACGAGTATGCTTTACCACTCCTCAAATTGATCCAGCAACCTACCCATTCCGTTCGGAGCGGCCGGCGAGGCCCGGCCTCGTAAACCTGTCGTTATCCAACTCATGAAGAACGTCCTTTTTGTTTGCACGGGGAATGTCTGCCGGAGCCCGATGGCGCAAGGCCTATTGCAGGACCTAGTACACGGTCGCCACGATCTCCGGGTCGATTCCGCCGGCATCGGCGCCGTCAGCGGAATCATGCCGAGCGGGCAGGCGATCGATGTTATGCAAGAGATCGGCATCGACATCTCGGCGATCCGCAGCAAGCCGATTTCGGCCGAACTCGTGCACCGGGCCGATTTCATCTTCTGCATGAGCTATGCGCATCTCGATTCGATCCTCCTGCTCTACCCCGCGGCCGCGGAAAAAACCCACCTTCTCCTTGAGTTCGACTCCGATCTTCCCCTCTCTTCCCGCGAGATTCCGGACCCGATCGGCAGCCCCATCGAAATCTACCGCGCCTGCCGGGACCAGATGCGGCAAGCCATGCCGAAGATCCTCTCCTTCATACTCGAATCGGAGCGCATGGCGCAGCCGGAACCAGGCGAGAGCATGCGAATCGCGCTGGGATCCGACCAGTTCGGTCTAACGCTGAAGAGAGCGGCCCGGGACTGGCTCAAAGGGAGCCAGGTTCCCTTTGAAGACTATGGGACGATGAACGAGCTGCCTGTCGACTACCCCGATTATGCGGAGCGGGTCGCACGGGCCATTCTTCAAGGAAAAGCCTCCCTAGGACTCCTTTTTTCCCAGGATGGGATGGGCATGGAGATCGCCGCCAATCGGATTCCCGGCATTCGGGCGGTGCGCGTCTCGAACCCCGAGGAAGCGGGAGCGGCTCGGGTACGCTACTTGGCGAATGTCCTCTGTATCGGCTCCGAGATCGTCCCGGCTACCGAGCTTCCCTCCATCCTCCACCCTTGGCTCGTTTCTCCGGCGGACCCGGCGGGAAACGACCGCCCCCTTCGAAAGCTCGAGTTCCTGGGCAGGATCCCGGCTCGTTTGTCCACGTCTGAATGTGGTTCAGCCCTTCCAGCGATCGACCCTGAGATCGGGGCGCTGATCGAACGCGAAAGTCGCAGGCAGTGCGAGAACCTCGAATTGATCGCGTCGGAGAACTTTACGAGCCGCGCCGTGATGGAGGCCCAGGGAAGCTGCCTCACGAACAAATACGCCGAGGGCTATCCCGGAAGGAGATGGTACGGCGGCTGCGAAAACATGGACGAGATCGAGCGGCTGGCGATCCATCGGGCCAAAGAACTCTTTGGCGCCGAGCATGTCAACGTGCAGCCCCACTCGGGCAGTCAGGCCAACATGGCCGTCTATTTCGCCTGTCTTCAGCCGGGGGACAAGGTTCTGAGCATGGATCTGGCCCACGGGGGACACCTCACCCATGGCTTCAAGATGAATTTTTCGGGCCGCTTCTTCCAGGTGACGCACTACGGAGTTCGACCGGAGGACGAGCGAATCGACTACGATGGGCTCGCCAAATTGGCGGAATCCCATCGTCCCCGGATGATCGTCGCGGGAGCCTCCTCCTATCCCGCCATCATCGATTTCGGCGTGCTACGGCAGATTGCGGACGCGGTGGGAGCCCTTTTATTCGTCGATATGGCCCACGTGGCTGGCTTGGTGGCCGCAGGCCTGCATCCCTCCCCAGTGCCCTGCGCCGACTTCGTTACCACGACAACGCACAAGACGCTTCGTGGCCCTCGAGGCGGTATGATCCTCTGCCGTGCCGCCTATGCCAAGGAGATCGATTCCCAAATCTTTCCTGGAATTCAGGGCGGACCCCTCATGCATGTGATCGCGGCGAAGGCGGTCTGTCTTCAGGAAGCTCTCCGACCCGAGTTCCAGACGTACCAGGACCAGGTGGTGCGCAATGCTCGTGCTCTGGCAGAAGCCCTAAAACGCCATGGCTACCGCCTAGTCACGGGAACGACCGAGAACCATCTGCTTTTGGTCGACCTCCGCCCCCACGGCATCTCGGGGAAGGAGGCACAGGAGCTCCTCGACCGCGTGGGGATCACGGTCAACAAGAACGCGATTCCGTTCGACACCCTGCCGCCCTTCCAAGCGGGCGGGATTCGCCTCGGGACACCGGCCGTCACGACCCGCGGGATGCAGGAAAACGAGATGTTCGACATCGCTGAATGGATTCATCGGACGCTCACCCATCGAAACGATTCCGCGGCCCTTGAAAAGGTTCGGGAGGAGGTCTTGTCCTCCACGCACGAGTTTCCGCTCCCTGGTTAACTCGCTGCACCGATCAAAACGCTCCGCTCCCGTCGAGAGTCGATTGACAAGGGGAACGCGGAAAGGCTAAATCGGACAATTCATTCACAAAAGCCCTATGGACTCAGCTAGAAAATCCCAGATCTCGCGCCTATCCTTCTTGAGCCTCAGCCTCTTAACCGCGCTGTCCATCAGCGGCTGCGATTTTTACGCCAAGAAAAAGGGCGGCGAGCCGCAACCCCAAACGGAGACGAAGAAGGAAGCGCCGGAGAGTCCAGATGCGGAGGCCGGCCTGGAAGAAGGAGCCCCCCCGGCTCCGGAACCGCCCTCCGGCGGCTCTCCCTCCACGACGACTCCTTCGGGCGAAGGGACTCAATCCAAGTCCAATCCCTTTTCCTCCGAAGGCCAAGCTCCCCCCGCAGAGGCGCCTCCTCCGTCCCCCAGCGAGTCCACGCCCCCGGGCGAGAGCTCCAGTCCGGGCGCCAATCCGCCGAAATCAGCCCCTGAAAACCCGTAAGTTACTCCTCGACGCGGAAAACCGGCCCAACATCCCCTCGCCGCCGAAGGACACGAGAATAGGTTGCATCCGCTCTCCGGCCGCATAAGATCGAAGGTGCCAGGGACGGCGGAGCTGCCGGCAGGGTAACCCCGCCAGGTCCGAAAGGAAGCACCGGTAACTTGACCGCGGTTGTCGCTGTCCCTGGTGATCTTTCCGTTCGAGCGACGAGGTCCATGGCCTACGAAGTCTTCGCCAGAAAGTACCGGCCGCACAGCTTTGCCGAGATCATCGGCCAGCCGCACATCGTACGGACCTTGGCCGGTGCGATCCAGCAAGGGCGTATTGCCCAGGCCTATCTCTTCGCCGGCCCGCGTGGAACCGGAAAGACCTCCACCGCCCGCATTCTGGCGAAGGCACTCGAGTGCACGGGCGGGCCGAAGGTCAATTTTGATCCCTCGGATCCGATCTGTTTGGAGATCGATGCCGGCCGCTGCCTCGACGTCATGGAGATCGACGGAGCCTCCAACAACGGGGTAGAACAGGTACGCGATCTGCGGGAGAGCGCCCGCTTCGCTCCGGTTCAGTGTCGGTTCAAGATCTACGTCATCGACGAAGTGCACATGCTTACCCAGGCCGCCTTCAACGCTCTCTTAAAGACACTTGAGGAACCCCCAGCTCATGTGAAGTTCATCTTTGCCACGACCGAGCCGCAAAAGGTCCCGGCCACGGTCCTCTCCCGGTGCCAGCGGTTCGATTTCCGGCGAATCTCCGAAAAGGAGATCGCCGCCCATCTCTCCTCGCTCTGCGTAGCAGAGGGACTTACGGCGGACTCGAAAGCCCTCTCCCTGCTCGCGAGAAACGCGGAGGGTTCTCTCCGCGATGCGGAGGGTTCTCTCGACCAGATCGTCGGCTTTTACGGGGGCGAGCTATCCGAAAATGTCGTTCTCGAGATGTTCGGCATGGCGGGAACGGGCCCGATTGCCGCCCTGGCCCGGCAGATTGCCGAAGGAGCGGCAGCGGAGGCCCTCCGCCTCTTGCGCGATCTGCTCGAATCGGGCAAGGAAGCAATGGTTCTTTCCCGGGAGCTCATTCGCCTCTTCCGAAACGTCGCCGTCTATCAGGCTGCTCCTACACTCATCCAGGAAGAACTTCCCGAATCGGAACTCGCCGAGGTGGCCTCGCTCGCACGCTCCCTCCCCTCGGAGACTGTACTCTCCATTCTGGAGGACCTGACTCAATGGGAAGGCCGCCTACGCGTGGCAGCCAATCGCAATCTCCTGCTAGAGGTCGGCGTCCTCGAGCTTACCCATCACAAGGAAAAGGTATCCTTGGAACTGCTTCTTCAAGAGCTCTCTTCCTCGGCTCCCTCATCCCCCGGCTCCCCCCTCCCTGCGCCGGCTGTCTCCGTCGAGCCGACCTCCGCCAATCTCAAGCTGGCAAGCCAGCCCGGACTGGATGTCCCCCCCATTCCGGAAGAACCGGCAGCCTCACCTCCCCAGGAAGCCACCCAAATGACGGTGGAAGAGGCTTGGCGGCTAGCCGTCAGCCGTTTCGCCGAGAAGCGGCCGCTGGAAGCCGACTCGATCGGGAAGAGTCGGTTTCACGAAAGGCGGGGGAACGAGGTGTATATCGCCCTTCCAAAGGATTTTCGTCAGAAAGCCGACTATTTCGCAAACGCCCAGAACCGCCCGATTTTGGAAGATGCCCTTCGCGAGGCGCTGCGGGAGGCAGTGACGGTCTCCTTCCTCACTATCGATCCACCGGCTGAGCCGGGAAAGGGAAAACGCCCGGAGCATTCCGTAAAGAAGAAGGCTCCCGAACCGCAGCAGCAGATCACCGAAGAAGAGTTTCGCAACGACCCGCTCATCCAGGAGGCGCTGCGGATTTTTGAAGGGCGCATCCTCTCCACAACCCCTCCCCAAGAGAGAACTACATGAACCTGAACAAGATGCTTAAACAGGCCCGCGAACTGCAGGAGCAGGCTCGCAAATTACAGGAAGATCTCGCTGCTCGGCGATTCGAAGTCGAAGGAGCGGGAGGGAAGCTCCGTGCAGTGGCTAGCGGCGGGGGCCAGCTTCTCGATCTCTGGATTGCACCCGAACTGGTCGCTGAAGGGGATGCCCAGATGCTTTCCGAGTTGATCCTCGCCAGTGTTCGAGACGCCCTCGATCAAGCCCGCCAGGCGAGCGAATCGGAAATGCAGAAGCTGGGCACGGGATTCGGCCTACCGGGCATGCCTTAAGCGGAAGCAGAGATCCCTTCGATGGCGGACTATCCTCCGACGATTCGCGAGCTGCTCGCCGCGTTGCGCGAGCTTCCCTCGGTCGGTCCCCGTTCGGCAGAGCGGCTCGCGCTCTTCCTGCTAGGAGAGACTAAGGGAACTAAAGACCGGCTCGCACGCGCCCTCGAAGCGATAGATCTGCGGGTCCATCCCTGCAGACGATGCGGCTTCTACGCCGAGGAGGAGTTCTGCGAACTCTGCCGGGACTCGTCCCGAGATTCACAACTCTGGTGCGTGGTCGCCTCTCCCGGCGATGTGCTTCGGATTGAGCGCGCCTCTGCCTTTCGCGGCGTTTTCCATGTGCTCGGGCGCAAGCTATCCCCCCTCGAAGGGATCGGCCCTGAGCAGCTTCCGACCAGTCCCCTCGTTGCACGAATCGAACGGGAGCAGCCGCGGGAGATCATTCTCGCCCTCGGCACCGATGCGGAGGGAGAAGCCACCGCCCTCTATCTGAGTGAGCTACTCAAAAAAACAGGGCCCCGAATTTCGAGCCTCGCCACGGGGCTCCCCGCCGGGGGCGGACTGGAGTTTGCCGACAGCGTTACACTGAGCTACGCCCTGGCTGGACGTCGCGAGTTGTAGGGGTCCATCCCGGATCTGCCGGCGTCAACCTTTTTCAGTCGGCGGATGTGGCCTCGGAAGAACTCCCGCCGGGCGACTTCGGCAGCCGCCCAATCAACACGGCACAAGTCGCCTCTTCGCTGACCCGAGCGGCCACGCTGCCAAGAGCGCGTCCCCATGCCCCAAAGTGGCCGCTGTGGCCGAGCACGATCAACTCAAAGCCCTTCTCTTCGGCAAAACGAACGATCTCAAAAGCGGGACTCCCCGTCTTTCGAGTGACCGTTGCGGGATATCCCCATCGCCGGCTGGCGGCTTCGACATCCTTTTCAATTTCCGCAAGGAAAGCCTCCTCCCGCTCCTGCTGCATCTCGATCTCCCGGCCGATATCAAAGAAAAAATAGGGAACGGGAGGAACGACCCAGAGAACGCCGCACTCACTCCCGAGCGACTTCGCAAGACAGAGTCCTTCGTTGAGCGCAGCGCGCCCTCCTTCGGAACGGTCGTAAGCCACAAGAATCTTTTTGTACATGGGAATCTCGCTCGCCTTTAGACTAGCGACATTCCGTTAGAAAGAAAGACTTGTTCGCTCTCCATTGCTTCTTGCGAATTGCCGCTCGGCTCGAATGAGAAGAGATGCGTCCGGCGCAGGTCTCGGAAGGGAGAGAGCTACCCCTCTCCTCACCTGGGACGCGGTCTCCGAAATGGATCAGAAAGGGCGAGGTCTTCTCGCTCTCTCGAGCAGACGTTTGCGCCAGAAGCGGTAGAGCAGGAAACCGAGAATGCCGACGGCGATAAACTCGCCTACACCGAGGGAGGCGAAGTTCTTCGCGGAGGGCATTCCCACTGCAATCGGAAATTTCAGGACAATCGGTCGGTTGCCGGCGTCGAGGACGCCTTGAGGCTTGACTTCCAGAAGATACCGTCCAGGGCTGGAGAAGATAACCCGTAAGGATGCGATTCCTTCCCGGTAGACATGCGCCGGAGCCTCGGCCACGGTCTCCCGGTTCGCTTCGCGCACTACGGTGAGCGCGACCGGGGTTTTCCAGAGGGGGTGACTTATGAGATCGAGCACGAGGGTCACCTCGCCCGTTTTGGGAACATTCTCGCAGTAGCTCTCGTACATATGCATCGGCTCATACTTGCAGATGTCGAGATGCGCAGTGTAGCCGTCCTGGCTGACAATGCCGCAGTCGATCGGCCCTTTCGGGCGATGTCGGTGCGCAAAGGAGGAATTCGGGAGGAAGAAGAGCCAGAGAGTGGAGATCCAGAGGAATAACCGAGCCGTCGTTACGGCGACTTTCCACCCTCCTCCCCTGAACGCTCGGCGCACGAAACTCCTCTTGCCTGAGCAACCGTTACTCACTTTGCGAAGTAAGCCTACTCGCGGGAGAACTGGGGCGCAAAAGAAAAAAGCATGCGGCGGGAAAAAGGGAGGACGAGGCCGCCCAGCATAGGTCCGCCGCAGTGCCCTTTCCCCAACAATGGGTGCGGCCAGGAGAGATCCGGTGCGCGCTCGCCTCCATTGAAGCAAGCCCTGTGGCCGGCGGATTGACGCCCATCCGGTTCGATGATCGGGGAATCTCCGCATCCAGGGATCGTGGAAAGCAAGGGAGACTTTCTTCTTGCGGCAAAGGCGAAATTGCCAGTAATTCATACGTTATGATCTGGGGATTTACGATTTCGCTTCTCACGCGGAGCAGGGGGCAGCAAAAGGGGAAGACCGTGCGGAAGAAGTGGCTGGCGTTGGGACGGATCCTGATCGTTTTCCTCGCGCTGGCATGGTGCAGCGAACCGCGTTTAGCCTGGGCTCATGGGGGAGGTACCGGCGGTCTCGAGTGCGGAATGATGCAGAAGGAGGGCTACGCCATCCACATGGATGTCTACGTCGGCGGCCACATGGGCATGGGGGACTTCAAGACCTATTGTCAGAACGTACCGACGACGGGAAAGATGAGCCTGGTGCTCGATCTGGTCACCCCACAGCTTCGCCAGATCCCCCTGGAGTGCAACGTGACCTCTTCCGACGGCAGGGTGGTCGCCCATTTTCCCGCACAGGTCTACTCGAGCGGGGTAGCATCCCTCGATCTCAACTTGCCCGACCGGGGTCGCTACACGGTCGCGCTCACACTAGTCGGAAAGAATGGGCCGGATGGCAAGCCGTTAGTCTTTCAATTCCCGATCACCGTCGGGATGGGCGTGATCTGGATGGGTCTCGCCGCCGGGGGACTGCTCATCGTGGCGGGAGTAGGAGCTTTCGTTTATCGGCGCATGGCTCGCCGGCCGAAGCTGGCTGGGTCTCACGGCATCGAAGCGAGTGCCTCTTAAAGGGCTGCTCTAGCGCCGCATCCCCTTTTCGTCTATTTTAAGCATTAGTAGTACGCTCGTCGGCAGAAAAAAGAGGAAGGATATGTTACAGCCCACCGCAAGAAAGAAAGGCGCGAGATGGCTTCTCCTGCTCGTGCTGGCCATCGTCGCAGCCGGCGCCGTGGGAAGCTTCGTGCTTTTGCAAAAACAGGCCTCCGGGCCAGCGAAGCATTACGACTTCTCCGTCGATCCAGACGCCTATCCTGAAACCAAGCCCTTCGAGGTGGTCCATCTCAAAGACGGGGAGAGTTTCGCCCTATCGGCAGTCAAGGTGCAGCAGACGATTGCGGGAGCGAAGATCAAGCTTCTCGCCTACAATGGATCGGTTCCCGGGCCATTCCTTTGGGTGCCGCAAGGAGGGCACATCACTGTCACTCTCGCCAACCAGACTGGTGTGCCGACCACGATTCATTCCCACGGGGTACGTCAGGACAATGCGCAAGACGGTGTTCCCGACGTAACCCAGCGGGCAATCGCCCCGGGAGAGAGCTATATCTACCACTTCCGTTTCCCCGATCCGGGAATCTACTGGTATCACCCCCATTTTCGGGATGATTTCGAACAGGAGCTTGGGATGTATGGGGTCTATCTCGTCGAGCCCTCGGACAAAGACTATTGGGGACCCGCCAACCGGGAGATTCCCCTGGTCCTCTCCGACATCCTGATCAAGGACGGTGTCGTTCCGGAGTACCACGCGGACTACATCAACTTCGCTTTCATGGGGCGATACGGAAACATCCCGCTGGTCAATGGCAAAACCCAATTGCAGATCGACGTCAAAAAGGGAGAGGTCGTGCGGCTCTACTTCGTGGACAGCGCCTCGGCGCGACCGTTCCGGATCCAGGTTCCCGGGATCCAGATGAAGCTGGTGGGAACCGATGGCGGACGCTACGAACGAGAGCAGTGGACGGACGCGGTGGTCGTCTCTCCCTCGGAACGACAGATCGTCGAGTGTTTCTTTCCCAAGGAGGGCGATTACAAGCTGATCCACCACGCCGTTGACCCGCTGGTCGGCGCACGAACATATGAGCTAGTCATCTTCCACGTCGGATCGGAAGAGGCTAGCCCCTCCTACGCCAAGGAATTTGGTCTCCTGCGGGAGAACAAGGCGACCATCGACGAGATGGAGCCGCTCGCCGCCCGATTTCGCGATACCCCTCCGGACAAGACGATCCGTTTCCTCGTCTCGGTTTCGAAGAAGGCGGCCAAGGAATTTGCGGAGCCAGGCAGCGCCCCATCCGCTCCGAGCGCGGGTGGCGCTTTTCCCGGTCTTTTGACGATCCTCGCCAAGACGGGGGCAAAGGTTGAATGGGAAGATCACATGTACAACCAGAACAAGGCCTCCACCTCTCAGGAGGTCCATTGGGAGATCGTCGACCTCGATACGGGCAAGGTTTTGGGGCAGAAGATGGCCAAAGGGATGGGAGACATGGGCGGCAACGTCGATTGGAGCTTCAAACAGGGAAGCTTTGCCAAGATTCGGATTATCAATGACATCCACTCCATTCACCCGATGCAGCATCCCTTTCACATGCATGGGCAGCGCTTTCTCGTGCTCAACACCAATGGGGAAGACAACCCGAATAAAGCATGGAAGGACACGGTTCTGGTAGGCGCCGGCGATACGGTCGATCTCTTAGTCGACATGAGCAACCCCGGGACGTGGATGGCTCACTGCCATATCCTTGAGCATCTCCACAGCGGCATGATGTTTTCCTTTTCCGTCACGCCTTAGCTTGCGGAGAGCCTTGCGGTGCGTCATCCGTGTAGTTATGTTTTTCCGCATGTCCGTAGGCGGGAAGAAGAAAGGGGTCCGATCCTTCAACGCTGTTTTTGCGGCAGGGATTGACGAATGAGAAGAATTTCCCGAGTTATGGGGCTCCTCTGGGTCGTAATGGCCTGGGCAAACGCATCCATGGCGACCCCCATGCCGCCGGCGCTGGATGCGGTGATGCCTTCCTACCTCGCGATGGGGAAGGCGCTTGCGGACGACTCGCTTAAGGGGCTCGGCCCGCAGGCCACGACCATGAAAGGGTTGGTCGAGCGGGAAGGAAGCGGCTTCTTCCCAAAGGAGATCTCCGCTGACCTCGATCGGCTTGCCAAGGCGAACGATCTCGATTCCGCACGACTCGCTTACAAGGACGTCAGCGATCGGCTGATTACCCTCTTCCGAGAGCATCATGTCCAGACGGGTCACTACTTTGTCTGCACCTGCCCGATGGCCCAAGCGAGTTGGATCCAGACCGACAAGGAGATCAAGAACCCTTATTACGGATCGGCAATGCTCCTCTGCGGCGATGTGACCGAGACCTTCTAGGCGGAGAAGAGAGAGCCTCCTCCTTACGGGAAGAGCCAGATTGTCCGCAACTGGAACTATTCACGGATACAATGCAGCCCTCAAATAGAGGCGGCACTATTCCGTGGGGGGGATCCCCACTCAAACAAGGTTAGGGATTCGTGTGCGAATCCTGAAAAACAAAACCTTACGGCTCGCCTATTGAGCTCTAACGCTCGATGGCTTTCCCGAGTGCAATGTTCCGTCAAAAACGCGTCGCATGCGGTCTGTCCCTTCTCCCTCTTTCTCGGAAGATTCCTACAGACCGCCTGCAACCTCGTTCCGACCCGCGTCAGGAGCCCTTGATCGCGTAAGCCGCAACAAAAATCAACATCCAGCAAAGGACCAGCCAGATTGCGCCCATAGTTCGCTCCTCCCCTTCTTTAGCGGACCGTGATCTTCCCATTCCCACTCCTGTGGGAGGGTGTCATGCCCGCTCCATTGCAAAGAACTCTGCCTAAGAGGACGATCGCCCGCAAGCAATTTGTGTTCTAAAATGGCGACGAAGGGAACCGACAACGATACCTACGGGCAGCTCGGATGGCGGCGTCAAGCAGCGGATGTCAATGGGTTTCCCCTGGTCTCAGAGTTGCATCTCCAGCGGATGCACCCGATAGCAAACTTTCTAACCTTGCAGGTCAATTCTTCCATTTGCAAACCGGGAAACTTTGGTAGGCTAATTTTCATGGTTGCCAATCCGAAATGGCCCTCGCCCGGAGGAGACGGAAGCGAAACGAACTTTCGCAACCTCTTGATTTTTCTTTTCGTCGTGATCACTCTTTCCGTCATCCGCTTTGCGTTCGAACTGACGAGCGGGATGGGGTTCTTTTCGCCAGCTCAGTGGTAATCGAAAGCCATCGATGGCAGAGATCCGTGCTGAACGGCGGGAAGTTCCCAGCAGAATAGCGACCTAACCCGACTGGCACCGGATAGCCCTCCCGGGTGCATGGCGCACCAAGAGAAAAAAGCGCGAAAGGAAACCGAAGCCGAGTTATCTCGGGCGATCGACAGGGGCGTCAGCTCAAGGATGGTGACTGCGCGCTAACAAAGCGAGGAAGGCGAGCAAAAAGCAGAGGCCGAGAATCACTGCCAAGTAGCCTCGAAGCTGTTCCGGTTCCCTCTTCCAACTATAGACAGCCCGAAGTCCATAGGCTGCCAAGAGAAAGAGCAACACCGCAACCGACCCGCTGATCAGAACGCGCCATAGCCTCTCGCTCATCGATTACTCACGGGAAGAGCCGATCCGCAAAGGCATGCACGGTGTCGCCCGTCGGGACTACTTGTTTCCACTCTTGGCAGCGACCGTTCCTTTCTTTACGGAGCCATCCGCGCCAATCTCGATCTGTTCTCCGCCATGGAGGGCATATTGCTCCCTCTTCGCCCCAACCGCGACAGCCACCTCCCCTTCGAAAACCTCCACGATCTCCTTGCGATCCTTGAGTGCGATCGAATAGCTCCCCGCCAGCTTGCTCGTCGTCGTCGCCTGCGTCGTCGCCACCTCTATGTCCTTACCGGAAAAACGGATCTTGCCCGCCTCGAGCCGGAAGCGGATTGGGTTCTCACCCACGAGTTCGGCGTTGCTCGCCGGTTCGAGAACAACCTTGTCCGCGTTGCCGGGCCAGCCGAGCGTGCAGGTCGCAAAATCATTGGTCCGAATGATCCTCCCCGGCTCCAGGTTATCACCCTGGCCGAGTTCGACCGCGTAGTTGGACGTGGCTATGCCGACACCCTCGATCGAAACCACCTGGGCCGCGAAGACGGCCGATGGGGCAAGGAGCAACGTGAGCATCCACAACCAGGAACCGGGCAGCCATTTTGTGCTCCTTCGGCCCGGCATTCGATCCTGCATTCTGCTCCTCATCCTCTCCCCCTCTCTCTCTCTTTCCCGTCCGCTTTCCATCTCTTCTCCTCTCTGGTTTCTTCGGTCTCTTCCGCATCGGCTCACTGTTGCGGCCGAACGGGGTGAATCCTAGCTCCCCGCCCCATTCTTCCTAATGCATTTATGCACAGTGTGGCAATCGCGACGTGCATCGTCCCATGCCTTTCCGGCTCCTTTTAAGCCGTTAAAAATTGCCGTCTGGCAATGATCGGGCGTGGGATCCCTCGCTAGCTCGTGACAGGTGGACCCAGGTAACGAATCCTTCCGGCCGAAATCGGCGGAAGAAGCCAAGGACCTTGACTTTCTACGATTCTCCGGTCCTCTTCGAGAATCGCGTCCTGAACTCGGTCGTGGACAGGATCGGATTCCGTTTCCGATCATAAGCACGAGCGATCCGCCAAAAGCTTCGGCTGCGATCGAGCCTTGCTGGGGACAACGCTTGAAATACCGCAAAGGCGGCCTCGTTTCGTTCCTTACGGATGCGCACGCTGCTCGTCCCCGCTCGATCAGACAGCAGACCGGCAAATCCTGCTCCACCCGGACAGCACTTCCCAGGCTTAGGGACGGCGCATGCGTTCGCTGTAAAATCTTACCTGCGGGAATCTCGACATAGCGACCCGTGCCATCGAAGCTTCAGCCATGGTCGGGGCAGCGAAGAAATCGGCCGTCGACCACGGTTCCCAGGGAGAGCGCCGCCTCGAAATGGGACAGAGGTCGGACGTTTCGAAAGGGCGTGGATGCAGGGCCGCCGGCGGCTTTTCACGAGAGCGGTATCTGGAGATGGTGCGAGGCTGAAAAACCAAGCCGAGCGAAGCAGCCATGCCTTTTCTGTCAGCCGCAGGAGAAAGCTCGAGAGAAATGGTCACTAACCTCCCGTGCCTTTTCCAAGCAGAACCGATTCCGCAATTTTGGGACTTCAGCATCCATGCTTCCGGTAAGGCATTTTCCCCTTGGCATCACGGACGATTAGCCGGAAGAGCGCGAACGATCGAGGCCTGCGGCGCGCAGGGCCTCCACTCCGACGGCAGCCCAGTCAATGTCCTCTTCCCCCTGAGCGGCCAGCGCGAGGAAACGGTCGCGCAGAGGCCCTGCAAAGGGCATGGGCACGTTTAGGGTCTCGGCCGCCTCCATCACCAGACGGAGATCCTTTTGCCCCAGAGCCGCTCGGAAACCCGCCGATCGGATCGCGCGATCGACGATCAAGCGACCATAGGTCTTATAAACAGGAGCCGAGAAGAGAGTCGTCGTGAGTAGCTCCAAATAGGCATGAGAATCAATGCCCCCTTTTTCGATGAGAGCCACTACTTCACCCAGAGATTCAATGACGGTCGCGATCAAGAAATTGCCGCTGAGCTTGACCAAGTTCGCTTGTTCCGGCCGCTCCCCGATGTAGAAGATCGGATGGCCGATCGGCTCGAGCAGAGAGCGCAGACCCTCAAGAAGCGAAGCTTTCCCTCCGACGACCAGTGCAAGCTTGCCGGCCGAAGCCGCCTCCGGTCGCCCAAAAACCGGGATCGCCAGGTACTCCTGGCGGCGCTCGACATGGAGACGCGAGAGCTCGGCCGAGAAGGCGACGCTGATCGTGCTGCAGCCGACATGCACGGCCCCCTCCGCAAGGATCTCAAGGAGACCCGGTCGCCCCAAGACCATCGCGCGCACGGCGGCATCGTCCGAGAGCATGGTGAACACCACCTCCCGATCCGCCAGGTCCTCAAGGTTATGGGCCACCTCTGCCCCCTTTCTTCGGAAGGACTCGGTTGGAGCCGAGCTCCGATTGAAAACCTTGAGATCGACTCCGGCCTCGAACAGGCGCGCAGCCATCCCGGAACCCATCTTCCCTAAACCAACAAAGCCCACTCGCATGATTTTCCTCCTGGCCATGCCTCACCAGACACCATGCCCGACGACGACAGACTCGCTTTGCAAGCAGCAGAAGATCCGTAAGCCCTGCGGATCACGATACTACCAAAGCAAACGAAATGATGTCAGGGACCTGCTTTCCTCCGACAACCCCCAAACGCCCCTTACCCGCTTCCATCTCTCTCATCGGCAGGTTCTTCGGAAGAGCTGAGGCCATACCGACGCAGCTTGCTGTAGAGGAGCTGGCGGTGAATGCCAAGCATGCGGGCCGCTTCGGCGCGGTTGCCACGACTTCTCTCCAGGGCCCGGCGGATGAGCAACTCTTCGAGGCGCGAGACCGCGGATGGCAGATCCTCCTCGGGCCAGTTCAGCGGGGCTGGGCTCTCGTCCTCGGAAGTCAGGGCGAGATCCGCGGCCGTGATCTTTTCCCCTCGGACGAGCACCGCCGCTCGCTCGAGGACATTCCGTAGCTCCCGGACGTTGCCCGGCCAGCGATGCTGGATCAGGCGCGCGGCGGCGTCCGAGGCGAGCCACTTGCCGGAGGAAGCCAGAAAGTGCTCGGCCAGAGGGAGAATGTCGGCGATCCGCTCCCGGAGAGGAGGAAGCTGAATCGGCAGCACGTGGAGCCGATAGAAGAGATCTTCCCGAAAGGTCCCCTCCCGCACCCGCGCGGAGAGATCGCGGTTGGTAGCGGAAATGATTCGAACGTCTACGGGGACGGGCTTGCCGCCGATCGGCGTAATAACGCGCTCTTGGAGAGCGCGGAGGATCTTCGGCTGTACCGAAAGCGGCATATCTCCAACCTCGTCGAGAAAGAGGGTACCCCCGCCAGCTTCCCGAAAAGCGCCCTGCCGGTCGGCTAGGGCCCCGGTAAAGGCTCCCCGGAGATGACCGAAGAGCTCGCTTTCCCAAAGTTCGGCCGGAATCGCCGCGCAGTTGACGGCGACGAACGGCTTGCCACGACGGCGGCCATGGTCGTGGATGGCCCGGGCGACTAACTCCTTCCCTGTTCCCGTCTCTCCCTGGATGAGCACCGTCGCACCACTATCGGCTACCATTCCGATGGTCTTCTGAATCTTCCGGATCGCTTCGCTGAAACCGAGGAGACCACCGGACGGGGTCTCCGATCGCGTTGGGCCAAGCTCGGCCTTTGCCGCCACCATCTCGCCGAGGAGACGGGCCAACTCGGCGCGGCCGATCGGCTTGGTCACATGGTCGAAGGCTCCCAGCCGCATCGCCTCGATCGTGTTGGCCGCGGTAGCGTGAGCGGTCAGCACCGCAACGGGAGGAACGGCGGCGCCTTCGCGCATGCGCCCAAGCAGTTCGAGGCCGTCCATTCCGGGCATCCGGAGGTCGAGCAAAACCCCGTCGATCGGCTCATCGGCCAAGGCGCTCAGAGCCTCCAGGCCCGAAGCGGCGACGCGGGCTTGATGGCCGAGGCCACGGACGGTCTCGGCCAGAGCCTCGGAAAGCGCCGCATCGTCATCGACGATCAGGATCGTGGCCATGGAAGAACCAGTTCGAAGGTTGTGCCTAATCCCTCGTCGCGCAGCCGTGCGCTCCCCCCGTGCGCGGAAGCGACCTCGCGGACGATCGAGAGCCCAAGCCCTGTTCCGCCCGCTCGTCCGGTAACAAAAGGCTCGAAGAGATGCTCTCGAATGGTCGCAGGCGGGCCGCTTCCCTCGTCATGAACCGAGAAGACCAGACCTTCCGGGGCCCTCCAAGCCCGGATCGAAACCTCGGTCTCCTCCGGTGCGGCCTCGATCGCGTTGCGCAGGAGGTTGTCGATTGCACGGCCGACCTGCTCTGGATCGAAGCACCCGCTTGTAGTATCGGCATGATGAACGAGGGCAATACGCTTGGCCTTCGCGAGCTCCGCGATCGTCGAGAGACACGAGGCGAGGAAGGCCTCGAGCGGCACCGCTTGAGGGCGGAGCCTCTCTTTATCCGTTACAGAAAGAAGGCGACGCAAAAGGGCATCCAGTCGTTCGATTTGGCCTAAGATCATCTTCAGAGCGCCGTCCTTGGCTTGACTGTCACCGCTCAAGGCGTTTTCGGCCTTGAGCCGCATGGCGGCGATCGGGTTGCGGATCTCGTGGGCGACGCCGGCGGATACACGCCCGATCGCTGCCAGCCGCTCGGCCGCCGCCACCTGTCGGCCCAGATCGTCCGCCCTTCTTCGCGCCTCGGCGAGCCGTCCTCCCGCATCGTTGAGGGCCAAGACGATCCGATCGAGTTCCCGCTCTCCCGTGGCGGCCAGAATGGGCAGATCCGTGACGTCATGCGCCTGCAGTGCACTTTCGATCCGCCGGACGTGACGCGACCAGCTTAGGGTGAGGCGCGTCAGGAGGACGGCGGCGACAAGAACAGTGGAAAAGAGGATCGTTAAGCCGGCCATCAGAAGCCGGTAGCTTCGACCGGCAAATGGGAGGACCCGAGTCATCGTCCACGCGCTCAGGCCGGGTATCGGACCGCACAGGGGCGAGGCCGTCAACAGCAAGGTTTGGGAAGGGGTGGAGTATCGCCGCACAATTTGGCGGTTTTCCGCAAGCGAAAGGCGGTTGGCCGCTTCGATCCGAGGAAGTTCGGCTTCGGGCACATCGGTCTTCGGACGCTCGCCCGGATAGGTCGGAAAGGCGTAGGCCAAGGCGCCCTTCCCTTCCCGCCAGATGCCTCCTTCGATGCCGGGACGGTCCTGTAAGGCATGTCGAAGGACCGCGGTCCATTGGACGCGCAAGAGCTCTTGCGACGCTTGCGTAATCGTTGTCGGCGGCTGAACGGTAAAGGCCCGAAAACCATCGACGATGGCATCGCAGGCCCGTCCGATTTCAGCCTGGGCTTCTCCCGCCCGGGCGGTAGCCGACTGGCGGAAGAGACCCACCATTAGAGCACCCGCCGAGGCGGTGGCCACAACGAGCAAGAGCAATAGGACGATCAGCCGTCCCCGCATGGAGCAAAACATAGGGCCGACAAAGGGTAAACCGGATGCCCCCCATAGAATACTCGACTAGAGAAAGAGGGACGAGTCCGGATCTTCGAGGGCGATTTTTTGAGCGGGTCGGTGGGCTCCGCTTCGAAATGAAGGGAGCTGGCTTTGCGCTCAAAAGCCGCGCAAGACGAGCCAGAGGGACGGCCCCTAGCTCTTATGGTCAATCGGCTGGTAGGCCGGCGCCGGCGTCTGCTGCACCGGCTGCGGTTTGGGCTTCTCCGAGCAAGCGATAATGGCTAGTAGCGAAGCGGCGACTAGGGCCTTGGTCACGACGGCGCCGAGTAAGGATAGGGTCTTCATGGCCGTAGAGCATGCCCAATCGGATTCGACTCCGCCACCACATTTCAAAGGCCGCTGCTTTTTTTACGTTTCTTGGCAAGACGGCTTGCACGAGCACCTTTCCATTATCGAGATCGTTGATCTCGCAAAGTTCGAAAGTTCACGCGCGCGCCGCAAGCATCTACGAATACGAGGCGCGCCGCCGTGGTCCCCAGAGCAAGGACGCACTCCTCAGGTCCAAGAGAGGGAGCCTCCCGCCAACCGGGCAAACGACAGGAGCCATTCGGGCCTTTCCCGCTTCAGCGGAATGAGGCACGGTGGGTTAGGTGCGAATGAGCAGCATGCGGGACTACTATCGCAATGCTTCGGTGCGTCGGCGGATCGCCGAGTATTGCGGCGGGATTCCGGAAGAGCCGGAAGGTTTTTCCTGCGTCTATCTGGTCTGTTACGGCGTTGGACAAGAAAAAGGCGTCTCGGCCGAGCCGCACTCTTCGGTGGAAAAGAAACGTTTTACGGAGCTGCTCGACGCCGGAGCGGATATCCTTCGCTCGATGTGGGATCGAGAGGCCCTCCTAGGCATCTTGGATATCGAATACGTCAACTGGGACTATCCGGCGGAAATCTTCTTTCGCCCGGCCGAGGTCTTTTCGAAGATGGAGCCTTTATATCGGACGATCGGCCGCTGCTTTGGCATTTACGGGATCAAGCCCCTGGCCATCCTGACGGGCCAAGGGTATCATTTCGTCTTCCGGATTCCGAAGGATTCCGCCGCGTTTCCGCTGCTGGCAGCCTACGGCACGGTCGGCCCGCGACTGATCGAATGTGGGGAACGATTCGGGGCGCGATTCGGGTGCACCTTCTCCCCTCTGGAGGCGGCGGCCTACGAGACGTTAGGCCGTCTTTTCGAGCTTCTGACCCACCGCATCTTGGAGGAGTATAAATCCAGTTCCTTCAAAGGGAATGTCCCCATCCCGGCGGTTCCGACCGATGTTACCGTCGGGCATGTTGGGCTGGCCGGTCTCCGCGAAGCGGTTGCGCTCGATCTCTCTTTATACGGCGATCCGTTGCCCCGGCGGGCGACCCGCTGCCCCTTTTCGGTCTATCAAAAACATCGGGTCCTTTGGGAGAAATACGGGGAGCGCGCAGGCAGGGAACTTCCTATCCCGGTCCTTTTGCCTCGATTCGAGGGGTCCCGACTGGAAGAGCTGCTGAGCACACGAGCCGATTGGGACAAGGCGGCCCACCTGGCGCAAGCCTGCTCCGTCGCAATCCCCGATGCCTCTTCCTCGATCCTCGGCTGGCTTCGCGATTATGAGGGGTCGTCCTTGGCTCGCGTCCATTGGGAGATGCAAAAGACCCGGCATGACGGGACTAGGAGCCCGAGCGATCTGCCACCCTGCGTCGCCCACTGCCTCCAGGAGCCTAATCCCCACCTCCTGAAGCCGACCAACCTGCAAGCATTGACGCGAGTGCTTTTGAGCATCGGCTGGGAGCCCGCCGCCATCGCGAACCTTGTCCGGGAGCGGTACGAAGAGGATCACGCCTGGGGAGACCTTTGGGAAAAGTACGAACCGGCTACTCGCGCCGACTTTTACGTTCGGCTCTTTGCAGGGTTGGTCCTGACGGGCGTCGATGAGGAAATTGACCTAAACTGCGTGAGCCAACAGGAAAAAGGGTATTGTTGGCGGCCCTGCTGCGGCTTCAACCTCGCGAACTACCGTTGGAAAGGCTGACATGGAGATCGGGCTTTCGACCGGAGTCTTCTACTCTAAACCAGCCCGAGAGGTGCTCCCGTTGATCGCCCGGGCGGGTTTTTCCTCGATCGAGCTCTGGACCGGAGATCCGGCCTTCCGAACCCCCTTCGATTGGCGCAACCCGACGGAGGTCAAGGACATCCAAATCATTTTAAGCAGATTGGACCTCGCCGTGGCGAGCTTCCATGCTCCCTCCACACGCGAGGTCGATCCAAGCGTTTCCGACCCGGCTCTTCGGGAGAGCGCCGTCGCTCTGTTGATCCAGGCCATCCGAGCCGCAGCCGTGCTTCGGGCGCGGATCTTGGTCCTGCACGGCTCAGCCAGCGAGCTTGCCCAGGTTCCGGAGGGAGCGCGCGCCGCTCGACTCACGGCCTTGCGGGACAGCCTCTCCGTTCTCCACCAAGCGGCTCGGTCCGAAGGCATTGCGCTGGCCGTCGAAACTCTCCTGCCTCATCTCCTCACGGCCGATCCCAACGTTCTACTCGAACTGGTCGCGCCCTATCCAAAGCAAGAGGTGGGGATCTGCTTCGATACGGGCCACTGCTTCTTATGGCGCTCCTGGCCTCTGGAATCTCTCTACCGACTCCTCGCAAGCCGAGTCATCGCCCTGCACGTCAATGACAATCGAGGGACGACCGACGACCATCTCCCGCCGGGGGAAGGGAAGATCGGGTGGCGTCGCTGGCTCGCCGCCTTGCGCCGGAGCGCGTTTTCCGGGGTCTTCCTCTTGGAGGCGGTCCTTCCGCAGGATACGCCCGACCCGGTTGGCGCGCTTGCCAAGATGCGAAAAGATGCGCTAACCCTTCTCGAAGGGAAATCGAGCGAAGCAACTGGATAGCTCTGCTGCTCCTGCGCTCGCCTTCCGAACGTCCCTTTGCGCTTTCTTTTCTTCCCGGCAAAGTCTAGCTTGAGCAGGAAGGGAAATCTTTTCGGCGGTTTTTTCTTGAGCCTCTATATGACCCTCCGCCAGCCGTCGGGGATTGACCCGATCAGGAAGAGCGGTCCTGCGACGAGTTCGCCGCCGCTATCGAAACAAGTCGAGGACCTCGCCCGACGTGCGGCTGCTTCTGAAACGATCTCTCTCCAGGAAACGATCCTATCCTTCCAGGGCCGTGGAGGGGGAGTCCTCATGTTTCTCCTCGTCCTCCCTTTCTGCCTGCCGCTGCCGGTTCCCGGCCTCTCCACCGCCTTCGGGCTTACGCTTGCTTTCCTCGGGTTGCGTCAGACCCTGGGGCAAGGACCTTGGCTTCCCAGGGCGATCGCCGAAAAGCAGCTTCCGGGCAATGCTTTCTCCGCACTCCTCTTCCGGGCGCTCCCGCCTCTGCGCAAATTAGAGCGGCTGGCCAAGCCTCGCCTGCCCTGGCTCTCGGAGAGCCGAGCCGCCCGGCGAGCCCATGGCGTCGCCATCTTGATCATGGCCCTGCTCCTCTCCCTTCCGGTTCCTCTTCCCTTTACGAACTTCGTTCCCGCCCTCGCCGTCGCCCTTTTAGCCCTGGGAGAGATGGAGCGAGACGGAGGCTGGATTCTCGTGGGTTACTTGGTTGCGGGAGCAGCGCTCCTGCTCTTCGCCCTTCTGCTCCTTGGGCCGATCGTGGGAATCCGCCGAGTTCTCTCGGCCGCTGGTTCGGTGGGAGGATAGCGGAGAGCTACCGGCGCAGCATTGCCGGTTCCTTCGGCAGACCGAAGGCCGAAGCAGCTTAACGCAGCAAACCATGGGAACGCCAATTCGGTCGCTTGGAGCCGTGGAAGCGCAAGACATGGCTTGGCACGCCATGGATGCGGGTGAAGCCCTCTTCCGACTCGGTGCAGACGAGGAGCTTGGCTTACCGGATTCCGAGGTTCGGGCTCGCCAGTCCCGCTTCGGGCGGAATCGGCTCCCCGGGCCCAGCAGGACGAAGACCGTTCGCCTCCTTCTTCGGCAGTTCGATAGTCCTCTTCTCTACGTCCTGCTCGCCTCAAGCCTGATCGCGTTCCTCATCGGCCAGAGGATCGACGCCCTACTCATCCTTGGGGTGGTTCTGGGGAATGCGGTCGTCGGATTTGTTCAGGAAGGCCGGGCGGAGAACGCGCTTTTAGCTCTCTCCCGGCTGCTCGTCTCTTCGGCGACGGTCCGCCGCAACGGAGGCACCGTCCAGGTACCATCGGATGACTTGGTTCCGGGAGATATCGTCTTCTTGGAAGCAGGCACTCTCATTCCGGCTGACCTTCGGCTGATCCGGCTTCGCGATCTGGCGGTGGGCGAAGCATCCCTCACCGGCGAATCGGTGCCCGTGGATAAGACTACGGGCAAGCTACCGAGGGATACCCCCCTGCCCGACCGAATCAACATGGCCTTTGCCGGCACCCTTGTCAGCCGGGGAAGGGCAACCGGCCTAGTTGTCTCCACCGGTCGGGAGACCGAGGTCGGAAAGATCGGACGCATGGTCGCCGAGACGGCGGAGCTCTCAACCCCTCTGGGCCGCCGGATGGCCCGCTTCAGCCGGACGGCCGTCTGGGTGATCTTGGGGCTTGCTGCACTTTTCTGGGGAGCGGGCATTGTTCGTGGGGAACCGGCGAAGGAGATGTTCCTTGCGGCGGTCGCCCTTGCCGTCGCGATGATTCCCGAAGGACTTCCCGCCGCGGTCACCGCGACCTTGGCGATTGGAGTCAGCCGAATGGCAAAACGAAGGGCAATTGTCCGCCACCTGCCGGTCGTGGAGGCCCTTGGAAGCACGACCGTGATCTGTTCGGACAAGACGGGCACCCTCACGGAGGGACGGATGCGGGTCGCGCTCATTCTGGCGGGAGACGAGGCCTTTTCCTGGAACGATCCCCCAAAGGGGCAGATCCTCTCCCGGGCCCTGGCCGAATGCCTCCGCTGCGGGGCTCTCTGTAACGATGCCCGGCTCCGCCAGGTCGCGGGGAAGCCCGTTTCCGAAGGCGATCCAACAGAAGTCGCTCTGCTCGAGGCTGCTCGAGATATTGGCTGGGACGAGGAGATCGCCTCCGGATTCCGGCGGCTCGATACGATTCCCTTTTCTTCCGAATCGCGCTGGATGGCGGTTCTGGCCGAAGAGACCGCAACGGGGACGGGAGTCGCCTATGTCAAGGGAGCCGTGGAAAGCCTGCTTTCGCTCTGCTCGCGAGCCTGGACACCCGAGGGAGAGGAGGTCAGCCTGGACAGGGAAAAGATCCTCCGCCAAGCAAACGACTGGGCACAGGATGGGCTGCGGGTGCTCGCCTTCGGCCGAAAGGTTTTCCCTCCGGGAAAGCGGACTCTCTCTTCCCCGGATCTTCGGGACGGCCTAGTCTTCCTAGGGCTGCAAGCCATGCGGGACCCCCCTCGGCCCGAGGCGATTCGGGCTGTCGTCCGCTGCCAGGCGGCGGGCATCGAGGTGAAAATGATCACCGGAGACCATCTTCTCACCGCACAAGCGATTGCCAAAGCGGTAGGCATTCGCCGGAGGGATTCCACAAAACCGGAGGAGCTACGCGGACTTACCGGAGAGGAGCTCGCGAGGCTCGGTGGAGAGACGCTCCGCCAAGCGGTCAAGGAGAGCTCGATCTTTGCCCGCGTCGCACCGGAACAGAAGCTGCTGCTCGTGGAAGCTCTTCAATCCGCAGGAGAGATCGTGGCCATGACGGGCGACGGAGTCAACGATGCCCCCGCTCTCAAGCGGGCCGACATTGGAGTCGCGATGGGAGTCGCTGGAACCGACGTCGCCAAATCGGCCGCCGACATGATCCTGACCGACGACAACTTCGCTTCGCTCGAGGCTGCCGTGGAGGAAGGCCGGGGCATCCTCGAAAACTTGGTGAAGTTTCTGGTCTGGACGCTTCCTACCAACGGCGGCCAGGGGCTAATCCTGGTCCTCGCGGTCCTCCTGGGCTTCTCTCTTCCTCTCGTCCCCTCCCAAGTGCTTTGGATCAATATGATGACGGCCCTCCTGCTGGGGCTTATGCTCGCCTTCGAGCCCAAGGAGCCGGATCTCATGGAGCGGCGCCCCCGCGATCCCAAAAGCCCCATGCTCGATCGCCGAGTGATCTTCCGGATCGGATTGGTCTCCTTTCTCATGGCGGGGATCGCAGTCTTCCTCTTCGAATGGGTCCGCGCGGCCCATCGAGCGAGCCTCGCCGAGGCCAGGACCGTGACGGCAAACGCGGTCGTCTTGATCGAAATCTTCTACCTTTTCCCCTGCCGCTCGCTCACCAGACCGATCTCCTCCCTTCGGGCGCTCGTCGCCAACCCCTGGCTCTTTCTTGGGGCGCTCTCCATGGCCCTCCTGCAACTGGTGTTCACCTACAACCCGGAGATGAACCGGATCTTCCAGACGGCACCAGTCCACCCAGGCTATTGGATCTATCCGATTCTCTGCGGCCTCGTCGTCGCCCTGCTCGTCGAGACGGAAAAGCGGCTGCGACTCGGTCGGAAGAGAAAGGTGGCGCCTCGGTGACGAATTTGTGAACCAAAGAAGCTAAACGAAGAGATAGAATCCTGGCACAATCGCCCTTCTGACCTGAGAGCCTGCTCCGGCAAAGATGATCCCCCTGCCCCGCGGCTCAGCCCGTTTCCCCCCCGCGCAGGCCGGAAACGGCCGCTTGGCTGGTTTCCTCTTCGACCCGTCGTCGTCTCGGAGCGCCGAAGAGCAGAACTCCCCAACGGAAGAGAATCGGCATCAGAAGAAGATTGAGAGCCGTAGAGGAGAGCACCCCGCCGATCACCACGATGGCAAGAGGCCGCTGGACCTCGGCTCCAGGGCCTTGCGCCAGCGCCATGGGCAGGAAGCCGAGGCTCGCGACCAGGGCGGTCGTCAAAATCGGGCGGAGCCTTGTGAGGCAGCCGCGGCGAATCGCCTCGTCCACCGAAAGCCCTTGGGCGAGGAGCCGGTTGAAGAAGGAGACCAGCACAAGCGCCCCCAGGACGGCGATCCCGGAAAGAGCGAGAAATCCGACCGCCGCCGAAATGCTAAAAGGGATCCCGCTCCCCCAGAGGGAAAAGACTCCTCCGGTTACCGCGAGCGGGACACTCAGGAAAAGGAGGACGCTCTGCCACAAACTCCGGGAATGGAGGTAGAGGAGGACAAAGATCGAGAAAAGGGCGATCGGCACCACGATGCCCAGGCGCGTCCGCGCTTCCTGAAGATTTCGGTACTGCCCGCCGAATTCCACGAAGTACCCTTTCGGGAAGACGACTTCGCGCGCGATCCGAGCCCGGGCCTCGTTCACAAAAGTGTCGATGTCCCGATCCTCGAGGTTGACGAGAACGGCCAGCCGCCGCACCCCGTTTTCCCGGAAGAAGGCTCGGACCCGGTCGACCATGCGGGCTGAGACAACTTGACGGAGGGGAATCAGTCCGCCGGCCTCCGACCGGACGGGGAGCTGGAGAGCTCCCAGCGGCTCCGCTCGGGTCGGATCGGAGAAGCGAACCACGATGGGATACCAGCGGACCCCGTCGACAAGAAGCCCGACCTGCTTTCCTCCCAATCCGATCGCGATCGCGTCGTTGATTTCGGCCGCCTGGACGTTGAACCGGGCCATCGCCTCTCGATCGGGCACGAACTCCAAGGACGGAGCCCGCCCGGAGGATTCGAGCACGAGGCTGCTCACTCCGCGGATGGAGCGAACGATCCTCCGCACCTGACCGGCCAGCTTCTCGATCTCGTCGTAATCCTCGCCGAAGATCTTGATCGCAACATCAGAACGGACCCCCTGGAGCATCTCGTTGAAGCGGTTCTCGATGGGTTGGGAAAAGATCAACATCTGGCCCGGCACCCGAAGAGAGATTGCCCGGGCGATCTCGTTTTCCAATGCCTCTTTCCGGATCGGCCTTCCTCTTTCTTTTCGCCACTCGGAGCGGGGACGGAAGAAGACGTAGAGGTCGGCTTCGTTCGGGCTCGCCGGATCGGTGGCGATATCCGAAACGCCGGTGCGTCCGAAGACATGGGTGACCTCCGGAATCTTTCGCCGAACGACCTCCTCCGTCTTTTGCTCCATTCCGACCGACGCCTCGAGCCCGACGCTGTTGGCGCGGTAGACATTGATCGCGTAGGCCCCTTCGTCGAGGGTCGGCATGAAGTCCGCCCCCATTCGCGTGAAAAGCCAAAGGGCGCAGCCGAAAAGCCCGAGAGCGGTCACCACCACCAGGGGACCGGCTCGGATGGCCCCTTGCAAGACGGGCTTGTAAATCCACTTCGCGAACCTTACGAGCCAGCTCTCCTTTTCCCGCACGGCTCCCGTGAAGAGGAGGCAGGCGAGGGCGGGCATGAAGGTGAAGCTGAGGAGGAGCGATCCCACCAGCGCCAGAATGACCGTGGTCGCCATCGGGCGGAAGGTCTTCCCGGCGACCCCGGTCAGCGCAAAGATGGGCACGTAGACCAGAGTGATGATCACCACCCCGAAGAAGACCGAAGAACCCACCTCCCGGCACGAGGAGAGGAGCTGGGCCTCTCGCTCCGGCTCCGTAAGCTTCCTCCCAAGCCGGTGGCCCTGTTCAGCCAGCCGGCGCAAGCTGTTTTCGACGACGACGACCGATCCCTCGACCAGCAGCCCGAAGTCAATGGCTCCCAAGCTCATGAGATTGCCGGATAACCCTCCGACGACCATGCCGCAGAGCGCAACGAGAAAGGCGAGCGGAATGATCGACGCCACAGCGGCGGCGGCCCTCCCGCTTCCCAAAAGCAGAAAAAGGATTCCGGCAACGAGAAGCGCACCTTCGGATAAGTTGTTTCGAACCGTGTGAATCGTTCGATCCACCACCTTGGCTCGGTTGTAGACGGGTCGAATCTCGATCCCGTCGGGGAGCCTCTGCTGGATCTCCCGGATCCTTTCTTCGACGCGACGGGAAACCGCCCGGCTATTCTGGCCCACGAGCATCAGCACGGTTCCCAAAACGGTCTCCTCCCCATTGGCCGTGGCCGCTCCGGTCCGGATCTTCGCTCCAACGGCGATCCGCGCCACATCCCGAACGAGAACCGGATAGGGGCCCGCCCGGTACTTGAGGGGCAACCGTTCAATGTCCACGAGCTTCTCAACTCGGGTCGGCGCGCGCACGACGATCTGCTGTCCGGCCGATTGGACGACGCTGCCGCCGACGTTCTCGACATTCTTGCCAATGATCTCCGCAAGATCGGCTACCGTCATTCCCAGATGGGTGAGGCGATCCGGCGCCGGCATCACCACGATCTGCTTGTCGAAGCCCCCGATTACGTTGACGTCGATCACGCCCGGCACCATGCGGAGCATCGGCTTGATCGTAAACTCTTGGAGCAGCTTGAGCTCCAGAAGCTGCTCGAACCGTGTGGCAGGCTTCTGTTTGGCCGCCGCGCCGTAATCGAGCGTGTAGAAGAAGATCTCGCCCAATCCCGTCGCGATCGGCGCCAGAGACGGGGAAAGCCCCGGGGGAATCTGATCGACCGCGCGGAGCAGCCGCTCGCTGACCAGTTGGCGGCTCCGGTAGACGTCCGTGCCGTCCCGAAAGATGAGCGTGACCTGGGAAAGTCCAAACTTGCTGATCGAGCGCATCTCCTCGAGGTTCGGCACCGCGGAGAGCTCTCTCTCCATCGGCATGGTGACAAGCTTTTCGATCTCCTCCGGAGCCAGAGAGGGGACGGCCGTGTTGACCTGGACCTGGACCGTGGAGATGTCGGGAACGGCATCGATCGGCAGATGGAGGGCGGCCCAAATCCCAAAACAGACCAGGCCGGCGACCGCCAGCAGGACCCCTCCTCGATACCGAAGGGAAAACGCAAAGATTCGATCAAGCACCCGACCTCCCCGCGATCTCCCTCACAGGAGGTTACCGAGAACTTCCCATGAGGAGAGGACCCGTTCAAGCCAATCCGACAAAAGCGCTTGCTCCGGGACCGTTTCGGACGGATTGGTTGAAGGAATCGAATGGCCTCTCTCCCTGGCCCAATCCAAGTCCATCTCTTTACCGCCCGACTTTCGGCTTTCTCTCTGGATGAAAAGGAAGGCTCGAATCTTCCCGGGCGCATTCAGTCCCGGCGCAGCGAAGCGCTGCTGCGCCGGCTCCTCTCGCGCTTTGCGGGAGTACCCCCTCAAGCGGTCCCTCTGTGGAAGAATCGCTGGGGCAAGCCGCTCCTCCCCGCGTCGTGCGGCCTCTGGTTTAGCCTGTCTCATTCAGGAGACCGCTGGATCGCGGCGGTGGCCCGTTTCCCGGTGGGCATCGACCTTGAGGCTGTGCGCCCGCGAAAGGATCCCCTCCGGCTCGCGCGGAGATTTCTTTTGCCCGAGGAAGCGGCAGTCGTCTCCGCCTCGTCGCGGGAGGAGCAGCTTTCCGCATTTCTCCGGATTTGGACGAAGAAGGAGGCCTTCCTCAAGGGATGCGGAAGCGGTCTTTTCCGCTCCCCCTGCTCCTTTCGATTCACCAGGCGGGAAGGGGCATCATCCTGGGAAAACGTCATCCCGTCCGAGGCCGACGGAGAGGTCTGGAAGGTCCAGAGCCAGGACTTTGAAGACGGCTTCCTTGGCGCACTCGCGGTCGCCCACTCTCGGCCGGAAGAACTCGCGGTGACGAGGGAGGAGTTCCCTGCCTCCGGCTGAACTGCTTCGGTTCAACACTCGCCGGGCGCTTTCGATTGACGAGATGAGTTAGGAGAGGCTAACTTTTTGCCGACCATGCGAGAATGTGCAGAAGAAAGCGCGAGCGGCAGAGACTCGGCGAGCCTGAGCCACTCCCAGCAGGATTACTTGAAGCAGATTCTTCTTCTCGATAACGGGCCGCGTGGCGCCACGACCCAGCTCCTGGCGGAACGAATCGGGGTACGGCCAGCCTCGGTTACCGGAATGCTCAAGAAGCTTGCGGAGGAGGGCTTGGTGAAACGAGCTCCTTATCGGGCTGTCCATCTGACCCAAGCGGGTCGGCGGATCGCGGTGGAGCTCGTGCGCCACCATCGTCTTCTGGAAGCCTTTCTTTTCCGGATGCTTGGCTATCGCTGGGACGAAGTCCATGAGGAAGCCGAGGCGCTGGAGCATGTGATCAGCGAGCGATTCGAGCAGAGGGTGGCCGAACTACTCTCCCATCCCGACCGGGATCCGCACGGAGATCCGATCCCTACGCCGGAGCTCGCTTTGGAGGAGGATCAGCATCTTTTGACTCTGGCTCTCCTCGGCAAGGGGAGCCGAGGAACCATTCGCCGCGTGACCCTCCAGGATCAGGATGCGCTCAACCTGGTAGACAAGCTCGGTCTTCTCCCTGGAACGACGGTCGAAGTCGCGGGCGTCCATCCCGATGGAGTCTCGCTCCTGGCCGCCGGAAGCCGCTTCCTGGTCCCTTCTCTGCTCGCCGCCCATCTCCTGGTCGAGCTCGGCGCGCATCCCTCTTCCGCGCAACCAAAAAAGAAAGAACAAATCGGACGACATCCGGCCCATGAGCAATGATCCATCCCGTCGCACGGGAGGAGCGCTGTGGAGTCGAAAGTCGCAGCAGCCCGCCTCCGCAAGCGGATGGGACGCATGGGTCCGGGAGAGCGCCGGAGCGGTACTCTCCAGAAGCTCGACAGCGAAACTCGGCCGCTTCGCCCCTTTCCTGGGGCCGGCCTTCATCGCGTCGATCGCCTACATTGACCCCGGAAACTACGCAACCAATATCGAGAGTGGAACGCGCTTCGGCTACCAGCTCCTCTGGGTAGTACTCTGGTCGAACCTGATCGCCATGTTCGTGCAGGGCCTTTCGGCCAAACTGGGAATCGTTACGGGGAAGAACCTTCCCGAATGCATCCGAGAGGCGCTCCCCCACCCTCTTTTTCGAATCGCCTACTGGCTGCAAGCCGAACTGATGGCGATCGCCACCGACCTGGCGGAATTCCTGGGCGCCTCTCTCGGGTTCCAACTGCTCTTCGGGATACCGCTGGGCATCGGAGCTCTCCTGACCGGTGTAATCTCCTTCCTGATTCTCGGACTGCGGCCGCAGGGTTTCCGACATCTGGAGGTTCTGCTCACGGCGGTCGTGGGGTTCATAGCGGCCTGCTACGCCCTTGAACTCTTCTGGATCCACCCATCTCCCTCCGCGAGCCTTCGCGGCCTTCTCGTCCCCACTCTTCCCGGGGCGGAGGGGGCCTACCTGGCCGCAGGGATCATGGGAGCGACGGTGATGCCCCATGCGATCTATCTCCATTCAGCTCTCACCCAAAGCCGGATCCCGGCCCGGCAGATCGGGGAAAAGCGCAAGCTGATCCGCCTCTCCATCCTCGATGTGTCGCTGGCGATGACGATCGCCGGCATTATCAATCTGGCGATGCTCGCCATGTCGGCGGCGGCCTTCGCCGGCTCTCCCCCGGGGGAGGTCAGCGGCATCACCCAAGCCTACCGGGCCCTCTCTCCCATGCTCGGCGAGCTCGCCGCAGGGGCCTTCGCCCTCTCCCTCCTCGCATCCGGCCTCTCCTCGTCGGCCGTGGGAACCCTAGCAGGACAGGTCATCATGCAGGGTTTCGTCGGATTTACGATTCCCATCTGGGTGCGGAGGCTGGTCACGATCGTGCCGGCCATCGCGGCCATATCCCTGGGGGCTGACATGTCGCAAATTCTCGTGGCATCGCAGGTCACCCTAAGCTTCGGAATCGCCTTCGCCTTGATCCCTCTCCTCCTCTTCACGCAGAGCCCCCGCTGGATGGGGCCCCTGCGGAACTCCCGCTGGACGGGCGTAGCCGGATGGGTCGTCAGCGCTGTCATCGTTGGGCTTAACGTTTTTCTGCTTGCCCGATTCGTGCTCCACCCTTCCCAATAGGGTTCCATCCCAACCAGAAAAAGCCGAAGCCATTCCTCACCCATATGGGAACTCGTTCCTGGCCAGACGATGGGAGACGGCGAGTCGTCGTAAGCCGCGTTCTCCCGGACATCGACGACTCGCGGTTTCCGGTGAAGCGGGCTCTAGGGGAGGTTCTTCCGGTACAGGCTCACGTCTTTTCCGACGGCCATGACCGTATCGAGGTCCGCCTCCGCCATCGCCATCATTCGGAATCCGAGTGGCGCGAGTCGCCGATGCGGGATCTGGGCAACGACGAGTGGCAAGCGGAGTTCCTCTTAGAGAAGCTCGGCTTCTACGAATGCCAGGTGGTTGCCTGGGTGGATCATTTCCTCACCTGGCTCGAAGGCTTCCACAAAAAGGCCGACGGGGGGGAAGAGATCGACGTCGAGCTTCTGATCGGCGCCGACCTGCTCGATGCGGCGGGACTGCGGGCACCGGAGCAGGAGGCAAAGCGGCTTCGGGAGTGGGCTTCCATTCTGCGCAACCGCTCCCTGCCGGCCGGAGAACGGGGGCTCGTAGCTCGAAATCCCGCGCTGGCCGAGCTCGCGCGCCGCTTCCCCGACCGCAGCTTGGCCTCCGAGGCTCCGTTCGCGCGAAAGATCCTCGTCGATCCGCCCAAGGCCCTCTTCAGCGCTTGGTACGAGCTCTTCCCCCGATCGTGGTCGGCGGAACCGGGACGCCATGGGACCTTGGCCGACTGCGAGCGGCTCCTTCCGGAGATTGCAGCCCTGGGCTTTGATGTCCTCTACCTACCGCCGATTCACCCCATCGGGCATCTCCATCGGAAGGGCAAAAACAATGCGATCGTCTCCGTACCGGACGACGTGGGAAGCCCCTGGGCGATCGGCGCCGAGGAAGGAGGACACAAGGCGATTCATCCTAAGCTCGGGAGCTGGCAGGACTTTCACCGCCTTCAGGCGCGGGCCAAGGAATACGGTTTGGAGCTGGCCCTCGACATCGCATTCCAGTGCAGCCCCGACCATCCCTACGTCCGAGAACATCCCGGCTGGTTTCGGTGGCGACCGGACCGGACGGTCCAGTACGCCGAGAACCCACCCAAGAAATATCAGGACATCGTGCCGTTCGACTTCGAATGCGCGGAATGGCGATCCCTATGGGAAGAGCTCCGAAGCATCTTCGTCTTTTGGATCGATAAGGGGGTAAGGATCTTCCGTGTGGACAACCCCCACACCAAGCCGCTGGCGTTCTGGGAGTGGCTGATCACCGGCCTCAAGGAGGTCTGCCCAGAGGTCATCCTTCTCGCGGAAGCTTTCACCCGCCCCAAGATTCTCTACCATCTGGCCAAGTGCGGCTTTTCCCAGGGATATACCTACTTCACCTGGCGAACGACGCCGTCGGAGTTGCGGGAATACCTCACCGAGTTGACCGCCTCGCCCGTCCGGGAGTTCTTTCGACCGAACTTCTGGCCGAACACCCCCGACATCCTACCGGTCTACCTCCAGCAGGGAACCCGGTCCACTTTCCTCCAGCGGCTGATCTTGGCCGCCACCCTCTCTTCGAACTATGGCATCTACGGTCCCGCTTTCGAGCTCTGCATCCGAAGCGCCCTCGTACCCGGCAAGGAAGAGTACCTCGACTCCGAAAAGTATGAGATTCGCCACTGGGATTGGAACGCGCCCGGGAACATCAAGGCCGAGATCGCCCGCATCAACCACATCCGAAGAACGCACCGGGCGCTGCAAGCCACCAACAACCTCCGGTTCTGCGAGATCGATAATCCTCAGCTTCTCGCCTACGTCAAAACAAGCTCCGATCTCGGAGACGTGATTCTTGTAGTAGTCAACATGGATGCCCATATCCAGTCCGGTTGGGTTCGATTCCCGGCGGGAGACTGCGGGATCGATCCGGACAAGCCATTTCAAGTCAACGACTTGCTGTCCGACATGAGCTATACCTGGCATGGCGAGCGAAACTATGTCCGCCTCGATCCCGCCATCTCTCCTGCTCACCTCTTCTGGGTTACGCAATACGCACCGGACGTTTAGGATTTTTCAACCAATAAGATCCGGTTAGCGCCGCGAAAGGAGGGGATTGCCGACGACGCGAGCGTCTGGCAAGGATGGCTAGGTGGACGCTGACGCCGATCCCGTAGCCGAACGCTTCTGGTTTTCCCCGGAAGGCCACCGCCTCGTGGCGGCGCTCTTCCCGCCCTTTCTGCTCCGCCGCCGCTGGTTTGCCGGCAAGGCACGCGGCCTTGAGGAGGTTTGGGTGACCGATGCCTTTTGCCTCGGAACCCGCGCGGCGGGATTGCGGCTTCTGCTCCTCCAGGCCCGCTTTGCCGCGGGAGAGACGGCGCTTTTCTGCCTTCCGGTACGGTTGACCGGCGACGCGCTGCCCTCGGGTCTGGTGGAGGCGGACCGGATCGGCCCCCTCTCGCCCTCCTCGCCGCAAAACCTCTGGGAGGCGACGGGCGATCCACTCTTCGCCAATGCCCTTCTCAAACTCCTGGTGGAGGAGGGAGAGGTGCTGGGCCCCCAAGGGGTGTTGCGGGGCAAAAGGGGGCCGCTTTTGACAGAATTCCGCGCCTCCTCGTCCCGCCCCGGAGGGTCCCGGCTTCTCGGCAGAGAGCAGAGCAATAGCTCGCTCCTCTTCGGGGATCGCCTCTTTCTAAAGCTCTACCGAAAACTCGAAGGCGGTCTCAACCCCGATGTCGAAATCCACGAACGGCTTTCGGGTATCCTGGGCTTCCCCCATGTTCCTCGTTATGGGGGCCGGCTCGACTATGCACCGCAGAACGGGGCCCCCGTTCTCCTCGGATTGCTGACCGAGGCGGTTCCCCACCGGTGCGACGCCTGGGAGCTCGCCTTGGCCGAGGTCGACGGACTCCTTGCGCAAGCCGAAAGGCCACTTCCTGGAGCTATCGCGTCTCGACCGAGCTGGGAGCTTTTGGGGAAGCGAACCGCGGAATTCCATCTGGCGATGGCGGGTCCGCCGGACGACCCCGTTTTCCGGCCGGAGCCGCTGTCGCGAGAGGAGATCCCGCTCCTCTTCGAAGAGGCCCTGGGCCTACTCCGCCGATCCTTCGGAATGCCAAACGGGCCCCCGAAAGCTCCGCGTGGAGAGGAAGAAGCGCGGCTATCCGGGCTCTTTCCGCAAATCGAGTCCTACTTCCGCAGGGCTCTCCGTTTGCAGGAGGGCGTGCAGAAGATTCGGATCCACGGCGACTACCATCTAGGCCAGGTGCTCGCAACCGAAAGCGATTTCGTTTTGATTGACTTCGAAGGAGAGCCGGAACGCTCTCTTGCCGAACGCAGACGCAAGACAATCGCGCTGCGCGACGTGGCGGGAATGGTCCGCTCCTTCCACTACGCAGCCCTTGCGCCAATCCTCCTCGGGAACAACGCCGAGGCACACCGGATCGACCGCCTCGCCATCTCCCACAGCTGGCGGCAGGAGACAACCCGAAGATTCCTGGACGCCTACTTCGCTACAGCCGGCGCGGCACCGTTCCTGCCGGCGACGCCCGCTGCGCGTGGGGCTCTTCTCGACTTCTTCGTGTTGGAGAAGGCGGTCTACGAAGTGGGCTACGAACGGAACAACCGGCCGGGCTGGATCGAAATTCCTTTGCGCGGAGTTGAAGAACTCCTGGAAACCGTTCACGAGGAGGAGGAGAATAGGGATTTATGAGCGAAGGAGAAATCGATCGGCTGGTAACGACGAAGCGAAGGACGGAGAGCGCGGAAGCCTCGGCACCTCGCAAGGAGCTTCCTCGAAATGAGCTTCCTCAGATCTGGGGGGAGACCGACGCCTATCTCTTTCGGCAAGGCAATCATGTCCGGCTTTATGAGAAGCTCGGTGGTCACCTGATCTCCTGGAAAGGGCAAAAGGGCGCCTACTTTTCCGTCTGGGCTCCCAACGCCGCGGAGGTTTCCGTGCTGGGCGATTTCAACGGATGGGATCCGGAGGCCACGCCCATGGCCCTCCGCGAGGATGAGACCGGTGCGTGGGAAGCGTTCGTCCCGGGACTCGAGAGCGGAGCCCTCTACAAATACTTCATCCGCTCGAAGTACCATGGCCATACGACCGTGAAGAGCGATCCCTACGCCTTTCTGTGGGAGGTTCCTCCCCGGAGCGCCTCCATACTCTGGGACATTTCCTACGAGTGGAAGGATCGCGAATGGATGGAGAGCCGGCAGGAGAAGAACGCGATCAACGCACCCTGGTCGATCTACGAGGTCCACTTAGGGTCCTGGCGGCGGGTCCCCGAAGAGGGCCATCGGCCTCTTACCTACCGAGAGCTGGCTCACCAGCTGGCTGCGCACGTCAAGACCATGGGCTTTACCCACGTGGAGCTTCTGCCGATCATGGAGCATCCCTTCTCGGGCTCCTGGGGCTACCAGACGATCGGCTACTTCGCCCCGACGAGCCGTTTCGGCACCCCTCAGGATTTCATGTACTTCGTCGAATATCTGCACCAGCAGGGAATCGGGGTGATTCTCGACTGGGTCCCTTCCCACTTTGCCACGGACGGGCATGGGCTAGGGCTTTTCGACGGCACCCATCTCTACGAGCACGCCGACCCGCGCCAGGGGTTTCATCCCGATTGGGGAAGCTACATCTTCAACTACGGCCGCAACGAGGTTCGCGCCTTCCTCCTGAGCAGCGCCCGATTCTGGTTCGAGAGATACCATGTGGACGCCTTCCGAATCGACGCGGTCGCTTCCATGCTCTACCTCGACTACTCGCGACGGAACGGGGAGTGGATCCCCAACCAGTATGGCGGGAACGAAAACCTCGAGGCGATCCGCTTTCTCCGGAGCTTGAGCGAACAGCTCTACGGCGAATTTCCCGGAATCCAGCTCATTGCCGAAGAGTCGACCGCTTATCCGATGGTGAGCCGCCCCACCTACATGGGAGGACTGGGCTTCGGATTCAAGTGGAACATGGGCTGGATGCACGACACGCTTTACTACTTCTCGCGCGATCCGATTTACCGGAAATACAATCAGCACTGCCTTACCTTCAGCGCCTGGTACGCCTGGCATGAAAACTTCATCCTACCGCTCTCCCATGACGAGGTGGTCCATGGAAAGGGCTCGCTTCTTGCCAAGATGCCGGGGAACGACTGGCAGAAGTTCGCCAACCTACGGGCGCTCTTTGGCTACATGTTCTTTTTCGTAGGCCAGAAGCTGCTCTTCATGGGAGGAGAGTTTGGGCAGTGGAACGAGTGGTATCACGAGGTCAGCCTCGACTGGCATCTCGCCTCGGAGGGCTTGCACAAACAACTGCTCCAGTGGGTTCGCTCTCTGAACGAACTCTACGTTCACGAGCGGGCTTTGCACGAGGACAACTTCAGCGGTCACGGCTTTTCCTGGATCGATTTTACCGACGCGGAGAGGAGCATAATCAGCTTCCTGCGGAAATCCAAAGACGGGCGGGAGCAGATCCTCTGCGTCTTCAACCTTACTCCAGTCCCCCGCTTCGACTACCGCGTGGGTGTTCCCGTCGCAGGATATTGGCGCGAGATTGCCAACAGCGACGCCCTCGAGTTCGGGGGAAGCGGCGTTGGCAACCTCGGCGGCCTTGAGGCCGACTGGCTTCCGTGGCAAGGGCAGCCCCATTCGCTCAATCTGGTGCTACCCCCTCTTTCCGCTTCGGCCTTCAAGCGGGTCCTTTAACTGACTGTCGGCCTAGCGCCCTCGCCCCCTGGTCCGATCAAGGGGCCTGCGGCTCGCCGGAGAGAGGTGCCCATCCAGGGCGCAGGCGGCTCGCGCTCCGAGTGCGCCGAAAAGAGTCCCGCCGGCCCAGGCCGACACGGCAGCCCCGGGACCCGTATCCGCCCCTAGAATCCCTCCGATGACGGTTCCGACTCCCTGCGAACCTATGCGCAGCCCGGCTTGAGCCAGATGGATCGCCGAATCCCGCAGGCGCTCCTCCGCGAGAGCCCGGCCCGCCTTTCGCCACTCCTCCGACTGAAGAAGCTCCGTCGCCCATCCGAAGCGGCGGGCATGACGGAAGAACTCCCGCTGCCACCGCGCCAGCGCTTCCGGCTGGGAGGGCGGGGCATCACTCTTTCCGGCTTCCTCCGCTGCCTTGGCTGCCCCTCGACGGGCCCGACGGACCGCTCCTGCCTTCGCCCGCTCGATGCTCCGCCCGCTTTCTCGCGAAGGCTTTCCCTGCTCCGCGCCAAGGCGAGAAAAGCTTTTGACCGCGTCGGCGACCATCTCCCGTGCCCGCTTGGCCAGATCTCCAAAACTCATCGTCCCGTGCAACGCTTGTCCCGATTGCTTGTCCATGCCTTCGCCGTGGGACGATGCCCGCCTGTCGCGCAATCTCCGGTTGACGCTTTGCGACCAGACACCCTTTCTGCGCGAAATTTCCCGCATGCATGCGTATGGTGCCCCAACCCAAAGTCGCGTTTTAACGAATGCTTCGCGCACCCTTCGCTCGGTCGACCTGGAGATGAACGGTCAAAGAAAGCCAGGGACTCTTCGGCACGGCTCCTGCTCGTTCAGGAATCCGCAATGCCACCCCTCCGACGATCTTTTTTGCCGGGCCTAGTCTTCCCGATTCTTCTTCTTACCGCTTCAGCCGCTCCATGCATCTTTGCCCAAGGGTCCGGCGATCCGCCTGCCCCGGCCGGCGAAGAGACTCCTCCGCAGGAAAGGTCCCCAAACGATCGCAAGCTCCGCAGCGCGCTCCAGCAATCGAAGGACGCGGCTAAAAGCCAATCCGATCTCGAAAGGGCGATGACCCAGATGCCGGAGGTTCAGGTAGTGGCCGTCACGCCGCTGCCGGGAATGGGACAGCCGCTGCAGAATCTTCCCGGCAACTATCAGCTCCAGCAGGGAAAGACCTGGCTACAGCAAGAAGAGTTCAGCTTGCCCCAGTTCATGGAACGAAACATGGCGAGCGTCAACGAGGTTAACATGAACGGGAATCCGTTCCTTCCCAACATCAACTACCGGGGCTTCGCCGCTTCCCCTGTCCCGGGAACGCCCGTCGGGATTTCCGTCTTCATGGATGGAGTGCGGATCAATGAGCCTTTCACCAACAACCTGCTCTGGGACTACGTGCCGCAGCTCGCTGTACAGAACATGGAGATGGTCCCGGGCTCCAACCCGATCTACGGCCAGAACACCCTTGGCGGCGCACTTGTGATTCAGACCAAGAACGGAAGAACCAATCCCGGCTCGATGATCCAGGACTATGCGGGGGTATGGGGCACCAACGACTTGGAGTTCCAGCACGGAGGATACAAGGGCAAGTGGGACTGGTTCCTCAGCGGCAACTGGATGAGCCAAGACGGCTGGCGGCAGCAGAGCTCAAGCTATGTCAAGCAGCTCTTCGCCAAGGTGGGATATCATACGGAAGAAACGGACGTTCACATAGAATATGTCGGAGCGGACAATCTGCTCAATATTCTCGGACCCACTCCGCTCGACATGCTGGCCACCGGCGGAAACTCGATGATCTATACCGGGCCGAATCCACAATTCGACAATCTCAACATGATCAACCTGCTCGCTTCGCAGAAACTCACGGATGAGCTCACCTTGGGTGGCAATGCCTACTTCCGAGAATCGAATTACAACTTCAGCAACGGCAATATCGCCAATAACGTCGACCAGTTCCTCGGTTTCCAATATCCGCTCGCCGCGCAGGCGCTAGACGGCAGCGGGAATCCGGTCCCGGCCGGGGAGTGGGATTTCGGCTCGATTGCCCAGACCGGCGCCGGAGCCCGACTCCAGCTCCAGTGGGAGAAGCGCTTCGCCGGCATGGAAAACTATGCCGTGGCGGGGGCAAGCTTCGACTGGGCGCAATGTTTTTTCAGCTCCGGATTTTACCAGGCCGCGATGGGACCCAATTA
>JBFXFN010000006.1:0-66218 GCA_050179015.1 Methylacidiphilaceae bacterium | reverse complement strand
CCGGCTCTCACCGGCAGCGTCCGCCTCCGGATTCCGCCCGGGTCGAGTTCCGGCCACAAGTACCGATTGGCAGGCCTTGGGATGCCTCGAATACAGGGAGGGCGAGGCGACCTCTACGTAACTTTGGCGATTCGGATGCCGAAGTCCCCGACTCGCGAAGAGAAGGAACTCTGGGAAAGACTTGCCCGAGCCTCTCATCGCGAGGAACGCAAAGAAGGCTGAGAACTCGGGAAAGGAAAGCGAGCCATGTCATCATCGTCCAAAGAAGGTCCCAAGCCCTCAGTCGAATTGATTCCCTACCGGAGCTCTCCTCCAAGGTATTCCGCATCCGTGATGGCCGATCTCGCAGAGGTCCATCCGCAGATGGTCCTCTGTTATTGGAAGCTGGGACTACTCCGTGCCGAGGAGCACGAACCGCAAGATCCCCGTTTCGATGACGACGCGCTCTTCTTGCTCAAGAAGCTGGAGCAGCTCCGAAAAGAATATCATCTCTCCCTGCGGGCGCTGCGGCTTCTCACGCAGGCCTTGCGCTCTCAGGAAGGATAAAGGAAATCCCGCTTGAACGAAGGGGACACTCCGCTTGCCGAACTACTCCGGGCCCTGTTGGCTCAAGAGGGCTCGATCCCGTTCTGGCGCTTCATGGAGCTCGCCCTCTATCACCCTCGCCACGGGTATTACGCCCAATCGCCTTCTCTCCGGATCGGCAGAAGAGGGGACTACTACACAGGGCCGAGCTCGGGTCCGGCTTTTGGCCGGCTCCTTTCCCAAGCGGTAGCCGAGGCTTGGATCTCTCTGGAACGGCCGAAGATGCTCGATCTCTGGGAGCAGGGAGCAGGGACCGGCTGGCTCGCCTGCGATCTAGTCGGCTCGCTCTGGCATCTGGATCCAGGCCTTGCGGGCCGAATCCGCTATACGATCGTTGAACCAAGAGAACTGCCACGAATGGAGCAGGAGGAGCGGGTCCGCAAGGCGGGCCTCTCCGGCCAGTTCCGTTGGGTTGCCTCCTGGACGGATACGGAAAGGATCGCCGGCATCTTCTTTTCCAACGAGCTGGTGGATAGCTTTCCCGTCCACCGGCTCGTCCGCCGCGCTACCGGCTGGTCCGAAACCCATGTCACCCTGCGGGAGGGGCGCTTCTGCTTCGAGGAACAGCCGCTTCCCGAGGGAAGCCAATGGAGTGAGACACTAGGCGGGCTCGCCTGGACACTGCCGGAGGGTTGGACCGTCGAGGCGAGCCTCGATGCTCCCCGCTGGATGCGCCGGGTGGGAAGCCTGCTCGACCGAGGGTTCGTCTTGACCTTCGACTATGGTCTGACTCCGGAGGAACGTTTCACTCCCGGAAAGGCTCGGGGAACTCTCCGGGCCTATCGCCGCCACCGGCAAGAAGAAGATCTCCTTGCCCATCCCGGCGAACAGGACCTGACCGCCCATGTCGACTTCACAGCACTCCAGAGAAGCGGGGAAGAGGCCGGATTGCACACCCTGGCGCTGATCGACCAGCACCATTTTTTCGTGGGGATCCTCTCCGCCTTGGCCGCACGCTCCCAAGGAAGGCTTCCGGAAGGCTTGACTCCCGGAGGCTTTCAGACGCTCGCCCACCCCGACTTCCTGGGACGAACCCACCGCGTGCTCATCCAGAGCAAGGGGATCAAAGATACCTCTTCCCTCTCCTTCTTGCGCTTCGCCCGAACGAGAGCAGCCTCGGTTGGTTCTTGTGCTCCGGGCCGCTCCCTAGGTACCAATTAAGCGTGCGCATCGATCTCTCCGAACGGACCATCGGGCTTTTGACGCCGGTCTCCGCTCTGCGGCGGCCGGGCGACCTGGGGATCGGAGACGCGCGTGCGATACGCGACGCGGTCGATTTTTGCGCGGAGTTCGGCATTCGCTGGCTCCAGCTTCTGCCCATCAATGAGACGAGCGGCGACAATAGCCCCTATAACGCAATCAGCTCGCTGGCCCTCGAGCCGGCTCTCTTTGCCTTGGACCCCGACGAAGTTCCAGGCCTCGAAGAAAAAGACATCCCAAAAAGCTGGATCGAAGAGGCTTCCGGAAGCGAGGTGATCGATTATCCGCTGGTCAAGGAAAGAAAGAAGGCGCTTTTAGAGAAGGCCTTTGCGCGCTTCTCCGAGAAGAAGCCGCCGAGCCGGGAGGAGTTCCAGCTCTTTTGCCGGGCTCATGCGTCCTGGCTCAAGGGCTATTCCCTATTTCGAGCACTCCTGGACCGGCAGGGAGGGGATCCGCGCTGGGACCAGTGGCCGTCCGAAATAGGCCATTATCGAAAAGCCCTCGACTGGCTACGAGCCGCACGTCCCCGAGAGCTACTGCGGAAACGCTCCTTTTACTCGTTCGTTCAATGGGTAGGCTACCGGCAATGGAAGGCGGTCCGCGCTTATGCGGTTAGCCGCGGAGTCCGGCTTATGGGCGATATTCCGTTCGGCATTAGCCGATACGGATCGGATGTATGGACGAATCCCGAGCTATTCGACACAAGCTGGTGCGGAGGCGCTCCCCCGGAAAAGTTCTTCCAGTCGGACGCATTCATTCAAAAATGGGGTCAGAATTGGGGAATCCCGCTCTACGTCTGGGACAGGCACGAGGCGGAGGGCTTCTCCTGGTGGAAACAGCGCATCGCTCGAACTCTCGAGATCTTTCACGGTTTTCGCATCGATCATGTCCTCGGGTTTTTCCGGATCTACGCCTTTCCGTGGAAGCCGGAGGAGAACTCCGGGTTTCTGCCTCTCACGCCGGAGGAGGTGCAAGCCAGAACGGGCGGAAGGCTTCCTCATTTTATCCCCGCGTCCGACAAGAAGCTCGATGCGGCCTCCCACAATGCGGCGCGGGGGGTGCTGCTTCTCTGTCAAATCTTGGCGGAGACGGGAGAAGCCGCGGTGATTGCGGAGGATCTGGGATTCGTCCCCTTTTACGTGCGTCCCGCCCTGAGCGAGCTGGGAATTCCAGGGTTCAAGATCCCCATGTTTGAGCGGAACGAGGATCACTCCTACTTGCCCGCCTCCGCCTACCCCCGCTTAAGCGTGGCTACCTACGCGACCCATGATCATCCTCCGCTGGTCTGTTTCTACCGCGGACTCGTCGAACGGTGGACGGGCCCGAGCGGCCACGACGCTTGGCTTGAGCTACAGAGACTGATGGTCTTCCTGGGCTGGAATCCGGAAACTCCGCCGCGGGAGTTTTCTCAAGAGCTCCATCTCCGCATGCTCAAGGTCTTGCTCGATTCTCCGAGCTGGATGGCTTCCATTTTGATCAGCGACCTGCTTGGAATCGATGCTCGGTTCAATCTGCCCGGCGCGGAGCGGAACTGGATCGCCCGCCTCCCTCTTTTCTTGGAGGAATACCGCCGCCGCGCTCCCTACGCGGAGCTTCTCTCCTCGTTCCGGTCGCTCGCCTGCGAGAGCGGCCGAGTAGCGCGCGGAGGTTGACGAAGAGGACTCGCTTTTTCCCATGCGCCTTGGCAGAAAAGAAGCTCTTATGCGACGCTATCTCTTTTTTCTTTGTCTAGTGCCTTTCTTCACGGGTTGCGATCAAGCGGTCTATCTTTGGCAATACGGTTCGTTGACCGGACCGGGAAAGAAAAACGCGCGAATGGCCTTCGAACACGACATCTTCTCCGCCGAGGCCAAAAAGAGATATCGAATCGTCCAAGATGAAGTTACGGTCAACGAGGTGGAGATGCCCACGATCAACCCCTGGACCAATCAAGAAGAAGCGGGCGTCCATGTCACCGTTGTCGTCCGTTTCCAAAACGGCCGGATCTTCCAGCAGAGTTACGATGGAGCGATCGTTCATGTGCAGGGGGGACAATGGCGCGTAAACCCTCCGCTCACAAAAGCAATTCAAGCCCAATTGGATGCAGCATCCCGCGCTTAACGGCCTTTTCAGTGGGGGAGGGCCCGGATCACGATTTCGACTCGTCGATTCTTCTCTTGCTCCTCGATCGTTCCCCGCGGGTTGACGATCGGCCTACGACGGCCGTATCCCGTAGCGTGGAACGACAGGTCGTTTCCGGGCAAGCGGTCTTCGAACCAGCGCTTTACGGATTCGGCGCGTTCCTGACTCAATTTCAGGTTGTATTGGTCGTCTCCGAACGTATCGGTATGACCGCCGATTTCGACCTCCGCACGGCCATAACGCTTCAGAATCTCGGCCACTTGCGCCAGAAGAGGCTCGGCATCGGGACGCAATTGGTAGGAGTCGAAATCAAACAGAATATCGCTGGGAAGCCGCACCATCACCGGCTGCGGAATGCGCGGATCAAAGTTGGCGGCCGCTCGAAATTGACTCTGCACATCATCTGCTCCGGGCAATCCTTCTCCTCCTGCCGCTTCTTCCGGATGGGTGCCGGCCTGCCCGGCGGCACTCGCACCGGGCCGCATGCTCGGGCCCGCCCCCGAAGGAAGAACGATGGCGTCGCTTGACACACCCGGAACGGCGGGACCGACGTTGGTTTGCGACGTCGCATTTTCCACCTCGGCCCGCATATCCGGAAGATAGGGGCTTGTCTCGCTGGGAGGGGTCGGCGCAAGCACCGCCACTTCGGGCGCCCCTCCGGGAATCGTCTCGGCCAAGGGGACTCGAACGGGATTCTCTTGCGCCAGCTTTTGCACGATCGCCTCCGCCCCCTTTACCTCCTTGGGAACCTCCAGATCGGGGACCGGAGCCATTGTCGGAGTGCTCGATTGGGCGCGAGCCTGAAAAAGGGAGTTCGGTAGCTCCGCCCGGCTCAGATGAAAGGTCCTCGCCATCTCCTTCGCTTGGGAAGCGAGCACCATGCGCCCTCTCACATGAAGCGGACCGACCGCGCCCAGGATGGCCGCATGAACGACCAGGGAGAGCAGAAGCGCCGTCAGAGCAAGACTTCCTCGATGCTCCCGTGAGAGGAAAATTGACTCAGGCATCTGGCTTGAAATCCGGGTATCTTTCCTTCAGACGCCTCCGCCAGTCGGCCGCCTGCTGCTCGTTTCCCGAACGAGCGAAGCTCGAGGCCGCCTTTTCCATGGCGCGAGGGGTGATCTCGTCATCTTGGTAAATCAAGCTGAGCGTACTATAGGTCTTGGCGGCTTCCGCATAGTTTTTTTGCACCCAATAGAGATTCCCGAGGAGCATGCGGGCCTCGGCATTCCGTCGCCCCTCCGGTTCTTGAAGAAGCACCTGTTCCAGATGCTTCTGCGCCGAAGAGTAGTCGCCCGCACCGGTCTCGGCTTCCGCAAACCCCAAAAGCACCGGACTGTTGTCCGCTCCACGCGGATCAAGCTTGCGGAATTCCTGGTAGCACTGAATCGCACTAGGCCATTCATGCAGCTTGCGCTCGATTTCGGCCAGCTCCCAGTATGCGGACGCCAAATAGGGCCCGGAATCGGATCGCGAACAAACTTTTTGCAGGGCGTTCTTCGCCAGAATCAAGCGGTTCTCCTTCGCCCACGAAAGCCCGGCCCAATAGTAGAGGGCGGAGGGGAGCTGCGCTGCGGCCGCCGGAGCCTTTTCTTCAAGCTCTCCCAGATAATGTTCCATCTTTTCCAGGTTCTTTTCGCCATAAGCGACCCAGACCAGCATGCTCGTGGCAGGACCAAAGAATTGCGCCGGTTCCCCCTCCCTTGCTTCCAGAAGATGCTTTTCCGCCTCGCCGTATCGTTTTTCTCCTAGCTCCGCTTGACCAAGCAGCAGACATCCGAGAGGACGCAGCTTGGCCTTGGGATATTCCTCCACGAGCGCCCGGAACGCCTGTTCCATCTCCTTGGATCGCTTGAGCTGCCGAGCCAGCAAGGCCGTCTGGGCCAGTGCCGCTTCTCGTTCCGACGAGCCCATGGGCGCAAGGTCGAGCGCCTGTTTCCAAGCTTCCAAGGCCTTGGCGACATTCCCCGCCTTATCCCAAGCCGCTCCCTCGGTCAATCGAGCGGGCAAGAGCTCCGAAGCATCCGGGTATTCGATGCCGAGACGCTCCAGGGTTTCGGCCGCTTCCTTCCACCGTCCACACTCGAAGTAGGCTCGTCCTAGACCCAATAGCGCAGCCGACCGGGGGACTCCGTCGGGCTTTTGAGCGACAAGCCCTTCCCAGAGCGGCAGGGCATCCTCGAACCGCCCTCGCGCCGAGAGCGCCTGCGCTTGAATAAAGCGCACCCGGACCGCGTAAGGGGACGAGCTACCGAACCGGTCCAGAAACGCGGTCGCTTCATCGAGAACTCCCTTCTGATTGAGGCCGGCCAGCGCCACCAGCCTTCCGTACGCCGCGTCGGCCAGCGCCGGACCCGCCGGCTTCAACGAAAGGCAGTAATCAAACACCTGAAAGGCGATCCCCGTCTCTCCCGCTTGAAGGGAGACGTTTCCCAACTTCAAAAGCAAGGCGACCCTCCGCTCCAAGGAAAAGCGATCCGGATGAGACTGAAGAGACGCCAGCGCCTCATTGTAATGCTTTTGGGAAAGCGCTTCCTCGAATTGACCCTCATAGGCTAGATTTCTCCATTCCGCGGGAACATCGGGCCCCAGACATTGGCGAAAGAGATCGTCGGCCGTCTTCGCCTCTCCGGCCCGCATGGCCGCCCAGCCCGCCCGAGCCATCGCCTGCCACTTCCTCGACGAATCCTTCGACTGCGCCGCGATGGATCGCCAGAAGGAGAGTGCACCCGCCCAGTCGCCCTTCTTTTCCAGGTAAACCGCAAGGAGCCGAGCCGCCTCCCATCGGTAAGGGGACGCTCCGGAGGCTACCTTCCGCAGTTGTTCGGAACCGGCAGCTTCGTTTCCTACATGAAAGTAGCAGAGGGCGAGCAAGTAACGAGCAGCCTCCACGGTCTCTCCTCCGCCTCGATCCATCGCGAGTTGAAGAAGGGGGATCGCTTCTCCATAATGCTCTCGTTCCATCAGCAACTTTCCCTCCCAGAACCAAGCGGCCGGCGCAAAGAGGCTCTTCGGGCTGCTTTGGGTGAGCATCCGATAGACCGAGAGCGCGTCCGCCGGGCGGCCGAGCAGGCGATAGCATTCGCCGATATCGAAGAGGGCCTCTTCCCTCTTCGCTGCGGCGAGAGAGGGCAAGGCTTCGGAAAAGGCCCGCAGGGCTTCCGAATATCGAGCCTCATGGTAGAGGGCGACCCCCTCCTCAAACTGCACCTGGGCCTGCGGGATCAGCTCGAGCTCTTCCGGATTTTGCGCCGCCGCCGTCCAGGCCGACTCGCCTCCTCCGGCAACCCAGAGGAACAAGCCGCAAATAGAGAGCAGTCGACCGAGCCTTCGGTCCCCCCAAGGCTTTCCCATCCAGCTAAGACCGGTGGAACCCATCTCTTCCGACCTTCCTCGCCGCAGCCTGCCGATCCAAAGGCGCCGCGCTCTTCGTCCGGGCAGACCTTCCGCGCAAGCCCGCCTCATGCCGGCTTGACCGGGAGCCGATCCCTCCCCCTACCCCATTGGATCAGCCACCGCGTCGGTGCAAACTTCTCCAGACACCTCATCTCTCGACCTATGGGGTAGCGGGATCGGGCCGGACCGTTGCGAACGCGATGTTCCAGACGTTCGCCGCCCGGCAGGTATCGAGAACGTGAACGACATGCTCATAGTTGGTCGTTTCGTCCGCGCGGATTACCACCGCCTGATCCGGATATTGTTGGATCACTCCGTGAAGGATTTCTTCCAGCTCCGCAGCATTAACCACTCTCCGATTCAAGGTGACCTTGCCATCCCTGGTGATGTTGAGGACCACTTCTCCCGGAAGGCGCTTGGGAACCTCTCCGTGCTTCGCCTTGGGGACGCGCACGTCCAGATCCGCCTCGTATCGGGCCAAGTTCCAAGTCAACAGAAAAAAGGAGAGCAAGAAGAGGATCACGTCGATCATCGGCGCCAGCTGCAGCGCGATCTGCTCGGTGGGGATCCGGTTTCGGAAATTCATGCCGACTCGACGACTCCTCTTTCCGGCGCCTTCACGGGCGCAACCTTCCCGCCGGAACCGTGGAGGAGAATCAGCTCCTGGACCCAGACGGCCGATCGCTCTTCGAATACCGTGATCAGACCCTGTAGCCGACCCCGGAAGAAGGAATAAAACAACATCGAGGAGATCCCGACGATCAGACCCACGGCGGTGGCGATCAGGGCTTGCGAGACTCCCCCGGCCAGAAGCATCGTCCGCATCGGAGAGGGATCGGCCGCAATGGAACCGAAGGAGCGCAAAATTCCTACGACCGTGCCAAAGAGTCCCAGCATGGGCGAGATCACCCCGACGTCCAGCAGGTAGAGGATCCTCTGGTTCAGGGAGGCGGCGATCCCGCTGCCGACGGCCTGAGCCACGGAGCGCACCGACTCTCCATCCGCATTCGGATGGCGCTCATAGAGACCGATCGCTTCCCGGAGAACTCGGGCGACAGCCTCGTTTCTTCTCCGAACAAGCTCCCCGAGAAGGGAGAGGTCTCCTCGACGGAAGACCGAGTCAAGTTTGCGCTCCAGATCGCGCGTCCAGACGGCACCCAGCCGAAGCGACGCCAGGCAGTAGATAATAAGCCAGAGAGCGATTACCGAGACAAACAGGAGGGGGAGCATCACCCATCCGCCCGATTGAAGAAGCCCCCAAACCGTCATCCCCGGCGGCTGAGGCGAAGCGGCCGCTGAAAAGAAGGCTCGGAAGAGAGAGAGCGTCGCCAAGAAAAAATCATTCATAGAAAACAATCCTTCTCAACCTACCGAATCCGCGCCATCCTTGCCAAGCCGTCTTGCAGGCGGGCACCCAAACGAGTAGCCTCGGTCATCGGATGGACTCCAGGGAAGTGCTCTCGTCTCGCGCAGGACGACTCGATTCGGATTGAATTGGCATGGATCAGACGACGAAATTCCGTTCACTGCTCCTTCTCGGGGCTCCCGGTTCCGGGAAAGGAACGCAAGGCAAGATCCTTGCTCAGATTCCCGGCTTTGTTCATCTCTCTTCCGGAGAGCTCTTCCGATCCCTGGAACCCGACTCCGATTTTGGTAAGCTCTCCCGACAATATTCGGATCGTGGGCAGCTCGTTCCTGACGATTTGACGATCCGCATCTGGCGGGACCGCGTTCGGATGCTGATCGGCTCGGGTGCCTATCACCCGTCGTCGGATTTCCTGGTCCTCGACGGCATCCCTCGCAATGTGGGCCAGCTGGCACAGCTCTCGAACTCGATCGATATCCTGCACGTCTTTCACCTCTACTGCCCCAATCGCGATGTCTTGATCCAACGACTGGCCGGCAGAGCGCGCCAAGCCCGGCGCGCGGACGATGCAGATCCCAAGGTGATTCGCCAGAGAATTGCGGTCTACGAAACGGAAACAAAGCCGCTGCTCCGAGCGATCCCGCCGGAGCGGATCCATGACGTAGACGCCGGCATGCTACCCTACCAAGTCCTCCGAGAGATTCTCCACGCTTTGCCCTAATGATCTCGGGCCGCCGGGGGTGGAGAGTTCTCTATCGGGGTTCCGGACGACGAAGCCGGCCGCGGAACTGGCGTCGCACGAGCCAGACCATACCGAGAAGATCGATCGTTGCTGCCAGGGCCCGCTTCCAAGGACGAACCTTGCTTTTGCCTGCATGCCGAGGCCGATGATGAACGGGAAGTTCGCCGGTCCGATACCCCATGCCCCGCGCAAGCGATGGGATAAAACGGTGCATCCCGTTCCAGCCCGGCAGACGGCGCGCCAGATCACTCCGGATAATCTTGAGCGAGCATCCCGAGTCTCGGGTCTGGTCCGAGAGAAGGCGGGCACGAACGAAATTGGCCACTCGGCTCATCCAGCGCCGCTGCCAGCTGTCTTGCCTCCTTCGGCGAAAACCCGTGATCAGATCCAGCTGGTCCTCCTGAAGCCGCTCAAAAAGCGCAGGAATGTCCGCCGGATCGTTCTGGAGATCGGCATCCATCAGGATGATCCATCGCCCCGCAGCTTCCTGAATCCCGTAGTAGATCGCCGCGCTCTGTCCCGACCGGATGGTGAGATCGAGCCAGCGCACCGAAAAATTGGGGCTCGCCGGCGGACGCTCGAAGCGGTCGGTGCTGCCATCATTGACAAGAACGATCTCCGCAGCTCGCCCTAGCTTCTGGAGAGCAGAATCGATCTCCAAAAGCAGTTCGGGCAGGTTTTCCGACTCGTTGTGAAAGGGTACGACCACGGAAAACTCGGGCGCATTCCCTTTGTTCCCGCACTCTCTCATGGCAAAACGCGCTTCTCTCGGAAAAGGCGCAAGAGGGCCAATTCCAAGCCGATCCTCTTCTCTGCTCCGCGCAACATCTGTCGGTTTGCATCCGAAAGGGAAAGGAGCGCGTTCACCCAGAAGCGTGCTGGCCGGCTCTTTGCCGCGGCAACGGTCCTGCCCAGCTGCCAGAGGCTAACCGGGGCTCCGCTCTTCTTCTTCGGAAAGTAGGCCTGTCCTTCGGGAGCGACCTCCGCTTTGACGAAGCGACCCGAGCCACTCAGCCGCACCCAGCCCTTTTCCCAAAGGAGAAGGCCCAAAGCGGCTAAACGGATTTTCTGAGCCAACGCTAACAAGAGGGCCACTTCGCTCTCGCCTTGGCGCAGGAGGGTTCGCAGATCGCGCAATGCCTCGGAAGCACTTCCTCCTACGACCGCGTCGCAGAAGTCCCATACGACCGCTTCCGAGCCGTCACTGAAAAGCAGCCCAAGCTCCTCCGCCGTCGGGGGCTGGCCGTCCCCTTGATAGAGGGCGAGCTTCTCGATTTGAGAATCGAGCTTCTGGCGGTCCCCGCCCGAAGCAGCCAAGAGCCGCTCACAGAGCTCGGCGGTCGGGGAAAGACCGCGCCCCTTCATCCGCTCGGCTACTTCGCCCAAGACCCGATCTTCGTTTCGATCGGCGCTTAGCGGCGCAAATAGGCGGACGGAAGCGATCTCGCGCAGCCCGCGGAGAAACTGCCGCCGTTCGTCCACGGCTCCGGCTTGGACCACCAGGATGACTTCCTCGCTGCGCAATCCACGCAAGACCTCGAGCAGGCTCGCCAGCGAGGCGGAAAGCTTCTCCTCTCGGCCCACCCCCTTTGTTCCCAGGCAGTGGACGTCCCTCCATAACACCACCTTCCGTTGAGCGAAGAGGGAGCCGGACAGAAGGGACTCCCGCAACCGATCGATCTGCTCGCACGCTTCCGTCGCGCTCTGGCCATCTCCGGGAATGCTTTCGAAGGAGGGATCCTCCCGCAACCCTTCCCGTTCCAGAAAGAGTCGCGTAACCCGCTTGGCTTCGTACTCATCCTCTCCGCCGAAGAAATGGATCGCTTTGCTCTTGCCGACAAGAGAAGTCATTGCAATAAGATCGGTCCAGGCAATGGAACATCTGTGGGCTCCCTGGCGCAAGGCTTATCTCGACGATCCGTCTCCTCCAAAAAGCAGCCTTTTCGAAGAGATCGCGAACGAATCCAGGGACAGGGAGAATCTTGTTCTCCTGCGCGGCCGCACCACCTTCGCCCTGCTCAATCGATTTCCCTATAATGTCGGCCATTCGATGGTGGTTCCCTACCGCTGCGTGGCACGTTTCGGCGAACTCACGGAGAAGGAGCTGCTCGAAGCAATGGAGATCCTGCGCAAGCTCCTTGCGGCCTTGGAGAAGACATTTGCGCCTCATGGATTCAACATCGGACTCAATCTCGGCGCGGCCGCCGGAGCCGGTATCGAAGGACACCTTCATTGGCATCTGGTGCCCCGGTGGCGGGACGACGCCAACTTCATGACGACCACGGCAGGCACCCGCGTGCATCCATCGGATCTCGAGAGTGTCTATCAGATCCTCCACGACTCGCTCCTCCGAGAGGAGCCCGCATCTTCTCTTCCCCAAGCCCCCCTCTCAGCCTGAAGGGCCTTCGTGAAGAAAAACCTCTTTACAGGGGCGCCCATTCCCTCGTAGCATCGCCACTCTTTTCCGATGAGTGAGACAAAGCTACGGATTGGTCTTCCCAAGGGCAGCTTGGAGGAAGCAACCGTCGAGCTCTTTCGCAGAGCCGGATATATCGTTAGCCGATCGTCCCGAGGCTATCGGCCCTATATTGATCATCCCGGCATGGAGGTCCGGCTGGTCCGGCCCCAGGAATTGGCTCGCTATGTGGATCAGGGCTTCCTCGACTGTGGCATCACCGGAATGGACTGGATTCTCGAATGCGAGGCTTCCGTTCAGATTGTCTGTGAGTTGCCCTACAACCGTTCCACGCGCCTTCCGGTACGTTGGGTTCTCGCCGTCCATGAGAATTCTCCGATCCGCTCTCCCAAGGATCTGCAAGGCAAGCGAATAGCCACCGAAGCGGTCCGGCTCGTCTCCGGCTATTTGGAGCGCCACGGCGTCGAGGCGGAAGTGGAGTTCTCTTGGGGAGCCACGGAGGTGAAGGTGCCCGAGTTGGTCGACGCCATCGTCGACATTTCGGAAACCGGCTCCTCTCTTCAGGCAAACAACTTGCGGGTCGTCGACACGGTGCTTCAGAGCTATCCGCAGTTCATCTGCTCCCACTCCGTCTGGGCGGTGATGCAGCAACGCAAGCAGATGGAGTCTTTGGCTTTGCTGCTTTTGGCCGCCCTCCGCGGAGGGGAGAAGGTCGGGCTCAAAATGAACGTCGCCAAAGATCGGATTGCGGCCGTTCTAGGAATATTACCCGCGCTCCGAAAACCAACGGTTTCCCCGCTGGCCGATGGCGAGTGGCTTGCTGTAGAAACCGTTCTCGATGAGAGTCAGGTCCGTGATCTGATCCCGCAGCTTAAGGAACTGGGCGCGGAGGGAATTATCGAATACCCCCTTAACAAAGTCATCTATTGATCGGCTAGAGGCGGCAGGAAGGATATCGGCATGGGTTCGCTCAAGAAGCGCCGCAAGGCAAAGATGAATAAGCACAAGCGCCGCAAACGCAGGCGCGAGCATCGCCACAAGAAGAGGCTCCGTTACAAAGTCGGCTAACGCGAACGGCAGGGTCACGGCCGATTGCGAGAATTTCCTCGACAGCTCGAAGCCGCCTCAGCACCATGCAACCCAGCGGGTCTTCGTGATCGCGCGAGGCCGCATTTGGGGAGGATGGAATGCGTAGATTCCGGCTCCTATGGGAGGACGGCTATCCTGGGGAAATGGCGAGACGAACGAGTTCTTCTCGGCTTCTCGCGCTCGTAACGGCTCTCTGGATCGGCAGCGGCGCCGATCTAATGGCGCGCGCTCATCCTCATCATCACGCAGCCGCCTCTCCCTATAGCCTGGCTGTGGAGAGCGAGTCCGAGGCAGACCGGTTGGTCGAAGCGACCGCGGCGCTCCTCTACGATCCGGTGACCAACCGCGTTCTTTTCGCTCGAAACCTCGACGCTCCCTTGGCCCCCGCCAGCACAACCAAGCTGATGACCGCGCTTTTAGTCTACGAGCAGACGGGCTTGCGCGGGTTTGTGACTATTCTTCCAGGGGACACGGCGGTCGAGCCTTCTCATGTCCCCCTGCGTACCGGACAGCGGGTCTCCGTCGCGGAGCTCGTCCAGGATCTGCTGGTCGGCTCCTGCAATGATGCCGCCCTGGCTCTGGCCCGCTCGACTGCGGGCTCGGTCCCCGCTTTCACCCACGAGATGAATCGAAGAGCGTGGGAATTGGGCTGCCTCCACACCCACTTCGTCGATCCACACGGGCTGGCTTCGTTTCAGGAAGGCCAGATGACGACGGCCCGGGACTTGCTGCGCATCTTCCAGGCCGTTTTGAACGTCCCTGCCCTGCGGCAGATTCTCATGACTCGCACCATCGCCACTCGGAGCGGGAAGCAATTGCGCATTCTCCACAATCACAACCGGCTCCTAGGGAAATACGCAGGGATGGGTCCCGCGAAAACCGGCTGGACCCGTTTGGCGCGCCACACCTATGCCGCCGCCTGCCAGCGCGACGGCCATCCTCTCCTCCTGGTTCTCCTGCACAGTCCGGACAAATGGAGGGACGCGACGGTCCTTTTTAATTACGGGTTCCGGCAGGTAAAGGAGTCGCGATCCCCGGCGCCTTCGGCCCAACCGCTTTGAGCGCAAGCCTGCGCCGGTTTATACCGCGCTAACATATTTGCTATGAACGACGTTCTGACAAGCACCCTTTTGGGAATCGTCGAAGGGGTCACCGAATTCCTTCCCATTTCGAGCACCGGCCACCTATTGATCACCGAGCATTGGCTGGGTAGCCGCTCGGAGACCTTCAACATCTTCATTCAACTGGGGGCCGTCCTCGCAGTGACCTTGCTCTATTGGAGAAAGATTGTCGACCTGATCTCGGGGATCCGAGAGCCGGAAAACTTCGACTACTTCCTCAAGCTCGTCGTCGCGTTTTTCTTAACCTCTCTCTTCGGGCTCGCCGCGAAGAAAGCGGGCTGGAGGCTGCCCGACCAGCTCATGCCGGTGCTTCTGGCTGTCTTTGCCGGAGCCCTTTGGATTTTCCTGGCCGAACGCCGCTTGCGTTCCTTGGAAGCGACCAGCCGGATCGGCTGGGCCACCGCATGCGCAGTTGGGATCGCGCAAGTACTCGCAGGCGTCTTTCCGGGCCTCTCCCGATCGGGAGCCACCATTCTCACCGCTCTTCTCTTCGGGGTCAATCGGCCGGCCGCGACGGAGTTCGCTTTCCTCCTGGGCATTCCGACGATGTTTGCCGCAAGCCTCTTTTCCTTCGCCCAAGAGACCCATTTTTTCCACAGTCTTCCGGCGGACTCTTGGAGCAACCTGCTGGTCGGCTTTGTCGTCTCGGGAATCACCGGGTTCGCCGCCGTCCAGTGGCTCTTGCGGTACGTGCAAAGTCATACCTTTATCCCGTTTGCCTGGTACCGGATTGCGCTGGGCGCTGCTCTTGTCGGACTGCTGAGTCTTCCTTGGACGAACTAAGAAGCCCGTACGAAAAGCAGAGCTTGAGCACGTCTTCGTGGGAAAACTCCGGAGCGGCCGCCAGATCCGCTTCCGGGACCATTACAATATACCCGGTGAAGGGCGTCGGGCAGGTGGGAATGAACACCGTGCAGAGAAAGCCTGCACCCGACTTCGCGCTTGTACGACCGGTTACAAAGCCGAGCAATCTCGGTCCCTTTTCCGCGAGCGATACGTAGACCACAGGGCTTGACTGAAAGGCCTTCGCGTCGGAGCCTCCCAAGTTCCGTAAAGCCTCCACGGCCTCTTTTGCCGTCTGATAAACAGAGCTGACGAGAGGGACTCGCCGCACCCCTCTCTCGGTCGCACGCAGGAGAGCCGAGCCAGCAAAGTTCCCCGCGCCAATGCCGACCAAGAGCACGACGAGCAGGCTGATTGCAAACCCCGCCCCCGGGATATGCCCTCCGAAATGTTCCAAGGCAAAAGTCGAGCCGGGCAATAGGTGGGCCCGCACCAGGAGCGAGAGGAGCTTGTCCGCCGGGCCGTTGACGATCCCGTAGACAAGCTGGATCACCCAGAGGGTCAGCACAGCGGGAAGCAGGACGAAGAGTCCGCCGAGAAACTTTCCACGCAGCCACGACCATGTCGCGCTGGAACCGGACAACCTTTTCGACACCGAGCCACTCTTCACGATCTTCGCCCCCCTTTGAATCGCTCCGCCTCTATTGTGAGAAGCGAACCGGGCTGGGCAAGCCTCGGTTAGCCAATCCACTCAAACATGCTGATTGAACCGGATGCGCGAGGAGACCGGATCGACTAACAAAGAGACAGGAATCCCTCCACGCCGCGCCTATGAGCAGAGCCCGATACCGCCAACCAATCGAACCGTCCCCGGCCATGCAAGGAAAGATCGACGCCATGGTGCAGGGGCTCGAACGCGCCGGGACAGTAGAACGGATCCTCCAGACTCCGCCCGTCGCTGCCGGCATCGCGCTCGAAAAGGTGCGGGTTCGAACGCTCGACCGCGACGGGAAGAGCTACCGGAAGATCGTTCGAGAATATAACCGGATGAGGCCGGAGCTTCTGGCTGGACTGGCTCGCAATCCCACGACGAGGGCGCTGGCGCTTCTTGCCGTCGGCAAGGAAGGAGTCGCCATGATGGAGCGCGGGCAAGTACCCAAGAGGAATTGGGAGGAGGCTCTCGACCGGGACGGCACTTTGCGGAATCGGACGACTCTCTTTCAGATCCGAGCGATCCTCCCTCGGGGAGTGCAAAAAATCACGCAGGGACATGAGCGTGGGCCGGATCAGTGGAACTGTCACCATCTCGTTCAGAAGAGCGTCGTTCGGCTTGACGGGAAGAGCCCAAACGACCCGAGCAACCTGGTCGTCATCTCTACCTTCACCAGCGGGAACAACCGGGAGAATTTCCACCACTTCCTCCATGCCGCCTTCCTTCATCCTCAACTCCATCTTCCCCCGGGTTCGGTGACCGACGCTTACATTCCTCGCCCGCTCTTTCCTTTTTACCCTCCAACCCGCAAGGCTTTTGCAAACATTGATGAAGTGCGCCAGGAACTAAAAAAGCTCGATCCGAAGGCTGAGCTCCCGCCAAGCTGGCAGAGACGGCTGGTCGCTTTCTCTCGAGCCGCGGGAAAGTTGCCGTACGAAGTGCCGGAACAATACCGGAAGGCGATCCGAACCTACCAGAACATCTACTACCGTCCCGAAAACCGCGAGCCACAGCACGAGCAGGAGGCCAGAAAGCAAGCGGCTGCGGACGGCGCACTGCTTGCTCGGGACTTTTTACCGGCTGGTGCGCGAATCGAGGAGAAGACGCTTCCCGCCAGCCATGTGCCGAAAATCCCATTGCCCATTCTTCGGGAACAAGGCAGATTAAACAAGAAGTCTTCGAACCCCAATCCAGCGGTTGCTCGATCCTTTCGCAGCCATAACGGGCCTGCCCATGATCGCTAGCCTAAACAACGATTGGATCCCTTTCTGCGACCGAGAAAGGCCTCTGCTCCGGGGCTCGAACGCCCTCCAGCTCCCTCGCTCGCTAGCGGCATTCCACCCTATCCCCTTGCTCGTCACCCCGATTTCTCTATGAACTACAAAACCTACGTGGCCCTCGTTAACGAAGAAGAGCAGGCGTCCGGCTTCCAACCGTTCGTCGGCCGTCCGCCGGCACGGGTGCAAGCCTATGCCAAGGAGGTGCACGAACGATACGGGTTCGACATTCCCCCGGATTACCTTGATCTTCTGCTGTTGGCCGACGGCCTCGCTCACAATGGGGTCGTCTTCTACGCAATGGACCAAGAGGAGGAGGAGGATCAGTTCCTCCCTGGCCTAATCGCGGAAAATCTAGCGGTGCAGGATTTCCGGAATCAGCCGGAATATCTCCTTCTTGGCCATTCCGACCTCTTCCGCTACGCCTATTCGTTCCCGGAACGAAAGTATGTGGCCCTTCATGCCGATACTCTCGAGTCCGCCGCCGAGTTCTCGAACTTCAACGAACTGATGGTGAACGTTCTCAAGTATGAGGCGCTGGGCCTCTTCGACGAGGAAGAAGAGGCCGCGGAGGAACGAGAAGTCGATTTTCCCGAAGAAGATTTTGAAGAAGAGGCCGAGGAGGAGATCGAAGAGCCTGCCGATCCAAACACGCAGGAGGGGTCCTCGCCGAAAAAGCCGAAGGGGAAAGAGAATGATACCCCTCCGGGAAAGGGGTAGTCTACTCCCGGATCTGGCCCGACCCGACCACGACGTATTTGTACGAGGTGAGTTCGTCGACCCCCATCGGCCCGCGTGCATGGATCTTGTCCGTGCTGATCCCGATCTCGGCTCCCAGGCCGAACTCCGCGCCGTCGGTAAACCGGGTAGAGCTATTCCAATAGACTGCTGCCGAGTCGACCGAACGAAGGAACTCCTCCGCAACCGCCCGATCTTCCGTTACGATCGCATCGGAATGGCTCGAACCGAACTGTTCGATATGGGCGAGCGCCTCGGACAATCCATCGACTACGCGCACGGACAGAATCAACTCGAGATACTCGGTCGCCCAGTCTTCAGAAGTCGCTGGAACAACCTCGGATCCCCCGAGTTGCTGCGTCATCTGGTCACCGCGAATTTCTACTCCGCGACTCCGAAGTTCCCGTACGATCTCGGGAAGAAACGTGGGCGCGATTTTCCGATCTACCAGCAATGTTTCCATCGCGTTGCAGACCCCGGGCCGCTGGCATTTGGCATTGAGCACGATCTTCCGGGCCATCTCAAAATCGGCGTGCTCCTCGACAAAGACATGACAGACACCCTGGAAATGCTTAATGACCGGCACCTGGGCATGGGTGACGACGGTCTCGATCAGGCCGTAGCCCCCCCGCGGGATCAACAGGTCGAGGTAGCGCCTCTGGCGGCAGAGGATCGGAATGGACGCCCGGTCAGCGTTCGAAATGAGCTGGACCGCCGAGGAGGGCAGCCCCGCGCGTTCCAGTCCCGTCCTTATGGCTTCCGCTAGTGCGATGTTGGAGCGGACAGCCTCGCTGCCGCCGCGCAAGACCACCGCGTTGCCCGCTTTCAGGCAAAGGGCGGCTACATCGACGGTCACGTTGGGGCGACTCTCGTAGATCACCCCGATGACTCCGATGGGGACGCAGACCTTCCGAATCACAAGCCCGTTCGGACGAGTTCGCTCCGCAAGAAGGCGCCCAATCGGATTGGGCAGGATCCGGATCTCCTCGATTCCCTGAATTAGCGAAGCAAATCTCTTCGAGGAAAGAGCCAAACGATCAAGTAGAGCCGGCCCCAGGCCCTGCTTGCGGCCTTCTTCCCAGTCGAGCCGATTGGCCTCTTCGATCTCCGGCCACGCTTCCTCTAGGGATTCCCGCATCGTCTGGAGCGCGGCATCGAGCCTTGCGGCTTCAATGCCAGCCAGCTTCCGGGAGGCTTCCTTGGCCTCTCGACAGATGGCCGCGATCCGTTCCTCCAAGGGGGTCATTGCTTCTTGCCCGCGCAAAAAAAGGTGCCTACCGATTCGCCGGAGGCGATCCTCCGGAGAATATCCTGGTCTCGGCCATCGGCGATCTGCATGGGAATTCCGGCTCTTCCAGCGATCCGAGCCGCCTCTACCTTCGTCACCATTCCACCCACGGAGCGCTCGCTCAGCGTACTTCCCGCCATAGCTTCGATCTCCTCCGTGACCTCTTCCACCAAGGGAATGATCTTCCCTCCTTTATCATCCCGCTCGCGCAATCCGGGAACATTCGAGAGGATGATCAGCTTGTCTGCTTCCACCATGGACGCCACGTGTGCGGAAAGCCGATCGTTATCTCCAAATTTGATCTCCTCGTAGGAAACTACATCATTTTCATTGATGATCGGAATGAAGATTCCCCGAGCCAATAGATGCTCGATCGTTTTCTGCGCATTTTCGTAGAGAGTGCGACTGTCCAAATCGAGGTAGGTCAGCAAAAGCTGGGCCACATGCAAGCCGCGTTCGGAAAAAAGCTCCTCGTAAAGGCGCATGAGCTGCGGCTGTCCAATCGCAGCGCAAGCTTGCAACTCCTCGATCGCCGTTGGCCGCCTCCGGTATCCCAAGAGCCCCATCCCACTGCCGATCGCGCCCGAGCTGACCAAAACGATCTCCCAGCCCGCTCCCTTGAGCAGGGCGACCTGCTCGACCAGCCGGCGGATCTGGGGCAAGTCGAGTCCTCCTTCCGGAGTGCTCAAAATTCCGGTTCCCAGCTTGACGACCCACCTGGGACCGGACCGCCCGGCGCGCTTCTTCCCGGCCATTTTCAATTTTCCCGTCTTCCTTTCGATTCGGGCGCTAGGCCGAGACTCGGCCCAAGACACGCAGATCGCATGACTCCTCTATATGGGGGCTCTCCGCGATCACCGCAACGGCTTTTTCGGTCAAAAGCCAGCCCGCACCGCCCTTTTCCAAGAGAGAGGGGTGGCGAATCAAAATGAACCTTTTCTTCCGCAGAAAATGAACGCAGATTGCCTCGATCGATGCATTCCTCCACGACTCTTCCTGCGGAGATCTTCTTGGTCGGCTGCGGTTATGTGGGCACCCAGGTCGCCCAAAGGCTCCACGACCGCAAGGTCCGAGTGCACGCATGGGTGCGAACCGAGCAAAGTCGACTGCGGCTGGCCGATCTGGATGTTCCATCCCTGGTTGGGGATGTCGGCTCCCCCGAGGCATGGGAGAGCCTGACGAAGGCGCCCGATTGCCTGCTCTACGGCCCCTCCTCTTCTCGTGGAGGACCTACCGAATACCGGAACGTTTTCCTCCGAGGACTTTCCCACGCGCTTCGACGCTTTCCCGGTTGTCCTCTCCTTTTCCTATCTTCAACCTCGGTTTACGGCCAGTCGAACGGCGAACTAGTCGATGAGGAAGCCCCTGCCGCGCCCGATTCGGAGACCGGGCATATTCTTCGGGAGGCGGAAGAGATGACATTGGAGGCGGGCGGCATGGTTCTGCGAATCGCCGGGATTTACGGCCCTGGCCGGACCTGGCTTCTCGATCGCTTTCTAAGCGGCCAGGCGGCAATTTCGACCACGGATCGATGGATTAATCAGATCCATCGAGACGACGTGGTCTCCGCCATCCTTCACTTCCTTGCCTTGCCTCTTCACCGCGAAATCGTAAACATCGTGGATGACGAGCCCGTGAGGGAAGGGCGATTTTACGAATGGTTGGCGGGAAAGCTGAATAGGAGCCTTCCTCCACAGGGAGAAGGCGGGCCTGCCCCCTCGAAGCGGAGGCGGACGCACAAGAGGGTTTCGAATGCGAAGGCCCGTGGCTTGGGGTGGAAGCCTCTCTATCCGTCCTTTCGGGAGGGCCTTCTTCCGATCCTGCTAAACCAGGCTATCTTGCCGGGAAGCTCGAAAAGATGAATCAGGCAAAATTGCTGGAAGGCCGCGTGGTTGCTGCCGCCGTTCATGAACGAACCCGAGCGCGGGTTAACGAGCTTCGCAGGAGAGGGATTGAGCCGGCCGTTACGTTCTTCCGCGTCGGCGATGATCCCGCTTCCGAACTTTACGTGCGCATGAAGGAGAAGCGGGCAAAGGAGTTGGGCATCTTCTCCGAGCTGGTTGCGCTCCCCGACTCGACCACGGAACGCGAGCTCCTCGCCCGATTGGAGGAGAAGAATCGAGACCGCCGGATCCACGGCATCTTAGTACAGATGCCCCTTCCCCGACAGATTCGGGCTGAGGCGGTTGGTCAAACGATCGATCCTTCCAAAGATATCGATGGATTTCATCCGATCAATGCCGGCAAGCTGCTCTTGGGAGACCCTTCCGGCTTCCCTCCCTGCACTCCCGCTGGAATCTGCGAGATCTTCCGCCACTACGGTCTGGTGACGGCCGGAGCGGAAGTTGTCATCCTCGGGAGAAGCAGCATCGTAGGCAAGCCTCTGGCTGCTCTCCTTCTGGCCAGAGGCCCGCAGGGAGACGCCACCGTCACCGTTCTTCACTCCAAAAGCCGACGCATTCCAGATCATTGTCGGCGCGCGGACTTCTTGATCGCGGCGTTAGGACAGGCTGAATTCGTTCGAGGCGATATGATCAAGCCTGGAGCCGTCGTGATCGACGTGGGAGTGAGCCGTATTCCGGATTCTTCTTCCCCCGCCGGGAGCCGGATCGTCGGAGACGTTCACTTTGCGGAAGCCTGCCGCACCGCTGGCTGGCTCACCCCGAACCCGGGAGGAGTCGGCCCCATGACCATCGCCATGCTCCTCGCGAACACCGTCCGGGCTGCCGAACGTTTCGCGGGCTGCGGAACCACATAGCTTAGCCAGAGAGCGGCAAGCGTCCGTCCCGGCCTATCGGAAGCATCGTAACGCTCCAGGTGGCAATTTCCTATTTTGGTTATTCCCCCCTCGGGCTGCCGGCCGAGGCCCGCTGAAGGAGCTGGCTCCACTGCGGCTTCTCGGTCGGAGCTTCCCCTTCGCCCAAATCCGGCTGCTCAGGCGGTTCCCCATGCTCCAGCAGCCGCAGATGACGATAGGTGCGGAATCCCGTACCCGCCGGGATCAAGTGGCCCATGATGATGTTTTCCTTGAAGCCTCGAAGCTTGTCGATCTTGCCCAACGTGGCGGCTTCGGTAAGGACGCGCGTGGTGTCCTGGAAGCTGGCCGCCGCGATGAAGCTCTCGGTCTCCACGGACGCCTTGGTAATGCCAAGAAGCACCGGCGCTCCTTCTGCGGGTTTGCCGCCCTTGGCCTCCATTTCCCGGTTCTCCCGTTCGAAGTCCAGCCTGTCCACCTGCTCTCCCCAAAGGAAGGAGGTGTCCCCCGCATCGAGGATCTTCACCTTGCGCAGCATCTGACGGATGATGATCTCGATATGCTTGTCGTTGATCTCGACGCCTTGAAGCCGATAGACCTCCTGCACTTCGTTGAGCAGATATTCCTGAAGCTCCTGGGCCCCGCCCACCTCTAGAATCTCCTGGGGGATGATCGGACCCTCGGTGAGTTGTTGCCCTTTGCGCACGACGTCACCTTTGAAGACGATGAGATGCTTGGAAAGGGGAATCAGGTGTTCCTCTTCCTGCCCCGATTGAGGATCCTGGATCAAGAGACGCCGCTTCCCGCGGACGATACCGCCATCCTCGACGACCCCGTCGATTCGGGCGATCTCCGCCGAATCCTTGGGTCGCCGCGCCTCGAAGAGCTCGGCCACACGAGGTAGGCCTCCGGTGATGTCCTTGGTCTTGACCAGCTTTCGCGGAGTCCGAGCGATTCGTTGGCCGGCAGCCACCTGCTCCTTCGGCTTGACCTCGATGCGGGCTCCCGCAGGGATGCCGTAGAAAGCGAGCACCTCTCCGCTCTTCGGATCGCGAATCACGATCTGAGGGTGGAGATCGTGCTTGTGCTCGATCACGACCGTTCCAATCTGCTTGGTCGCTTCGTCGAGCTCCTTCTTGACCGTGACTCCTTCCAGGATGTCATGGAACTCCACCACTCCGGCTTTTTCCGTCAACACCGGAACGTTGTAGGGATCCCACTGGACGAATACCTGCCCCTTCTTTACTTCGCCGCCGTCCGGCACGGAAACTAGGCTGCCCATCACGATCGTATGGCGTTCGAGTTCGCGGCCGGAAGCATCCACGACGGAAAGGAAACCGGATTTGTTCAAAACGACGAAGTTGCCGTCTAGGGAGCGAACAACGCGCAGATCGGCGTACTGGACCAGTCCGTCATTCCTGGCTCGGATCTGCGGTTGCTTGAAGATCTGAGAAGCGGTTCCACCGATGTGGAATGTCCGCATCGTCAACTGGGTGCCCGGCTCGCCGATCGACTGGGCAGCAATCACGCCGACCGACTCGCCCAGCTTCGCCATGCGGTTGGTGGCGAGATTGAGCCCATAGCACTTCGCGCATACTCCCCATTTGCTCTCGCAAGTCAGGGCGGATCGGATGCGCACCTTCTCCACGCCCAACTGCTCCACAGCGCGCGCCTTCGCGTCATCGAAGAGCTCCCCGCTGAGCACTAGCTTCTTGCGGGTGACGGGATCGGTGATCTCCTCGCACGAGACCCGGCCGAAAATCCGATCGCTCAGCTTGATGATCTCCTCGTCTCCCTCGTAGATCGCCTGCGCAAACAAGCCGTTTGTCGTCCCGCAATCCTCTTCGGTAACCACCACATCCTGGGCCACGTCGTGGAGCTTTCGAGTCATGTAGCCGGCGTCCGCCGTCTTCAGGGCCGTATCCGCCAATCCTTTCCGAGCGCCGTGGGTGCTGATAAAATATTCCAACACCGAGAGCCCCTCCCGGAAATTGGAAGTGATGGGGCGTTCGATGATTTCGCCTGAGGGCTTCGCCATCAAGCCACGGATTCCCGCGAGCTGCCGCACCTGTTGACGGTTTCCTCGCGCCCCCGAATCGACCATCAGGAAGAGGGGATTGAACTCACCCCGCTCCCGCTTGCTTTCCAGGGTTCGAAAGATCACGCCGGAAATCTCGTCCGTAGCCTGGGTCCAGATGTCGACGATCTTGTTGTAACGCTCGCCATCGGTAATCGCGCCCGAGCGGTACTGGCGCTCGACGACGGTCACGCGGTCTTGAGCTTTGGCTACGACCCGAGCCTTCTCTTCCGGGATGATCATGTCGTTCATCCCGATAGAAATCCCCGCCCGCGTCGCCTCCTGAAATCCTACCCGCTTGAGGCGGTCGAGGCACAACGCGGTCTCTTCTCGACCGACGAGCTGGTAGCAACGGAGGATTAGATCGCCGAGCTGCTTCTTTCCCGCAGGCTTATTAAAGAAGCCCAGATCCTTAGGCCAAATCTGATGAAAGATCACCCTCCCGGGCGTGGTTTCGATAAACTTCTTCTCCTTGTCCCCGAGGAGTGTGTCTCGGCCGAAGTCCGGGTTGGCGAAGAGAATAGGATCATGGGTTTTGACTACACCCTCTCCCAAAGCGAAGAGCACCTCGTCCGAATCCGCAAAAATGGGCCTCCGAGGCGGCGTAGCTCCCGCAGGATGCCGATGAGGGGACTGAGTGAGGTAGTAGCAACCGAGCGTAATATCCTGTGTCGGCGTCATGATCGGACGCCCGCTCGACGGGGAAAAGATGTTCTGAGAGGCGAGCATCAGTAGCCGGGCCTCCAACTGCGCTTCGATTGAAAGCGGTACGTGAACCGCCATCTGATCCCCGTCGAAATCTGCGTTGTAAGCGGTACAGACCAGCGGATGGATCCGGATGGCATCGCCTTCGATCAGAACCGGTTCGAAGGCCTGCACCGAAAGGCGATGAAGCGTCGGGGCTCGATTCAGAAGCACCGGGTGACCCTGGGTCACCTGATCGAGCACGTCCCAAACCAGGGGGTCTTGCTTCTCGATCATCTTCTTGGCGCTTCGCACCGTATGAACATGTCCGAGTTCGCGAAGTCTCCGGATCATGAAGGGCTCGAAGAGAACCAGGGCCATCTTCTTGGGCAATCCGCACTGGTTGAGCTTCAGTTCAGGGCCTACGACGATCACCGAGCGGCCGCTGTAATCGACCCGTTTCCCTAAGAGATTCATCCGGAAACGACCCGTTTTTCCACGGAGCATGTCCGACAGCGACTTGAGAGGACGATTCCCGACGCCGGTCACCGCTCTTCCATGCCTGCCGTTGTCCATCAGAGCGTCGACGGCTTCCTGAAGCATGCGCTTTTCGTTCCGGATGATGACCTCCGGCGTCTTCAGCTGCAAAAGGGTGCGAAGACGGTTGTTGCGATTGATCACTCTGCGATAGAGATCGTTGAGATCGGAGGTCGCAAAGCGCCCTCCCTCCAATGGTACGAGGGGACGGAGGTCCGGCGGGATCACGGGCAAGATCTCGAGAATCATCCACTCGGGCCGGGTGCCGACGCTTAAGAAACCCTGCACCAGCTTTAGCCGCTTGGTCATCTTCTTCCGGAGCTGCTTGCTCCGGGTTTGATCCATGTTCTGGGAGAGTTGGGCCGCAAGCTCGTCGAGGTCGATCTGCCGTAAGCAATCTTGCACCGCCTCGGCTCCCATCTTTGCAACGAAGGATCCCTCTCCGTACTGCGCGACCGCGTCCCGGTGCTCCTGCTCGGTCAGGAGTTGTTTCGGACGCAATTGCGTCTGTCCCGGATCGATGACGAGATAGTCTTCGTAGTAGATCACCCGCTCGAGATCGCGGGCCGTCATGTCCATCATGAGCCCGAGCCTGCTCGGCATACACTTGAGAAACCAGATATGTGCCACCGGCACGGCCAGCCGGATATGCCCCATTCGTTGCCGGCGCACCCGGGAGAGGGTCACCTCGACTCCGCATCGATCGCAGACGACACCCTTGTACTTGATGCGCTTGTACTTTCCGCATGCGCACTCCCAGTCTTTGGTCGGACCGAAGATTCGCTCGCAGAAGAGACCTCCCTTTTCGGGCTTAAAAGTGCGGTAATTGATCGTTTCGGGGTTTTTAACCTCCCCTTTGCTCCACGATTCGACGGTTTCCGGCGAAGCGATAATAATGCACGCTTCGTTGAAATCGCTCGATCGTTCCAATCCCAAAATCTCTCGAGCCGTCATGCTTTCGGTTGTCATACTGTCCCTCCATTGCGCCGCGCCTTGCCCGGCCGCATCGCCCCCGCCGTCAAAAAATCCGAGTAACTCATGCCGCTTCCGGACCGACGGAAGCCTTCCGTCCATCGCCGTTCACCATCTCGCTCTCGGAGGGTTCCCGGATCCCGATCTTCGGGTCCAGGCAGAGACCCTGCAACTCCTTGATCAGGACGTTGAACGACTCCGGTCGACCAGGCTCCAGGTAGTTCTCCCCTTTCACGATCGTCTCGTAGATGCGCGTCCTTCCCGAAACGTCGTCCGACTTCACGGTAAGCATTTCCTGGAGCGTATAAGCGGCGCCGTAAGCCTCCATCGCCCAAACTTCCATCTCTCCAAAGCGCTGTCCGCCGTACTGCGCCTTCCCTCCAAGAGGTTGCTGAGTAACCAGCGCATAAGGTCCGACCGCACGAGCGTGGATCTTGTCGGCGACCATATGGTTGAGCTTCATCATGTAGATGACACCCACCACCACACGCTGGTCGAACCGATCTCCCGTGCGACCATCGTAGAGATGCGTCTTGCCATCCTCGTCGAATCCCGCCTCCCGAAGGAACTTCCGAATTTCCTCCTCTTTCACGCCGTCGAAGACGGGCGTCGCCACCGCGAACCCCAACTTTCTGGCGGCAATGCCCAGATGCGTTTCGAGCACCTGGCCGACATTCATCCGAGAAGGCACTCCCAGGGGATTGAGGACGATGTCGACGGGAGTGCCGTCCGGCAGAAAAGGCATATCCTCGACGGGAACGATGCGGGAAACGACACCCTTGTTCCCATGCCGGCCAGCCATCTTGTCGCCGATAGAGATCTTCCTCTTGCTGGCGATGTATACCTTGACCTGCTTTACGATTCCCGGCTCGATATCCTCCCGGCTTTCCACTTGATCGAGCTCGCCTTCCTTATCGTTGCGAAGCTGCTCAAATTTCGACTCGAAGCTTCCGATGATCTCGAAGATCTTGGTCCGAATAGGACTCGGATCGATTTCGATATGGTCGCAGCAGGATGCCATCTTCCGCAGCAGGGTCTTGGTTATCTTGCGGTTCGCGGGAATCAGAATCTCGCCCGTTTCCGCATCCACCACATCCAGCGGAATTTTTTCGTTGAGCAGAATGTTGGAGAGGGCCTGGGTCAACTCCTCCTTGAGATCGTTTTCCTTTTGCTCGTAGCGGCCTTCGATCTCTTTGATCTTCTGCTTGGCTTCGCTTAGCCCCAACTTTTCCTTCTCCGTCTTGGACTGGTGGCTGCTCACCCGCACGTCCATGACAATTCCGCTCGTCCCGGAAGGAACCCGCAGAGACGAATCCTTTACGTCGGCTGCCTTATCGCCGAAGATCGCGCGCAGTAGCCGCTCCTCCGGAGCCAGCTCGGTCTCGCTCACCGGGCTGATCTTCCCGACGAGGATGTCCCCCGGCTTGACCTCCGCCCCGATCCGGACGATTCCGTCACTGCCGAGATTCTTCAGCGCCTCGTCCCCGACATTTGGAATGTCTCTGGTGATCTCCTCCGGACCAAGCTTGGTATCCCGGGCGACGATTTCAAATTCGTCGATGTGGACGCTCGTGAACAGGTCCTCTTTGACCAGCCGTTCAGAGAGTACGATCGCGTCTTCAAAATTATATCCGTTCCACGGCATGAAGGCAACGACTAGGTTTTGCCCGAGCGCCAGCTCTCCGTTCGAAGTGGACGAGCCGTCGGCCAACGGATCCCCCCGCTTCACCACGTCCCCTTTTCGTACGATCGGCTTCTGGTTTACACAGGTCCCCGCATTCGATCGCATGAACTTCCGAAGCGAAAACGTTCGCAGCCCGCTCTCGCGCTTGCCGTTTTTCTTCTTCTCGCCTTCGCCCGGCGTTGGCTCGATCACGATTTCGGTTCCGCTTACCGAGACGACCTTCCCCTCGACGTCGCTGAGAAGGACCGCACCCACGTCCTCGACGACCCGACGCTCCATCCCCGTCCCCACGATCGGGGCTTCCGGGCTCAGAAGCGGAACCGCCTGCCTCTGCATGTTCGAACCCATGAGCGCCCGGTTGGCGTCGTCATGCTCGAGAAATGGAATGAGAGCCGTCGCGACGGAGACCATGTGCTTGGAAGAGACATCGAGAAAGTTGACCTTTTCCCGATCGACCTCCATGAATTCTCCACGAAAGCGGACGGCGACTCGCTTGCTCTGGATGGCACCGTTTTCTCCGAGGGGCGTGCTGGCCATCCCGATGATCACTTTCTCTTCCTGATCCGCGGAAAGGTAGACGATTTCGTCCGTCGCCTTGCCATTCACAACCTTGCGATAAGGTGTCTCCAGGAAACCGTAATCGTTGAATCGGCTGAAGCAGGCCATCGAGGCGATTAAGCCGATATTCGGTCCTTCCGGCGTCTCGATTGGACAGATTCGCCCATAGTGAGAAGGATGGACATCGCGCACCTCGAAGCCCGCCCGCTCTCGGGAGAGTCCGCCAGGCCCGAGAGCCGACAGTCTCCGCTTATGCGTGAGCTCCGACAGCGGATTAATCTGGTCCATCAACTGCGAGAGTTGGCTCCGTGCGAAAAAGTCTCGAATCGTGGCAGAGAGCGCCTTTGGATTGATTAGCTTCTGCGGCGTCATACCCTCGGCATTGACGTCGAAAAGGGTCATCCGCTCCTTGACGAGCCGCTCCGTCCGCGCCAAGCCGACCCGGCACTGACTCGCCACAAGCTCGCCCACGCTTCTCACGCGCCGGTTCCCCAAGTGGTCGATATCATCGGTCGTCCCTTCCCCGTGCTGAAGAGAGATCAAGTAACGCGTCGCCGCCACGATATCTTGGGGCGTAAGCGTCCGGGTGTCTAAACTCGTGTCGATACCCAGCTTCTGGTTCAGCTTGTAACGGCCGACTCGACCCACGTCGTAACGCTTCGGATCGAAAAGGAGTCTCTTGAGCAAGAGCCTCGCGTTGGCTTCCGTGGGAGGATCCCCTGGACGCAAACGCCGGTAGATCTCCTTGAGGGCCTCCGCTTGGTCACGTGCGGAATCTCGACGCAAGCACTTGACAATGGTGTCGTCTTCCCGGATGTCAACCACGCGGACCACCTTGACATCCGCCTCCAGCAAAAGCCGAACGGCCGTTTTCGTCAGAGGCTCCAGCCCTCGCACGAGAACCCTTTCCGCATCCCGGGGATCGCGCGCCTCGCGCACCAGCACCTTGTTGGGTAGCTCTTCCTCGCTTGGCGGGGCCGCCTCGAGGTCGAGTTCTTCCACCGGGTAGAAGAGGCCCAGGATCTCTTCGTCGCTTCCATGACCCAGCGCCCGAAGCAGTGTCGTGACGAGGAACTTTCTCCGCTTCTTTCTCCGATCCAAATGGACGTGCAGAAGATCGCTCGTATCGAAAGTCACCTCGAGCCACGTGCCCCGATCCGGGATCACGCGGAAGGAGTAGAGGATCTTCCCATTCAGATGGAGGGTCGACTCGAAACAGATCCCCGGCGACCGGTGCAGTTGGCTGACGATCACCCGCTCCGCTCCGTTGATGACAAAACTCCCATGCTCCGTCATCAAAGGAAGCTCGCCCATGTAGACGCGCTCTTCCTTGATTCCGTTTTCGTCCCGCAGACGGAACGTCACGTACAACGCGGAGGCATAGGTCTCTCCATTTTGCAAGCAGTGGAAAGGCGAGAACTTGGGTGGAGCTACCTCGTAGGAAAGATATTCCAGCCGTACTTTCCCATCATAGCTTTCAATGGGAAATACTTCCAAGAAAACGCCATGAAGGCCCTCCGGCTTTCGCTCGCTTGCGGGAACGCCGAGTTGAAGGAACTCCTCATAAGACCGAATCTGATGCGCGATCAGATTCGGCATGGGCACAGTTTCCAGGATCTTTCCAAAGTTTAATCGCTGCCAAGCTCTTGCACTCATGCCATTTTTCGCCATCCACTGACCGGTCGGGTCGACCCGGTCGGTTTTCCGCACCGGGCCCCCATGCTATTTTCTTCTGTTCCGCTCGGATCGTTTACTCAATCTCGACCCGCGCGCCCGCTGCCTCGATCTTCTTCTTGATGGCCTCCGCCTCCTCCTTGGTCACTCCCTCCTTGACAGGCTTGGGAGCGCTTTCTACCAAGGCCTTCGCTTCGGCCAGACCGAGACCCGAGACAGAGGCTCGTACTTCCTTGATGACCGCGATCTTATTGCCACCTACTTCCTTCAGGATCACATTAAAGGTGGTCTTCTCCTCTGCCGCTGCCTTCTGTCCCTCAGCTCCGCCTGCCGGCGCCGCCGCCGCTACCGCTACCGGAGCCGCAGCACTAACTCCCCACTTCTCTTCAAGCTGCTTTACCAACTGTGCCACTTCGAGAACCGTGAGGCTGCTCAACTGCTCCACTACCGCATTCAGGTCTGCCATGATTTCCTTTCTGGTCCTGTAGCGCCACGCGCCCGCGTCAGCGATTATCCTCGGAGGGCTCCGAGGCTAGCAGGATCCTTCACCCTTCTCATGGGCGATCTCATACCGCCCTTCTTCGGCCTGTCGTCCGAAGCTTGCTTTCTCAAAAAACAATGCACCCCTTCCCGCTACTCCGGCGCTGTGCCTTCCTGCTGCTTCTGATGAGCGGCGAGCGTTCTCGCCAGACCTCTCGATGGCTCCGCCAGGACGCAGAGTAGCCGGGTCGCCGGAGCCTCCAGAAGCCCAAGAAGCTTCGCAAGCAGCTCCTCCCGCCCCGGTAACTCCGCTAATGCGGCAGCCTCGGGCGCCGTCAGTGCAATGTTGCCGAGAAGGCCGCCCACCAGCTTGGGGCGACTGAATTCGGCTATGAAATTTCTCAAAATTTTCGAGGCGGCGATCAGATCTCCGTGGCCGATCGAGGCGACCTGGCCCTTCAATGTCCAATCTTCCGGCAATTGCCGCGTCTGCTGAAGGATGCGTGCCACCGCTTGATTTTTCGCTACGCGGCAGCGAGCTCCCACAGCAGCTAGCCGCTGGCGCAATTCTCGAAATTCCTCTGCGCGAAGCCCGGTATAGAGCACGAAGAGAACATAGCCAGAGCCATCGAACCAGTCTCTGATCTCCTTCGAGAGAAATTCTTTTTCCGGTCTCATGATCTCATCCTTTTCTCTTAAGTTCTACTTCCGCTGCAATGCCCCTACGTCCAAAGGGATGCTCGGACTAACGGTCGCGGAAAGAGCCAGCGTCTCCACATAGCGCCCCTTCGCCGCCGCCGGCTTTGCTTTCTGGACAGCCTCCAAGGCCTGTGCGGCATTCTCCTGGAGGGCGTCCGCCGTGAAGGAGCGCCTCCCGATCACGACGTGAACGTTGGCACTCTTGTCCATCTTGAACTCGACTCGTCCCGCTTGGCACTCGGCCACTGCGGCGGCTACATCCTCGGTAACCGTTCCCGTGCGGGGGTTGGGCATCAGGCCCCGGGGACCGAGCACTCTGCCAAGCTTGCGCACCTCCTGCATCGCGTCGGGCGTCGCAATCGCAACGTCGAAGTCGGTAAAGCCCTCAGAAACCCTTTTTACCAGGTCCTCGAAGCCGACAATATCGGCACCGGCGCTCTTCGCCGCCTCTGCCGCCGAACCCCGGGCAAAAACGGCGATGCGAACCTTCTTCCCGGTGCCGTGCGGAAGCCGAAGGCTGCCGCGGACCATCTGGTCGCCCTGCTTTGGATCCACTCCCAGGTGCATCGACAATTCTACCGACTCGTCAAAGCGGGCCTTCGGCATCTTCAACAAGAGATCCACGGCCTCCTCGATGCCGTAATGCCTTCCAGCCTCGAGACGCTCGGCCGCCTCGCGGTAACGCTTGCTTCTCCTAGATCTCACGTCTCTCTCCCTTCCTTCCGAAAACCCTCGGACAAGACAACTGCTGCCCTACCCTTCGATATCGATTCCCATGCTGCGCGCCGTGCCCGCAATGATCCGGAACGCGGCTTCGTCGGAACCCGCATTTAAGTCCTTCCTCTTCTGCCGGACGATTTCCATGACCTGCGCCCGTCCGACCTTTGCCACCTTGACGCGATTCGGTTCCTTGGATGCGGTGGCGATGTTGGCCGCTTTCTTCAAGAGCACGGCCGCCGGCGGAGATTTCGTAACGAAGGTGAACGATTTGTCCTTGAAAATCGTGATCACCACGGGAAGCAACATGCCCGTCTCCTTCTGCGTCTTCGCGTTGAACTCCTTACAAAAACCCATGATGTTCACGCCGTGCTGCCCGAGAGCCGGCCCCACAGGGGGCGCCGGGTTCGCTTGCCCGGCCGGTATCTGGAGCCTAACGATTGCATGCACTTCCTTGGCCATCTTCTTCTCCCTCCCTCACCCGTCCGTCAGAATCACTTTCAATATCCTGTGCGCGAATGTATTATGTTGCTTTTTCCACTTGCCAGAACTCGAGTTCGACCGGTGTTGAGCGGCCGAACATGTTGACGGAAATCCAGAGCTTCCCGCGCTCCAAGTCTACCTCCTCAACAACGCCTTCGGAATTAAGGAAGGGACCGTCGCCTACCTTGACCCGATCACCGACCGCAAAGGATGTCTTTGGCGAAGGCCGCTCCTTGCCTTCTTCCATCTGACGTAGAATATCGCTCACCTGCTCGGGCGGCATCGGCAATGGATTCTCCCCGCCGGCGAATCCAATAACGCCCGGGGTCTCCCGCACGAAGTACCAGCTTCTTTCGATCAGCTTGCCTTGAGAATCGCGGAGCTTCATCCGGATGAAGACGTAACCGGGATAGACTTTCCGGTCCAATTGGACCCGCTTGCCTCTCCTGATCTCCGAAACGCGCTCTACCGGGATCACCAGTTGCCCGATCAGATCTCCCATCTCCTCGGTCTGAATACGTCTTTCGATGCTCTTCTTGACCCGCCCTTCGTGACCCGAGAGCACGTGCAGGACGTACCATTGACCCGCGTCCTCAGGCGGGGCCGCATTGCTCTGCCCCTGGTCCAATCCAGCTTCGTCCACGTTTTCCAGCGGTTTCATCGATGACCTACAGGTGCAGCCTCGTGACAAATCCGACCACCCGGACGAGCAGAAAATCCGCCAACGTCACCACCGCGGCCAGCAACACCGAGGAGATGGCGACCACCATAGTCGAATCGATTAACTCCCGGTATCGACGAGCTCCCTTTTCTTGCAACTCCCATGGCCACGCACACTTTTTCAGCTCGCCCAAAACCTCGCCCAGAAAGGCCGCCAAGCGCTTTCTGTGTCGTACCCAGACCCAACCGAGCGCAACGGCGCCCGCAACACCGAGTGCCAGCGCCATCCAAATGGATAGAGAAATACTTTGCATAGCCGCAGGGCAGGAGGGACTCGAACCCCCAACCGACGGTTTTGGAGACCGCTACTCTACCAGTTGAGCTACTGCCCTGTTCTCGAATCGCCTACCAGATTTCTAAGGAGACCTGCTACCGGATTCAATCCTTTCGCTAAGCCAGGATCTCGGTCACCCTGCCGGCGCCCACGGTCTTGCCTCCTTCCCGGATAGCAAACCGCATCGCCTTTTCCATCGCAATCGGGGTGATCAACTCGACTTCCACCTCGACATTGTCGCCGGGCATCACCATCTCGACCCCTTCCTTTAGCTTCACATTACCTGTTACATCGGTTGTGCGAAAATAAAATTGAGGCCGGTATCCCGCAAAAAAGGGCGTATGGCGGCCCCCTTCCTCCTTGTTGAGCACGTATACCTGCGCCTTAAACTTCGTATGAGGGGTAATGCTTCCCGGCTTGGCAACGACTTGACCTCGCTCGACATCTTCTTTCTTGGTGCCTCGAAGCAGAACCCCGACGTTGTCGCCGGCTTCGGCCGATTCGAGAAGTTTACGGAACATTTCGATATCCGTCACCACGGTCTTCACGGTCGGTCGGATGCCAACGATCTCCACCTCTTCCATCCGCTTCAGGATTCCTCGCTCCACCCGGCCCGTCACCACCGTTCCCCGACCTTCAATATTGAAGACGTCCTCAACGGGCATGAGAAACGGCAGGTCTTTCGGGCGCTCCGGGATCGGGATGTACTCATCCATCGCCGCGATCAGAGCCATGATGTTCTTTTCCTGTTCGGGATCGCCCTCGAGCGCTTTCAGCGCGCTTCCGCGAACGATCGGGATCTTCTCCCCCGGAAACTCATACTTGCTCAGCAGTTCGCGCACCTCGAGCTCCACCAGATCGATCAACTCCTGGTCATCGACCATGTCGACCTTGTTCAGGAAGACCACGACGGCCGGCACCCCGACTTGCCGGGCGAGCAGGATATGCTCGCGCGTCTGCGGCATCGGGCCATCCGGAGCGCTCACCACGAGAATGGCCCCGTCCATCTGCGCGGCGCCGGTGATCATGTTCTTGATGTAATCCGCATGTCCCGGACAGTCCACATGCGCGTAGTGACGACTCTCCGACGCATACTCAACGTGCGTCGTGCTGATGGTAATCCCGCGCTCCCGCTCTTCCGGCGCATTATCGATCTGATCGTAACCCTTCTTCTCTGCAAGACCCTTCTTGGCAAGGACAGAGGTGATCGCCGCGGTTAGCGTGGTTTTCCCATGATCCACATGCCCGATGGTGCCTACATTCACATGCGGCTTCGAACGTACGAAACTCTCTTTCGCCATGAATACTCCTCGCTTCTTTTCTTCTTAAGCCTTCCGGTTCTCCGAACGGTCTCCTTTGCGGCCGAGCCCATGACCGGGCTTGAACCGGTGACCTCGTCCTTACCAAGGACGTGCTCTGCCAACTGAGCTACATGGGCAAATTCCGCTTCCCTTCTTCGGGACAAAACCCCGCCCTTGAGAGAAAGATAACTTTCCCGAAGACAACCGCGCTTGTCAAGCCTCCTGCCGACTCAAAACGAAAAGATTCTTAGTCCGCCTCCTTACCCTGGTCTGGATCCGCTTTCCGTTCCGCCCGGAGCGTGTTCAGCCGGCCAAGACGGAGCACGCGCACATCGAGGTGCCCCGAAGCGAGCCGAACCCGCACTTCGCGATCGACGAGCTCCGGACGCGCCTGTCGCAGAATATGGCCTTGCTCGTCGAAAGCGATCGCATACCCACGTTGCAGAGTCGCTTCCGGGCTCAGGGCGGCCAGCCGAGCCGCCCACTGGGCGACCTGTTGCGACAGACGGTGGATATGCTGATCGCACCGCAAGGCCTTCCAGTGCCGCACAAGATACTCCCACCGCTCCCTCTTGATCGATAGCCCCCGAAGCAGAGACCGTCGAAGCACCTCTTCTTCCTCGTCCACCATCTGCTGCCACCGGAAGATCATCCGGGATGGCTCGCGCAAAAACGGGCTGCCGGCCACCCGCGCCAACCGTTCGCGACCCAGCTCCAACATTCTTGCAACCGCTCGCTTCGTCCTCTGTTGCAACTGTTCGACCTCCCCTCGCCAGTCGTTCCAATCGCGGGCGATTAGCTCCGCTGCGGCGGAGGGAGTCGGAGCTCTCAGATCCGCAACCAAATCGGCGATCGTAAAATCGGTCTCGTGGCCGACCCCTGAGACGGTGGGCACGCGGCAGTCCGCGAGAGCACGAGCAACGACTTCCTCATTGAAGGGCCAGAGGTCTTCCAAGCTGCCCCCGCCCCGAGCGATTACCAGAACGTCAACCTCCGGAGGGCCGTTAAAGGCCCGGATCGCAGAGGCAATCGCCTTGGCTGCCTGGGCGCCCTGTACCGGCACGTCCCGAACGAAAATCTCCAACCCCGGCGCTCTTCGCTGCAGGATCCGCAGGAAATCCTGGATCACCGCACCCTTGAGGGAAGTCACCAGACCGACTTTTTCCGGAAATGCCGGGAATCCCCGCTTGCGGGAAGAATCGAAAAGGCCCTCGGCTGCAAGCTTCCTCTTCAGTGCCTCCAGCCGTTCGAGCAGGGCGCCCTCGCCCCGGGGTTGCACGTCCACGGCAACGATCTGGTATTGACCCCGCGTCTCGAATACCGTCAACCGCCCCCGCACGACGACTGCGGCGCCTTCTCGAAGCCGCAGCGATAGACGGGTCGCCTCAGAACGAAATAGGACGATCTGAATAACCGCCTGCTCATCCTTGAGAGTGAAATAGACATGGCCCGAACTCGGGCTCCGAAGGTTCGAGATTTCTCCTTCGACCCACACCTGAGCAAAACCCGCCTCAAGGATCGCCCGGACCCTCCGCGTCAATTCGCTGACCGAAAGCGGTCTCTGCGCACCCTCCCCGGGAGCCGCCGTCGCGCCGCTCGGCTTGCCCCAGAAATCAAGCTCCTGCTCTTCTACGAGCGAATCCCCTGCCATAGTTTCCGATCGATAACGCTTTGAATGAGCTCCGGATAGAGACGATGTTCCGCTTCCTGAATTCGCGCGTGCAGGCTTTCGGGCGTATCGCCCGGCCGGATCGGCACCCGCGCCTGCCCTAGAATAGGGCCGCTATCCACCTCAGGCTCCACCCAATGAACCGTGCAACCGGTCTCCGATACCCCCGCCTCCAAAGCCTGCTTCCAGGCGTCTTTCCCTTTGAAGGCGGGCAGGAGCGAGGGGTGAATATTGAGGATCTTTCCCGGATAGGCGGCCAGAAGCGGCCCCTTGAGGACGCGCAGAAAGCCGGCCAGCACCACCAAGTCAACCTGGAACCGCCGAAGGCAATCGGCAAGCTCCTGCTCGATTTCCGGTTCCAGCCGGGTCTGGAACCGCCCCTTGCGCAGCACAACCGTCGGGACCTTCGCTTCTCGAGCCAGCTCCAAAATCCTCGCATCCTCCCGATCGCTGATCACAACGGATACCGAAGCGGTAAGCCGTCCCGAGGCAATCGCGGTCAGGATCGCGCTGAAGTTGCTGCCGCGGCCCGATCCGAGAATACCCAGGGATACTTTCTCCGAATTCATCCCTTGCCCAGCGCCTCTAAGGCTGCGGTCGTCGATCTGCCCTCCACCAGCGGACAGAAACGAATCTCCACACCCATGTTTTCGAGGGCTTCGCTCTCTTCGGCGTCGAGAGTTTCACGCCGGTAGTCCCCTCCTTTTACATAAACCACTGGTCGAACCGCCTGAAGAAACGCGGTCGCCCGCCTGCCGGAGAAGACGGTCACGAGATCGACCGGCCGGAGACCGGCGAGAAGTTCTGCTCTTTCCGCCTCGGGGTGAATCGGCCGATGCTCGCCTTTCTGGGATCGTACCGATCGATCGTCGTTGATCCCTACCCAGAGCAGGTCTCCCAGCGATCGAGCAAAATCCAGGCAGCGTAGATGACCAACGTGCAGGAGATCGAAGCAGCCGTTGGTCACTACGACTCTTTTTCCCTCAAGCTCCGCCCGAACGCGAGGAACCTCCGCCATCAAAACCAAGAGAGCCCTTCCCTCCGTCATTCCCGCCCTCCGTCGCCCACCATCGGGCGCACCAGCGCGTCGAACTCTCCCTCCGACAGATAGCTTCCCCCTACGCAGACTTCCCGGATGCTTTTTCCCTCCCGATAGGCCTGCTGCGCAATCTTCGCCGATCGGTCGTAACCCAATCGGGGAGTCAGGGCCGTAACGAGCATAAGGGATCGTTCCACCTCGGCACGAAGCACATCGAGCTCGGGATGCAACCCTTCGAGACAAAAGAGCCGGAAGGACCGGCAAGCGTCGCCCAAGAGCCGGATCGAGGTCAGAATGTTGAAGACGATCATCGGCTTGAAGACATTCAACTCGAAATTGCCCTGAGAACCCGCAAATCCAACCGCCGCATCCGCCCCCATGACCTGGATGCATACCATTGCCATTGCTTCCGACTGGGTGGGATTGACCTTTCCCGGCATGATGGAAGACCCGGGCTCATTTTCTGGGAGGCGCAGCTCGCCTAAGCCGCAGCGCGGGCCCGAGCCCATCCAGCGAATATCGTTGGCCAGCTTGAAAAGGGAAGCCGCTAGATTGCGCAAGGAAGAGCTGACGGCGAGGAGCGGCTCGTGGGAAGCCAAGGCGGCAAACTTGTTCGGAGCGGAAAAGAAGGGCAGTCCCGTCCACTCCGCCAGTTTTGCACAGACCGCTTCGCCAAAGCCGGCGGGCGCATTCAGGCCCGTACCTACGGCCGTCCCGCCGATCGCCAGTCCATGGAGAGGAGTCATCCGGCCACGGAGATCGGACAGCGCTAGTTCGAGTTGCCCCACGTATCCGCCGAATTCTTGTCCAAGCGTCAAGGGCACGGCATCCATCAGATGCGTTCGACCGATCTTGAGGATGCCCGCAAACTCCTGGCTTCGCCGCCGCAGGCAGTCGAGCGTCTTCTCTAATTCCGGGAAGAACCTGTGATGGAGCGCAAGGGCTACGGCCAGATGCATGGCCGAAGGGAAAACGTCATTCGAGGACTGCGACCGATTGACATCGTCATTGGGATGGACCGGGGTCTTTCCACCGCGTTTGCCTACCGCCAGCTCGTTGGCTCGACCGGCGATGACCTCGTTACAATTCATGTTGGACTGCGTTCCGCTGCCGGTCTGCCAGACCTGCAAGGGAAACTCGTCATCGAATCTCCCCGCCAAAACCTCGTCGACGGCCATGACGATCCATTTGACCTTCTCGTCCGAAAGAACTCCTAGTTTCTGGTTAACCAGCGCCGCCGCTTTCTTCAGCAGCGCAAGAGCACGAATCACTTCGATCGGCATCCGTTCCGAACCGATCGAAAAATGAATCAGCGACCGCGCGGTCTGCGCCCCGTAATACCGGCCGGCCGGGACCTCGATGGACCCCATGCTATCCGTCTCCTGCCGTGTCCCCGTTCCGGGATCGGCAAGACGCTCCGCCGGATTCTCAACGCCCGAGTTCATCTTCTAGGATTTTCTTCGCCCTACTTAGTTCCGCTCCGACATCCGCCCCAGGCTCCGGATACCGAAGCCGCAACTCATCCAGCCGCTCGATCAGGATGCTCGCCGCCGCAAGATGTGTAAACCATTTGTGATCCGCAGGAAGAACATACCACGGTGCCTGCGGCGTGCTGGTGGCAGCAAGCATCTCCGTGTATGCGGATTCATACTGCTGCCAGCGCTCCCGTTCTTCGACGTCCGCCAAAGAAAACTTCCACCGCTTCTCCGTCTGGTTGATCCGTTCGAGGAGACGCTTCGCCTGCTCTCTTCGGGAAAGATGAAGAAAAAATTTGACGATGATCGTGCCGGCCCGAGAAAGATGGCGCTCGAAGCAGAGGATATCCTCGTATCGCTCGGACCAGAATGCCGGGCCGATCTTTCGCGCACCCTCGGCCGGCAGAAGGTTCGGATGAACTCGGACGACCAGCACCTCCTCATAATAGGAGCGATTAAAAATTCCGATCTTGCCCCGCTCCGGAAGTCGCTTCCCGCATCGCCAAAGATAATCGTGAGCCGACTCTTCCTCTGTGGGCCGCCGAAAGCTGGACACCTCCACTCCTTGCGGGTTGAGTCCGGAGATCACATGCTTGATCAGGCTGTCCTTGCCTGAAGAATCCATGCCTTGGAGAATGACCAGCAGCGAAAACGCGCGCACAGCATAAAAGAGTTCCTGCCGCTCCGTGAGCTTGCGCACGTCTGATTCCAGCTTCTCCCTGGCCTCTTCCTTCGAACCGAATCCTCCCGTATAGCCCGGGTCTCTTCCGCTCAGCGGCAGTCGGTCGTTCGGAGCGACCGCGAAATCCGAAGCGCGCACACCGATAGACTGCTCCATTCAAGCTCGGAGCGCCAGCCACTTCGCCTTTTTTACCTCTCCATCTTTGCCGCATTCCCCGCCTCGCTTTCCGTCCCCTGTCATCAAACACCGAAAAGCTCCAGCCGCTAGACGAAATAGGCCTTGAGCACATACTGCTGCAACATTCGCTGCGCGTTGAAAAAGGAGCCGTTAAGCGCGATTCCCTGGCGCATGACGCGCGAGTAGCCATCGGGATCCCGGTAAAAGAGGGGAATGATCACCCCCTCCAGCTTCTCGTAGAGGTCGCGGGCATCCCTCTGGGTGTCGGAAGTCTCTTTGCGCCGATAATAGTCCGGACCGATCGACCAGCCGGTTTCCCCCTCGATGCATCCTTCGATCCACCAGCCGTCGAGGATAGAAAGACTGGGCACCCCATTGACGGCGGCCTTCATGCCGCTGGTGCCGGAAGCTTCGAGCGGAGGCTGCGGGGTGTTGAGCCAGAGATCGACACCGGCTACGAAGAGTCGCGCCAGGGCCAAATCGTATTCGGCGAGATACGCCATCCGAACTTCCGGCAAAAGACGACTTTGAGATTGGACGATCCGCTGGATCGCGCGTTTTCCCTCCTCGTCCTGTGGGTGTGCCTTGCCGGCGAAAATGATCTGGATCGGCCCCTTCTCCCGAGAGATCCGCTTGAGCCGCTCGATGTCGGTCAGGATCAGCTCCGGTCTCTTGTACGCCGTGGCTCGCCGGGCGAACCCGATCGTCAGCCCATCCAGGCTCATCCCCGCGTTGGTCTCTCGATTGACGTACTGAAGGAGACGCCCCTTGCTCTCGTCATGCGCCTGCCGAATCTCCTCGAGTGGGATCGCGATCGCGTAGCGAATGCTGAACGCATCGGAACGCCAACCCGGAATGTGGCGATCGAAGAGCGCCTGCATGGACGGGCTAGCCCAATAAGGGATGTGAATGCCGTTGGTGATCGAATCGATCGTTGCGGGATAAAAAAGAACCCGAGAGACCTCCGAATGCCTCTTGGCGACTCCGTTGATGTAATGGCTGAATTGAAAGGCGAGATGCGTTAGATTTATTTCTCCGTTGCAACAAAATCGTCCTTTGTATTCGCTGTCCGCAATCGCAGGCAGGTGGATGATCTTGCGGACCAGTTCCATCGGAAAGCGGTCATGCCCCGCCGAGACAGGCGTATGGGTGGTAAAAGCGCACTTGCGCCGTACCGCTTCGATATCTTCCTCTATGGGCTCCGTTCGGCCGGCGCGTTTGGCCTCCTCCTGGAGGAGCTCCAGGACGAGCAGGCTCGAGTGCCCTTCGTTCATATGAAAGAGCTCGAGTTGTCCAAAGCCAAGCTTGCGCAACATCCGGACTCCGCCGATGCCTAGGATCACCTCCTGACAGAGCCGATAGCGATTGTCCCCTCCGTACAGAAAATGCGAAAGGGTGCGATCCCATTCGGAATTCTCGGGCAGATCGGTGTCGAGAAAAAGGATCGGGATCCTTCCCTCACCCGCATCGCGGATCCAATAAAGCCAGGCACGCACCTGCACAGACCGCCCTTCGAGGACCACCGACACCCTATCCGGAAGCTCGCATAAGACATTTTCCGGAGACCAGAGGACGCTTTCCTCCCTCTGCCATCCTTGCGCGTCAATGCGCTGAAAGAAGTAGCCTCGCCGATAAAGGAGAGTAACGCCGACCATGGGGAGCAGTGACCCCGCAGCGGCACGCAGCGTATCCGCCGCCAGCACTCCGAGCCCACCGCTATAGGTAGGAATCTCCTCGTCCACCGCCATTTCCATGGAGAAATAGGCAACCTTCGCCCCGATCTTTTCCAGAAGGAGGCCGTCTACCGGTGCAAGCGGCTTTCCCGGCATGAGAGAAACCATTGTAATGGTCGGATCGGCTTCCGCTTCGTTGCGATCGCAACCTAGCTCGAACCCCTTCCGGCCCAGCGACCTGATCCCCATTGAGGAAATATGTCCGCCGCCCCGGGACGGGAAAGATCGAAGTTGCGCTGGCCCATGTGGGCCTTAGAGGATAGCATTGCAACGGTCGCATGCCGAGGGAAGAGAAGAGAGCCTTTGGCTCTCCCATCCCCTTCCTCGACCGATAGGCGGGCCAAGGGAGGTTTCGTTCTCGTATGAGGCGGCTTCGATGGAATCATCATTCGCCCTGCTTCCCGCAAGCAGAAGCGCGCAGACACTATCGCCCCATCTCCGGGCTTGTCAAGAGGACGGCCCGGGTCCTCTTCCTTCTCTTCTGGTCCCTTGTCGTCCAAGCGGAAGCCGCATCCATCTTATTGGGGATCGACGTTCTCGAACGCACGCAATTCGCACGCTTGAAAGGGCGACGCATCGGCCTCATCACCAATCAGGCGAGCACCGATTCGGCAGGGAGACCCACCCGGCTGGTCCTCAAGCGCGCGCCCGGCGTTCGGCTGGTCGCGCTCTTTGCCCCCGAGCATGGGATCTCCGGAGACGTTCGCGCCGGAAGGCATGTCTCCTTCCTCCACGATCGCCTGACCGGTCTCCCCGTCTATCCCCTCTACGGCGATACCCGCCGGCCGACGGCAGCCATGCTGGCGGGTCTCGACGCTCTCGTCTTCGAGCTCCAGGACATCGGCTGCCGCAGCTATACTTATATCAGCACCATGGTCGAAGCCATGGATGCCGCCGGTGAGCTCGGTATTCCCTTTTTCGTGCTTGACCGGCCCAACCCGCTGGGAGGTCGCAGAATCGAGGGTCCTCTCGTCCATCCTTCCTGGCAATCCTTTGTAGGCCGGATCCCGGTGCCCTACGTCCATGGCATGACTGCCGGAGAGCTTGCCCGGATGGCAGACCGGAGAGGCTGGGTTTCCCATCCCTGCTCCCTCGAGGTCATCCCTATGGAGGGATGGCAACGCGACATGGTCTGGGAAGACACCGGGCTTCCCTGGATTCGGACATCTCCCAATATCCCTTGGGCCACGACCCCGCTCTATTACGTGGTAACGGGCTTCTTGGGAGATCTCGGCGCGGATGCCGGCGTCGGCTGGTCCCCGAGCCCATTCCAATATGTCGCCGGTCGAGGACTAGATGTATTTTCCCTCGCCCAAGAGATCCATCGCCTCGGCTTCCCTGGAGTCGAGGCGATCCCGGTGGGGGGAAACGGCGGGACGGCGGTACGTCTGGAAATCAACCCGAGGACGAGCGCCAATCTTACCGCCTTGGCCATCTATCTGGCCTCCCGAGCGAACCAAGCCTCGCATCCGTCGCTCTTGCGAAGAGCTTCGGCAAACGGCAAGGAGATGCTCTGCAAGCTCTACGGGAACTCCTCGATCCTGACCGAACTAACCCGCCATCAGAGCGTGCAAGAAATCGCGGCGCGATGGCGCGCCTCCGAACGGGCTTTTGCTCAAGCGCGCGAGCCCTACCTCCTCTATCGAGGTTCGCAGCCGATCCAAACAAGGAATCGCTACCCGCGCGCCACGCCGGTCTCGGAAGAGGATCAATAAGGGAACGCAGGGCAACGGGCTGTCCGGCATCCAGGCGGCTCGAACCTGCCCGTATCTAATTGAGAAGAAGGGAGACAAACTCCCTCTTCCTCATGTAAAAACAACGTCTTCCCTCCCGTTCCACTTCTTTTCGGTACCAGCTCATCCACTTCTCCAAGAGGCGGACGAGCTTCGATCTCGACGAGAGGGACTGGGCTTGGATCCAGGATTTCAGGACGTGCAAGTCCTGTAGTTTCCCTAGAAGCCGGCCGAGCCGGATCAACTCCGCTTCCAGGCGAGCGCATCTTCCCCGGGAGGAAGAACAAAAGCACTCGGTCTGGTACCCGAGCCGCTTCACCCGTTTTCTCCATTCGTGGAAGGCTTCCGGGCTCTCCTCCCGAAACGCCTCCCGCATTCCTCTCCGGCTTCGTCCGTATTCTCTTCGAAGCGCTTCTTCCAGCTTCCCCTCTCTCGGGGAATACCGGTCGATCAACGTCAGTAGCCGCTGCCGCCTAGTTTCGATTGCCGATCTGGCCCGCGAGATTCTTTGCACGTCTAAACCCGCTCCCGCTTCCGAAAGCCGAAGCAGCGCCGCCCGCACCCATTCTCGATGGCTCTCCTTCTTTTCCTTCGCCGCCAGCCATCGAAGGGTCTGGATACAAATTGTCTTATCCCGGGCTTGACCAAGATTCCGCGCAATGCGCTGGATGCGTCTCTCTTCGAGCTCGAGGATCTTTTCCGGAATCGTTCCTCGAAAGAGCCGAAGATAGGCGCGAAGTCGCTTGGCGAGCACGCGAATCTGATGGACCTCTTCGGCTGACGATAGGCGCTTCTCGGATCTGGTTTGCCTTTGCACGGCCGCCTCCCACCGCTGCCGCCGTGTGCTCGCTCCCGCGTCCTCCCTTCCGCTTCGCCCACCGCTCGGCTTTCTCATGACTGTGCGAAACCGGATTGACACGAATCCACCTCCTTCCTACTCTTTTCCGACGATGCCTAGGGAACAAGTTATTTTAGAGTGCACGGAGGCCAAGGCGGAAAAGAAGCCCGCCTCGCGATACTTTGGAACCAAGAACAAGAAACTCCACCCGGGCCGCATCGAGCTTCGAAAGTATAACCCATTCTTGCGCCGGCACACGCTCCACCGCGAGATCAAATAGCCGTCGCACTTGCTTTCGCCGCTCGTCTCCGTCAACCGAGACGCTCTGGTATTGCGCGCTTACTCGTTGAGCGAGCGGGATGCCGGGGCTACAAGATTCGCTTTCCCAAAAGGAGTTGGCGAGCCAGCTCCCAATCGTCGGGGCGAGTCATCTTCCCGTTGAAACCGACGTACGGAACCAGGCGGACCGGATGTCCGCATGCTTCCACGGCGGCTGCATCGTCGGTGGCGATCTTTCCCGCTTCCCGCAAACTGCGATAGGCTTTAAGCAGGAGTTCCCGCCGGACAATCTGAGGCGTCTGCACAGTCCAGACCCTTCGCCGGTCGAGGGTCGCCACCACATTGCCCTGCTCGTCGGCCTCCTTCACCGTATCCGAGCTCGGGTTCCCGCAAGCCGCCGCGCCTTCCCGCTGGGCAACCTGGAAGATGGCTTCCATCAACTCTCCCGTCACGAAGGGCCGAGCGGCGTCATGAACGAGCGCAAACTCCGATCTCCCATCCAAGGCCCGCAGGCCGGCTTCGACCGAATCCTGCCGTTCCGCGCCTCCTTCGACAAGTTTCACCGGTACCGACAGCGCAAGCGAAGCAATGACCCGGGAAGCGTCTTCCCGCCTCTCGCGCGCCACGACAACCGCGATCTCAGAGGTGCGTGGGAACGCGGAAATCCTCTCGAGGCAGAGTTCCAGCGCACTACGCGTGGTCAAGGGACGGAAAATCTTGTCGAAGCCCATCCTTCGGCTCTGCCCCGCCGCCACAAGAATGGCGCCGACGATTTTCACCTCCGTGCCGATCGGCTCGAGTTCCGGCATACTTATGGATGCTTTTCTGGGGCAGTCATTTTCTGGGCCGTTTTCTCAACGCGGATCGGCTGCGCCAATTGGACCTTCATCGGTTTTCCCTCCTGCTCCTGTCGCGCGGCCACGTCTGAATAGAAGAGAACCCCTTTTCGCCGGAGGTTATAGATAAAATCCCGCAGATCGCTCGCGAGCGCGGGATCGTTCAGCAGACGGGAGATCGGTCCCCGACCGTATTGGGCTTCCTCAAGAATATGATCCGTTCGGGTAAGCACGCTGTGCAGATCCTTGATCGTCGCGCGGATCTCCGCCGCCACGTCCGGCGTGAGCACCTCCTCGTTTACCCGTCCGACCAAGGTTCCGACCTCGTCGGCCACCTTTCCCGCCGACTCCGCCACCGGCCGGAACTCCCCAGCCAAATCGACGATCGTCGCCTGGCGTGTTCCCCGGACATGGTCGCCCTCTTTGAGGAAGGGCGCCGTTGTCCCTTTGGGCGTGATCTCGATCGCCTTGTCCCCGAGCATGCCGACATCGACGATTTGAAAGAGTCCGTCCTTCCTGATCTTCGCATCCGCATACAGCTTGAGCGGCACCTCCACCGCCTTCCCGTCGCGAATCGGATAGGGGCTGCCGGCTACCCGGCCGACAGGCGCACCCGCAAATTGGACCGGCGCCCCCCGCACCACCCCGTAGGCGTTCGGAAATTCCACACTGATCCGATAGGTCGGCCGAAATTTTTCTCCGTACCGTCCAAGCAGGATGGCGAGGGCGCCGACCACTGCCAGGCCCGTAAGAAGAAAAACACCGACTTGGAACTCCGCATGTTTGGTTGCCATAGCTCAACAAGCTCCAACGGCCGGTTCCTCCACCAGCCCATGGACGAACGCTTTTACCACGGGGTCCTCCGAGGATAGAAACTCTTCCGTGGAACTCACCTTATAAATCCGGCCCGCATGAAGGAAGGCGACCTGCTGCGCAATCTGCTCCACGCCGCGCATGTCATGCGTCACCACGATCGTCGTCGCGCCAAATTCCTCGTTCAGGCAGCGGATCAGGTCGGTAATCTCCGTGGAGCCGATTGGGTCGAGCCCGGTCGTCGGCTCGTCGTAGAGGATGAGCTTCGGCCGGGAGATGATCGCACGGGCAAGGGCCACCCTTTTTCGCATCCCTCCGCTTAGTTCCGCCGGCATCTTCTTCTCATGCCCTTGAAGGAAGAGCCGTTCCAGAATCCAGGAGACCTGCTGGCGGATTTCGCTCTCCGGTCGCCGCCTCTCCCGCAAGGGAAAGGCCACGTTGTCCTCGACATTCATGAAGTCGAAAAGGGCTCCGTTCTGGAATACCATTCCCATCTCGCGCCGAAGGGGGGAAAGTTCGCGCTCCCCCAATGGGACCAAATTAGTATCTTCGTACCAAATTTCTCCCGAATCGGGCTTGGTCAGACCCAGAATCAATCGAAGAAGAACGCTTTTCCCGGCGCCGCTGCGCCCCACAATGCAGAGGCGTTCCCTTGGAGCGACTTCCAACGACACCCCTTCCAATACCTGCTGCGTTCCAAACGCTTTCGTCACTTCCACAAGGCGGAGCACCATCACGACGACAAGATGAGGTTCATGAGAAAACTAAAAAAGAAGTTGGAAATCAACACGGTGATCGCCGAAAAGACCATCGCCTCCGTTGCCGCTATTCCAACCCCCTCAGCGCTAAGGCGGCAGCGCAGACCTCGCTGGCAACTGATGAGCACGATGATCGCAGCGAAAAACAGTGCCTTGATCTCACCCATCCAGATATCCTTCGCACCCGTGAACTTCACCGTGTTATCCCAATAAAAGGCTGGATCGACGCCCAGCAACGCGACGCAAACGAAATAGCCGAGCAGGATACCCGTCCCGCTGGTCAGTGCGACCAGAAAGGGCATCGAAATCAACATCCCCAGGAACCGCGGCACGATCAAGTATTGTGTCGGATAGACCGCCAGGGCACGGAGCGCGTCGATCTGTTCTGTGACCCGCATCGTCGAGAGCTCCGCGGCCATCGCCGATCCTACCCGTCCCGAAATCATGAGGGCGCAGAGCACGGGTCCCAGCTCTCGAAGCATCGCAATCGAGACGACCGGCCCGGTGGCCGAAGAAAGTCCAAGGCTGCCGAATCGAAATTCCGTTTGCGCTGCGAAGACAGCCCCGGTAAACGCTCCGGTAATGAGGACGATTCCCTGCGAACGCAGTCCGATCCGAACAATCTGCTCCAAAAAAAGCTCCCATCGAAATGGATAGCGGAGAATGCTGTAGATGACATCCGCAAACAAGAAGCAGAGCGCACCGGCGGCTTCAACCAGCCCGCTCCATGCACTGCCGAAATGCCGAAAAAACTTCACACTCGTATGATCTCAAGAGACACGGAGAGGATCCACAGAGCCCAGCCGATCGCCCTCATGAAAACCAAGGGCTCCGCCTACAAGCAATCCTTTTCCGCGCTGGGACCTCTCTCACCGACTTCCTGGGATCGGTGCGACGCGCAAGCACGGACGCGAAGCTGCACCCCAGGACAGATCTTCTGACCACGGCACACCGTATTTTCTGATACGATGTGCAACCTATGCAGATTCAGGAGAATGTCCCGCTCGCTCCGCTAACGACGCTCGGCGTAGGGGGAAATGCCCGGTTCTTTGTAGAGGTTCGAACGGAAACGGAGGGGTGCGATGCGCTTTCCTGGGCTTCGGAGCGCAATCTGCCTCTTTTTGTCCTTGGAGGGGGAAGCAACGTCGTGATTGGGGATAGGGGCTTTCCCGGTCTTGTCCTCAAGATGGCGATCCGCGGAGTGGAAAGCGGATCGGAAAACGGAAACCGCATTTTTTGGGCCGGGGCTGGCGAACCCTGGGATCCGTTTGTCCTAAGGACGATCTCCGAGCACCTGCCCGGGCTCGTCTTATTGAGCGGCATACCCGGGACGGTCGGGGGCACCCCGATCCAAAACGTGGGAGCCTACGGAACGGAGGTTGCAACCTCGATCCGAGCTGTCCGGGCGCTAGATCGTCGCGACGGTCGTATCGTGGAGCTATCCCCGCACGCCTGCGCCTTCGGCTATCGAAGGAGTATTTTCAACGCGGAGGCAAAAGGGTGCTATCTCGTCCTGGCGGTCTGCTACTCTCTTTCCCAAGACAGGATGCCCGAGCTCCGCTATCCCGATCTCCTCTCTTTCTTTTCTAAGAAAGACAAGCCGGCTTCGCCGGAGGAGATTCGCGAGGCGGTTTTGCAAATTCGCCGGTCAAAGGCCATGGTCCTCGCCGCCGATGAGGAAGACTCGCGAAGCGTCGGTTCCTTCTTCAAGAACCCTATCCTGGAATCCGCTCCTTTCGCCGAGCTACTGAGCCGCGCCGAAAAGCGCGGGCTAACACCTCCCTCCTATCCGGAGAGCGGCGGGAAGCGGAAGGTCCCCGCGGCCTGGCTCGTCGAAAATGCGGGCTTCCCAAAGGGCTTTCGTCGTGCCTCCATCGGTATTTCCAAGCGGCATGCCCTGGCGATTGTCAACCGCGGAGGAGCGACGGCCTCGGAGATCATCGCCTTCATGGGCGAGATCCAGAATGCCGTGGAAGCGATCTTTGCCGTGCGGCTCCAGCCGGAACCCGTTTTCGTCGGATTCGAAAGCTGTTGATCACCATCTCTTCCAAAGCCGCGGATCGGCAAGAAGGCAAATCTCCCTTGTCAGGATTGAGCGGAAGGGGTAGTCGATAAATGATGCACCCTCTTCCACACCGGTACGAAGTGATCGCTCGTGGAGGCCCCAGCGGCAATCTGTCGGTCGAGGCCAAGAACCTTCCCACCTTGGCAGTCACGGCTCCAGCACAATTCGGAGGCCCGGGCAACGTCTGGTCTCCCGAGGACCTTCTGGCGGCATCGGTCGCAAGCTGCTTCATCCTTACCTTTGACACGCTTGCGGAACTCTCTCACTTGCCGTGGCTAGAGATCACCTGTCCCGCAGAAGGCCTGCTCGAAATGAGCGATGGGAAACGCCGTTTCACTCGCTTCCTGTTGCGCCCTACCCTCAAGCTGCCAAAAGGGGGCGATCCCAAAAAGGCCGAACACCTTCTGCACAAAGCGGAGGAGCGTTGCTTGATCACCGCCTCGCTCACAAGCAGCGTGACTCTCTCCGCCTCGATCGAGTTTGCGGACTCACCGGTGTAAGCGATCTCTCGCTTCGTCCGATCCGCTTTTTCGGGAGTTGTTACCCGTCAGTGGCAGCCGCAGCCGCCGTTCCCGCAACCGCAGGATGAGGCCGGAGCGGCGGAAGCCCCCTTTCGACTCGTTTGAATACCCCCGCCGCCGGCGATGATGCGACGCAGCGGTTCTCCACTCGCGGGATGATGGGTGAGCGCCGGAGCCCCTATCGGCTGGCGGATTTCGTAGACCTTGGGCTCTTCGCCTTTCTCGGTAGGAACCGTTTCGTAAAGATAGGTAATCATAGGAACCAACTCTAATGGCATAATTCTGCCCTAAAACCCATGGCGCCGCAAGTGGTGGAGCTCGACCCTTCTTGAGACGTCCACGATGGCACGCAACCTGCTTGCTTAAGGAGGTATGAAGGATCAGCCCACGGCATCCGGTTCAGTCCTTCCGTTCGGGCTTTTCCAGAAGGTTGAAGCAATCGTTCCGCGGTTTTGCCTCGGCGACCTCCGGGAAGCGCTCGCCGATCGCGGCATACGGACTGCCCTGGTGAGCCGCGTAAAAAGGCTAGAGAGGGCGCCGGAGGGAGTGGAACACTATCTGGGCAACGAGTACTTTCCGGATTTCTTACCTCAAACGAAGATCGAACTAGTCCTGCCGGTCGACCTGGTGCCGGCGGCAGTAAAGACGATTGTCCGGAAAGCGCGCATCCGCGAACCGCAAGATCGCATTCTCCTCAGTCCGATCCTCCGCGTGATTTCGATCGATCCTCCAGAGAAGGCGGCGAGTAAGTGCACTGGAATTCGGATGGATACCGGAAATCAACAGGAAACCGCAGGACGGCTAGGGTAATGGAGGCAGCAGCTTTTCCAAGATCAACCCCTCGGCTTCCGCCCCGAGTTCGCAGGCAAGAGCTTCGAGGGTCGTGACCACAACGCGGTCCTGTCGCATCTCGTCCAGGGCAACTTCATGATCGAGGGGGTTGCGGGACGCTACAGCGTCCGCTAGGAGATAAACCGCGTGCCCGCCTTCGCGAAGGTCGTAGACCGTCTGCCGAACAGCCGCGTGGGTCTCCACTCCGGCGATCAAGAGAGACTGCGGCAGGTCTTTCGGCAACACGGATCCTGCCGAGATGAAATTTCGCGTACATCGTCTTCCCTCACCCTCCGCGCGCTGGAGAAGCGATGGGATAATCGGGCCCAATCTATCCGGAGCCAACTCCGTAAAGTGAATCGGGAGCGAGAAGAGCTTTCCGATTTCCAGAAGGCGATTGATCTTCGGAAGAACCGCCTCGGAGCCGGCCACAACTTCGGCCAGCCGCTCTTGAACGTCTACTACGACAATCGCAGCCTTTCGACCATCAATCCGCCAACTCATCGCTTCTCCTTCCGACCCGCTTGATCTCCTTCCGGATGCTTGCTCTCTTCCTCCCGGCTCCTCGCTCCTTCTGGCCTTTCAGCGCGTTCGGGAGCAATATCTCTTTCACCAGACAATTCTCCACGAACAAGATCCTCATAGCTCTCCCGCCGGCGGATGAGCCGGTGATTCGCACGCTCCACAAGAACTTCGGCCGGTCTCGGTCGTGAATTGTACTGGGAGGCCATGGAGAAGCCGTACGCCCCGGCACTGAAAATCGCCAGCAGCTCCCCCGGCTCTACCAAAGGCATCCGCCGCGAACGGGCGAAGCAGTCGCCCGACTCACAGACCGGACCCACGACGTCCGCTTCGACCAGATCCGTTCCTCGACGGGCTACAGGCACGATCTGATGAAACGACCCATAAAGCGCTGGCCTGAGCAGATCGTTCATCCCCGCATCGACGATCACAAATTTTTTCTGCGGCCGATCCTTTCGGTAGAGGACCTTGGTGAGAAGAATGCCGGCGTTTCCGACGAGCAGCCGCCCCGGCTCCACCAGGATGCGGAGCCGAAGAGGTCCAAGCAGGGGTTGCAAACGCTCGGCATAGCGCCCTGGCGTCGCCCACTGCGTCTTGCTCTCCCACCAGCCTGGGTCGCCGCTCTGCAAGGCCTCTTCATAGGCGATCCCCAGCCCCCCGCCAATGTCGAAGAACTCCGCGCCAAATTGGTCGCGTGCGATCTCCACCAGGGGAATCACCCGACGGATCGCCTCTTCGAAAGGTTCTACGTCGCGAATCTGAGAGCCGATATGGATCTGAATTCCTCGCAGCGATAGATGAGAAAAGCGAGGAAGCTGGCGATAAACCTCTTCGATCTCCTCCGCCGAGATGCCAAATTTGCTCTCCGCTACGCCCGTCCTTATTTTGGCATGGGTTCTGGCACCGACATCGGGGTTTACGCGAAGCGCTACGGGAGCCCGTCTACCCAAGCGAGCGGCGACGCAATCAATGACCTCCAACTCCTCTTGGCTCTCGACAACGAAACTGTAGATGCCCGCCTCCAGGGCTTCCTCAATCTCCTGGGTTGTCTTGCCCACGCCGGCGAAAGTGGATCGAGCGGGATCGCCGCCGGCTTGGAGGATTCGATAAAGCTCCCCTCCGCTCACCAGATCGAAGCCACAGCCGCGAGAGGCGAGCAGGCGAAGCAGAGCCAGATTGGAGTTCGCTTTTACCGCATAACAGACAAGCGGGTTCAACTTCCGCAGGGAGGAAAGGAGCCGCTCGTAATGATCCACAATGGTGCCGGCCGAATAGACGTAGAGCGGGGTCCCATACCTCTCGGCCAAGCCGGCGACGTCGACCTCCTCGACAAAAAGAGCGTCCCCTTGATAGCGGAAATGATGCATCAGGCTACCATTGAAGGAGCGCTCCGTGCTGGTATTCGGTCACCCGCGTCTCGAAGAAGTTCTTCTCCTTGAGGAGATCCATGGCTTCGCTCATCCACGGAAAAGGATTGCGCGATCCATACCGTGCCTTCAAGCCGATCCGCTCCAATCTTCGATCGCCGATGTGCTGAACGTACTCGCGAAAAAGATCAGGGTTCAATCCGAGGATGCCGCTCGGCAAGCAGTCCTGCGCGTAGAGGTATTCGAGCTCAACCGCATGCGCGATCATTTCGCTGATCTCCTCTTGAAACGCCGTCGTCCAGGCGCCGGGATTTTCTTCCTTGATGCCGTTGATCAGATCGATTCCGAAGTTCAAGTGGATCGTCTCGTCCCGCAGGATGTACTGAAACTGCTCGCCGATTCCCGTCATGCGATTCTGTCGATGAAAGGAGAGAATCATGACGAATCCGCTATAGAAGAAGATTCCCTCCATGATGACATAAAAACCGACCAAGTTCTTGAGAAATTGCTGAACGCCTGCCTCGGTCTCTGTTGTAAAGCCCTCGCGGAGAATGTCTTCCGTCAAAGTCATCTCGAAGGCGTCCTTGTCCCGGATCGAGTTGACCTCGTGATACATATTGAACACTTCACGCTCGTCTAGACCCAGGCTCTCGACAATGTACAAAAAGGCGTGGGTGTGGACGGCCTCCTCAAAAGCCTGACGCAAGAGGTATTGCCTGGCCTCCGGATTGGTGATGTGCTTGAAGATCGCAAGCACGATGTTGTTGCCGACAAGACTCTCTCCCGTTGCAAAGAACCCGAGATTCCTGAGAATGACCCGGCGTTCTCCGGGGCTCAGCTTGTCAGATTTCCAAAGCTCGATGTCCTTCTGCATCGGAACTTCGGAGGGAAGCCAATTGTTCGCGCACCCATTTAGATAGTGCTCCCATGCCCAGTGGTACTTCAAGGGCATGAGCTGATTGACGTCCACCGTTCGGCAGTTGATCAGCCTCTTGTCTTCCGGGTTGATCCTCTTGCTGAGGTCATGGGGTTGAAATCCGCTCTCCGAAGAGTGACAGCAAGACATGGTTTCTCCTTTGCTCTACTTTTTTTGACCATCAAGCGAATCCCTCTGAACTCCCGCTACAGCCGGGTCCGCCTCTCGATCACTGGCAGCTCTCGCATTCCGGGTCGTCCAGAGAACAGGCTTTCCCATTCCGGTCCTCCGGCCGATCGACGCGGACACGGGACGAGGGGCTGACGCTTTTCATCCAACGCGGCTGCAGCCCTCTCGCATTGATGTCCAAGGTTGATTTTTCCACAGAGGTCGCGGCCACGGCGCGGAGGTAGTAAGTTGTTTTGAGACCTTTTCGCCAAGCCAAAAGATACATATCGGACAGCTTCTTTCCGTTCGGTTCTGCGATGTAGAGGTTGAGCGATTGCGCCATGTCGATCCACTTCTGCCGACGGCTCGCGCACTCGATCAGCCACTTTGGATCGATCTCGAAAGCGCTGAGGTATCTTTCCTTGATCTCCCAAGGAATGCGTTCGATGGGAAGAACGGAACCGTCATAAAACTTGAGATCGTCCACCATCTCCTGGTCCCATAGGCCGGATCGCTTCAAATCCTCCACCAAGTAGCTGTTGATCGTCGTAAAGTCGCCGGACAGATTCGACTTCACAAACAGGTTCTTATAGGTCGGCTCGATCGATTGGGAGACGCCACTGATGTTCGAGATCGTGGCGGTGGGGGCTATGGCGAGCAGATTGCTGTTCCGTAGCCCATGCTTCCGAATCGCTTCTCGAACCTTCCCCCAGTCTTTCCGTACCGTTCGATCCACATCGAGATCTCCGCCGCGCTCCTCTTCCAGCAAGGAGATCGTGTCGATCGGCAGGAGGCCTCGATCCCATTTCGAGCCTCGGAAGGTCGAATAGGCGCCTCGCTCTTTTGCCAAATCTGCCGAGGCAAGAAGAGCGTAGTAGGCGATGGTTTCCATCGTTCGATCTGCGAATTCCACCGCCGGTTGGCTCCCATAGGAGATCTTCAAAAGATAGAGAGCATCCTGGAATCCCATCACGCCGAGACCCACCGGGCGATGACGCATGTTGGCATTTCTTGCCGCCGGCGTGGGGTAGAAATTTATATCAATTACATTGTCCAGCATGCGGACCGCCACCCGAATCGTCCTGGCTAGTCTCTCCTCGTCGATCTCTCCGTCCCTTACGTGAGCGGCAAGATTGATCGAGCCGAGGTTGCAGACTGCGGTCTCCTCCGATGAGGTGTTCAACGTGATCTCGGTGCAGAGGTTGGAGTTGTGAATGACGCCCACGTGATCCTGAGGAGACCGGACATTCGAAGGATCCTTGAAAGTAATCCAAGGGTGGCCGGTCTCGAAAAGCATCGTGAGCATCTTTCTCCAAAGGGTCGATGCCGCCACGCGCCGAAAATTTCGGATCTCCCCCCGATCCGCTTTCTCCTCGTACTCGCAGTAGCGCCGCTCGAACGCCTTGCCATAAAGGTCATGGAGATCGGGTACGTCGCTCGGGCTGAAAAGGGTCCAATTTCCTCCTTCCACAACCCGCTTCATGAACAGATCGGGAATCCAGTTCGCCGTATTCATGTCGGGAGTCCTCCGCCGCTCATCGCCGGTGTTCCGCCGGAGTTCCAGGAAATCCTCGATGTCGAGATGCCAGGTCTCCAGGTAGGCGCAAAGAGCTCCTTTCCGCTTTCCTCCTTGGTTGACGGCAACGGCGGTATCATTGGCAACTTTCAAAAAGGGGATGACCCCTTGACTCCGCCCGTTCGTCCCTCGGATCAACGAGCCGGTCGCCCGGACATTGGTCCAGTCGTTTCCCAAGCCGCCGGCCCACTTTGAAAGCCGAGCATTGTCGGAGATCACCTGGAAGATTCCGTCGAGATCATCCGAAACAGTAAGCAGATAGCATGACGAGAGCTGCGGATGAAGCGTCCCCGAATTAAAAAGAGTCGGTGTAGACGAAAGAAACGAAAACGAGGAGAGGAGTTCATAAAACTCGATGGCATAAGCCTCTCGATTTTCCTTCTCCGCAAGAGCCAACCCCATTGCCACCCGCATCCAGAAATATTGCGGCGTTTCGATTCTTCGCTCTTCGTGATGAAGCAGATACCGATCGTACACGGTCTGGAGCCCCATGTACGTGAAGTCGCGATCCCTCTCAAATCGAAGCGCGTTTGCCAGTTTTTGGAGATCGTAGCCCAAAAGATCGGGCGAGAGCCGGCCGACATCTACCCCATGCCGTATGGAAATCGGGAAGAAGTTCCTGTGCACCGTTTCGAGCTCTTCCCGTTCGCGCATCTCGGGCAGCACCTCCCGGTAGAGCTTTGCTAAAAGAATCCGTGCGGCGACATAGGTGTACGCCGGCTCCCTCTCCACGCGCGATCGAGCAGCGAGAATCATTGCCTGATCGATCTCGTCTTCGCTTACTCCATCGTAGAGGCTCCGTAGGGTCTCCTCGGCCAAGCTCCTCCACGAACACCGTTCTTCGAGGCCCCGGCAGGCCTCCTGGAGCTCCCGAGAGAGTCCTTCCGGATCCAAAGGAACCCGCTCCCCGCAGCGAAGCACGAAGGAGAGACCAGACGCCTTGGACTGCGTTGCCGCCCGCAGAGTCCGGGCACGGCGGCGCTCCGCCCGGTAAAGAATATAACGGCGGGCCACGGAATGGTGGCCGGCTTCCATGAGCGCCGCCTCCACCCAGTCTTGAATTTGCTCGACCTCCAGCGCCTCCCCAGCCACGGCTGCTCGAATAGCCCGCTGCACGACCGCCCGAGTCACCTCCTCAATCGCCGTGCTCAACTCTTCGGGGATCGCCCTATCTACGGGCACTCCATGTTCCGCCCGGAACGCACGCTCAATCGCCCAGGCGATCCGTCTCGGTTCGAACGTGACAATCGCGCCATTGCGCTTCTGGATGGTAAACGTCTTGGCAGAAAGCGGATCCATGCCGGTTAACTCCAACTGTCGCGCATCTTCCAGCGAAATCATGATCATCTCCTGGGGTTCTAGATATTGGGTGTATGGTGGAATTAAACCACAAGGTATTGTGCAATTAGGCGGATTTTATCTTCGCCACGTCAATCTCTTTTGCAAGCTTTTTGGCCGCCCGTAACTATACATTAGTATTACAATGATCTCTGGTTTGCAACTGCTGGTTTTTGATGGGTCATGGGAAAGAAGGCCCTCCCAACGGCCGACGCTACCCCGGACCGGGGGAACGGCCACCGGCTATAGGCAGGAGAAAGCTCGGGAGAAGCAGCCGCTGGCGACCTGCGCTACAGAGCGTAGCCCTCTTCCCCATGCTGTATCGTGTCCAACCCTTGGGTTTCGACCTCGGACGGCACGCGCAAGCTGACGAAGAGTCGGACAGCCAGGGCCAGAATGAGCGTCATACCGACCGCAAGACCGATCGTGATGGCGATGGCCTTGAGCTGCGCCCAATAGAGCGCATGATGGTTCACAAGCGCGGCCAATCCGTTCTTTCCCGCAACCGCTTCGTTGCTCAGGTTTCCATTGACCTTCGCCGTGGCGAACACGCCCGTCAGGAATGCTCCCAGTGTTCCCCCTACCCCGTGCACTCCAAAGGCGTCGAGCGCATCATCATATCCCAAAACCTTCTTGAGCTTAACGCATGCCCAGTAGGGAACCAGAGCGGCCAAGACTCCGATCACAACGGCTCCCGTCGAATCGACGAACCCACACGCCGGCGTGATGCAGACTAAACCTGCTACCGCACCCGTGCTGAAGCCCAGGACGCTCGGCTTTCCTTTCAGGGCGTATTCGAGCATCCCCCAGCAAAACGAAGCCACGGCGGTGGCCAGCGTCGTAGTGGCGAATGCATTGGCCGCTATTCCATCCGCCGCCCCGGCGCTTCCCGCATTAAAACCGTACCACCCGATCCAGAGCATCGCTGCTCCCACCATGCAAAGGACCATGCTGTGCGGCAAGATCGGCTCCTTGCCGAACCCAATCCTTTTGCCCAGCAATAGACAGAGGATCAGGCCCGACCAACCCGACGACATATGCACAACCGTCCCGCCGGCGAAATCGATCGCCGGAATCCGAGCGCTCGCGTTAAAGACTCCGTTCATGAGTCCGGTCGCCCCCCAAACCATGTGAGCGAGAGGGAAATAGACACAGAGCATCCAGAGACCGATAAAAAGGAGTAGCGCCCCATAGTTCATCCTTTCCGCGATCGCTCCCAAGATCAGAGCCGGAGTGATGATTGCAAACATGAGCTGGAACATGCAGTAGACGCTCTGGGAAACCCAGAACGCGTACGACGTGTTCGGTGCGGCATCAACGCCCTTGAGAAAAAAGAACTCAGTACCCCCTAAAAATGGACCCAACGGGCTTTGACCGAAGCTGGTTCCGAATACGAGGCTGTAACCCACTGCCCACCAGAGAATCGTGACCAGGCCGGCGATGCCAAGACACTGCGCGAGAACCGACAGCACGTTGCGCGACCGGACGAGACCTCCATAAAAGAGGGCGAGTCCGGGAAGGGTCATGAAGAGCACCAGCGCCGCGGACGTCATCAGCCAGCCGTTGTGCCCCGGTCCCGCAACTCCGCTGACCTTGCTTCCCGAGGGATCTCCGTTGAGGATATACGCTTCCAGCCCTGCAAGCCGTTTTTCCACGCTGGGTTCTTCTGCCGCGAAAAAAGGCACCGCCTGCCAAGAAGCCAAGGTGAGCGCCCTGCTGCCGATCGTAACTGGCATCGGAACAGGCATTGCCTCTGCTTCGGACGGCAGAAGAACAGCTGTCGCCAGACAGATGGCGAGCATCCACAACCAGCGTTTCAATCGAATTGCAACCATTCTGAATCTCCTTTACTTGTGAAAGCTACACTTTCAGTGACGTCCCCTCGGAACTGAAATCGCATCCGCGTCCCCGCGGTCAGGCCTCAGGCGCGGAGAGAAGTCCGAACGCGAATTCAAGGGAAGACCGACTCCCGCTCGACGAGAAGATGTCTTCCTTTGTCTCTCCACCAAGGGGACTTCTTTGTCTTCCCGCCCTTCTGAGAGGGCAACTCCATAAGCGCCCTCGATTGATCCCGCCAAGAAAGTCTCAGATCCTCCCCTACTCGAACCCATCATCCGCTTTCCTCCTGCGGCTCAATTGAAAGCAAGGAGCGTGCCAGAAAAACCTAATCTTTGTACCGCGCAGCGGGGAACCGTTCGGACCCCGGTGCTCACCCCTCGCTGCCCTTACCGATTGCATGCGGATGGCGGCAGCCGAGCCTGATGCGCTTGGCCTTGCACAGCTCTCCAACCCCCGACGGAAAAGCGCCCTACGCAACGGATGGAAATCCAAACCGAGCGAATGGGACAGGCCCTGCCGCCAGCCGAAAGAGAAATCTTGGGAGAAGTGGTTGCTTGGGGGATAACAGCCGTCAGGCTTTCGTCGGCTAAAAACCGCTTGCCAAGCAATCGCGCTGCAACGTAAATTGCCGCATCTACCGGGGCAAACCCGAAAAGACGCGCAAACGCTATCCGGGAAAACGTCGTGCCACGCTACATCATTGAACGAGAGATTCCCGAAGCGGGAAAACTATCTCCGCACGAACTTGCGGAGATCTCTGCAAGGTCTTGCTCGGTGCTCGACCGGATGGGTCCCCAAATCCAGTGGCTCCACAGCTACGTAACCGAAAACAAAATCTATTGTGTCTACGTTGCGCCGAACGAGCAGGCGATTCGTGAGCATGCCCAAAAGGGCGGTTTCCCGGCTAACCGCATCTCGGAAATCCGAGATCTGATCAGCCCTTATTCTGCGCGCTCGGTTTGACCGCCTTGTGCCGGTTAGACGTGTGTCGCGCCTTTGTGCCCTTAGACCCCTGAGCGACCTCACGCGTGGAAGTGGCCTTGTTGACCGCCACCGGAGCGACGCGAACCTTACCCTTCGGAGCCGGCTCTTCTTCCTTCGTAGCTCCCATGACGGGAAGAATCGTCAACCGCATCCCCTTTGTGGTGTTCATCACGGCTGCCGAGGCAAAGCAGGCGGAAAACCCCATCGCGACAAGCATCGCCACCGTCGTCAACCATTTTGTCATCTTGTCCCCTTTTTTGAATTTATGCTTAAGGAGCGAATAAGGCAACCGGCGATTGAGCCCAACCCCGCCTCGGGGTTCCAACGAATCTCCCGGTCCCGAAGGCGACTCCCCCCATACGCCTCGACCTTCAACGACGCGGGAGAGCGATTATTTGCGAGAAGCCACCGGGTTCGGGTCGGCGTGCGAGCGATCTCGTTTTTTGACCTTGCTGCCGGCGACCGATCGAACCTTCACCCGCCCGGTTGGAGCGCCCGCCTTTGCCACGGGTAAGGTTTTCACCTTGTCCTTCCGACTTCGCTCTGCCACCGAAGGGCGGGCGACTCCTTTTTTCGAGGCATCCGGAGGGTCTGAACCCAGAATGGAAAGCCGAGTGCCCTTTGAGGTCTGGAAAACTCCCGCAAGAAGCTCCTGCGAGCACGCGAGCGTGAGGAGAAGAATCGTGAATCCGAAGCACCGCATCGCGTTCCCGAGGATAGAAGTCCCGAATCTATACTCTCTATGGCGACTACGGCACAAGGGCCAAAATCCGCCGTCCTTCGAGCAACAGGCGGCAGGCCCTCCTCATGGTCGCCATTGCTTTCCGCACCCTTTTGCCTCATGATCCGTCGCGGGATGTCTTGTCCATGTCTCACTCTCCTCTTTTCGTTCCTCTGCTTGGCTCCACTCTGCGCATCCGCCATGAAAATCACCTCTCCCGCCTTCTCCGATGGTCGGCCATTGCCTCGCGAATGTGGGTACCACCATGCGAATCGCAATCCGGAGCTTCTTTTTTCGGACGTACCCGCTAGCGTCCGCTCGCTGGCTCTGATCATGGATGATCCGGATGCCCCCAGAGGCACCTTCGTTCACTGGATTGTCTGGAATCTTCCACACGATACCGCCAAGCTCCAATCGGGCGAGCTTCCGCCCACGGCCCGAACCGGGCGCAACCAGTTCGGACATGACCGTTACGATGGACCGGCGCCCCCGAGCGGCACCCACCGTTACTTCTTCCGGGTATTTGCCCTGGACAGTCCACTTCACTTGCCCGCTGGCGCGGACCGCAAGGCGCTGGAAAAGGCGATGGAAGGACATATCCTCGACGAAGCTGCGTTGATGGGCACCTTTGCGGCGGATCGATGAGCCTTGGCAGCCTCCCACCCTGACGAATCCACCTCGTCGAGATGAGCCGTCTTCGCATCTGGATCCTGTTTGCCCCTTTGGCCGCCGGCGCTTGGCTTACGATCGGCGCCGTCTTCTCAGCCCGCGCAGGAGCAATCTTTACGGAGACTTTCACTCCCACGCCGATCTCCATCACTTTGAATGATCTTCCAAAACCTTTCGCCACGCCAAGCGCCACGTACCGCCCTCCTGTCATCCCTCCCCCTGGCCAGCCTTCGCTCCGCCTGCCGGCGGGCTTCAAGGTCTCCGTATTTGCGCGCGATCTGGAGGAGCCGCGGTGGCTCGCCCTCACCCCCGAAGGGGAGGTGCTCGTCACCGAGTCCTACGCCGGGCGGATCCGATTGTTCGAAGGGCTGCGGGAGGACGGCAGCGCAGAACGCGGTTCGGTGTTCGCGACTCCGGAAAATGGGCTCGATCTCCCTTTCGGGATGGCTTTCTCCCAAGGCCGGTTTTTCGTGGCGAATACCAACGGCATTCTCTCCTTTTCCTATCAGCGGGGACAGCGCCGCCTTGCGGGCAGGGGCGAGCGGATTGCTTCTCTTCCGGATGGGGGCCATTGGAGCCGCACCCTGGCGATTTCTCCGGATGGCCGATGGCTCTACGTTGCCATCGGCTCACGCGGTAATGCGGAAGTCGAGCCCGCCCTACGGGCTTCCATCGTTCGACTTCTCTTGCCCAAAGGGAAGCTCGAACCCTTTGCTTCCGGCCTCCGCAACCCAGTGGGGTTGGCTTTCGAGCCGAATGCCGGTGCTCTCTATACGGTCGTGAACGAACGCGACCAGCTCGGCGATGATCTAGTGCCCGACTACCTCACGCGCGTGCGACAAGGGGAATTCTTCGGCTGGCCCTACGCCTACCTCTCCCCGCATCTGTTCGACCCGAGGCTTCTCGTCCGCCACCACGTTCAAAAGCCCAACTTGGTCGACACCACCCGCAGCCCGGACGTCCTCTTCCAATCTCATTCGGCTCCGCTTGGGCTAGCCTTTCCCTCGGGCAAGCCCCAATTTCCGGAGCGATACCTCCATGGTGCTTTCGTAGCTTTTCATGGCTCTTGGAATCGAAGCGAGCCGACCGGATACAAGATCGTCTTCGTCCCCTTCGGCAAAGACCATCGCCCCGAAGGGTTCTATGAGGATTTCCTGACCGGTTTCCTCAGCGAAAGGGAGTATCCGACGACCTGGGGCCGACCCGTTGGCCTCCTCTTCCTGCCCGATGGGAGCCTGCTTTTTTCCGACGACGCCAACGGAACTCTCTACCGGATCACCTACGAAAACGAAACCGACCGCTGACGGAACCGGAAAACGAGGCCTTCGACACCGCCTAGGGGGCATGGAGCGAGCGGCCTGCTGGGCGGCTTAGAAATTGAAGCGCAGGCCAGCGATGGCGATGTTGTAGTACTCGGGATACTTGATCAACATGGTGTTGCCTGTCGCCATCCCGTAGGAAAACTGCGTTTCTTTGATATAAAGAATCTTGTACTCCGCGAAGACGCTCCAGTGCTTGTCGATGTTGTACTGAAGCCCTACCAGCCCTTGGCCCGCAAAAGCCCCTTGCGCATAGCTGCCGGAGGAGAGGAGGTCTGCGCCGCCCGGCCCGACAAAGCTCGTACCGGAGGAGGCCAGATAGGCTCCACCGATCCCTCCCCCGATATAGGGAACGAGTCCGATCGGAGTCACGAACTTCGCCACCCCGTCGACGAGAAATACTCCCATGTTCAAATTCGAGCCAAACGAATTGGTGGACATGCCGGGACTTCCCGCCACTCCTCCGGTCAAGCTACCGCTCTCGGTCGCCTGACCGAGATAGAACGCCTCAAATTGGGCTGCCGGCTGCAGCCAATAGCTTTTAGCGGAATCCAGCGCAAAGCTGCGAAAGTTGTAGCCGACTTCGATTCCGCCAACCGCTGCCGTGCCGGGCGTCGCCCGTCCGCCGGCGGAGAAGAGAGGCGGCGAATCGAGCGCGCTCACCCCATTGCTCATGCCGAAGGCTGCACCCCCGAAGATGCCGAAATAGAGACCGGTTTTTGGCCCAAGAGCTTCCTTGGCTGATGGAGCCAGAGCTTCCTTTCCCCCTTCAGCGCCGCTGGGCTCTTCGATCCTCCCCTCTTCCGTGCTCTGTGCGGCAGGGGATGAGGAAGCTGGCGGAACGCCTCCCGCGGTCGAAGGGGCAGCGGCTTCGGATGCAGCGGGTTGGGTGGGGGCAGGAGCGGCCTGTTCCGCTCCAGCCGGGGCGCTTCCCGTGGGGGCCTCCGTTACGCCAGTCGAGCCCGTCTGCTCTGGACTGGGGGTTGGCGTCTCCGCCGCCATCGCGATCACTGGTCCGCTGAGCCAGAGAAGGACAGCCGAAAGCGATGCCTGCGTTACCCACGGCTTGTTGAAGCTTCCGAACCATGGAAGCCTTTTCTTGATCTCCCCTGGCGACCAGGTCATCTTCCCCCCATCTCTCTGATTTCCGCTGACTCTTGAGTTCCGCAGGACTCTAGCCGGAAGATCCTTACCCTGACAAGCAGGCGTTCCGTTACATTTCCGTGACTCCGCCTACCAGATGCAATTCGCCCCCTAGCGGCCGTTCGGTGCGGGGAAGATCCCCCTTCTGCAGCGACCCGTCAATAACCCATGAAGGGCGGTGCGGTGAGCGTCGGCGGGATGTGGGTCAAAAGAAACGGACCGTAAACGAGTGCCACGAGAACGAGCGAAAGAGCCACCCAGTAGGAGATCTTATCGAGGATGAGTTGGTTTCCCGAGGGCGCAGCACCCTGCACCGTCGAAGTGAAGGGCAGGTCGACCACCGGCCAAGTCTTTCGCCCGGTCCAGAGGGTCATGGCCAAAACGATAAAAAAGAGGACGGCGGCAACGAACATGAGGCTGCCGCCGATCGCCGTCAAGGCCCCCGCCAGCTTCCATCCGGGCAACGGAGCATAGTTGATCATCGAGATGGCCGTCCGCCGAGGCATTCCGAGCAGACCGCCGGAAATTTCGCCTCGAGCGAAGATGAGCACGCCAAGGAAATAGAGCCACGACTGCCAGAGAGCCAGCCGCTTGCCCCAGAGCTCCCGCCCGGTCAGATAAGGGATGAGCCAGTAGGCGAGCCCGAAATAGGAAAGGGCGACCGCACTCCCGACGGTCATATGGAAGTGTCCCGGGACAAAGGTCGTATTATGAACCATCTGGTTCATGTTGACGCTCGCATTCATGAGCCCGGTAATCCCGCCGGGCAAAAAAGTGATCATCGCGAGCACCTGGGCGCTCACCGAAGGATCTCCCCAGGGTATCCGCCAGAGCCAGCCGAGCATTCCTTTCCCTCCCCGGGCCCGACCGCCGATCTCCAAGGCATACATCACCGAAAAGGCGGTAAGAAGGCTGGGAAAGAAGATCGCGAAGGTCAGGATGCCCGCGCTCCACTTAAAGTACCCGGCGACTCCTGGATCGACGTATTGGTGATGAAAACCGACCGGCATCAGCACGATGAACAGGATGAAAGCGATCCGTGCGAGCGTGTCGCTAAAGAGCTTCCCGCCGACTTGCCGCGGAATCATCGTGTACCAGGAAACGTAAATGGGCAGCAGCCAGTAGTAGACAATCTGGTGGCCGGTAAACCAGAAGAGCGCGCGGCTCAAGAGGGGATCGGAGCCTGGCAAGAGGTTGAGGGACCAGGGCAGAAGGAGGAAAAGAACCTCCAGGGCTGCTCCCATGGAGGCGATGTCCCACATGACGTAGGTCGCGATGGAAACGAAGGCAAGCAGCGGAATCCGCTCGCCCGGATGCTCCTTTTTCCACGCGGAGAGGGCTAGAAGCTGTGCCGCCGATATCACCCAGGTGCTCAGCACAAGCAAGACGACGCCCAAGTAGAAGGTCCACTCCGCTCGAAGCGGAGGATAGAAGGTGTAGAGGACGCTCGCCTTGCCGGCAATGATCGCGTAACCGCCGAGAAGGCTTCCCGCTACCATCAACCAAAAAGAGAGAGCCAGCAGAAAGCCGTTCAAGTTCCTCCCCAAGCTGCGGGCGACCGTCAAGGCCAGCCAGCCATTGGCCGCGGCGAAGGGGAAGACGAAAACATTGAGCACCGCGTGGAGAGTGAGCCCCTGGTAGTAGGTGCGCATTCCCGGAAGGTTGCTGAAGATATTGATTCCTCCGTAGTTGAGCCCTTGGACAAAGCCCTGGAAGACACCCACGGCGAGAGCGGCGAACCCGAATACGACACTCCACAAGATGTACCGCCGATGGCTCTCGGGAAGCGTGTACCCCGAGGGATCCTCGACAATCGTTACCGCGGCCTGGGCTGTGGACATGGCGACCTCTTCCTATTTGACTGTGACAGTTCCAGTCATCTGATGGTGGAGCATCCCGCAATATTCGTGACAGATCACCCGGTACTCCCCGGCCCGGGTAAAGCGGTACTTTTGCTTCGAGACCTGTCCGGGCAAGAGCATGATGTTTACAGTCGTGCCGGGAATATAGAGTCCATGGTCGATGTCGATCGAGGTGCCCCAGAAGGTCACCTCCGCTCCGACCGGCAGCTCAATCGCCGCGGGGTTGAACATCCAGGCCTGCCCCAGCACCACAACATCGTATCTGCCCGGTCCTGTTTGCCGAACACCGGGCTGATCGAACGGCTTGGTCCTGCTGACGGCGGCAAAAAGAGTTTCTCCCGGCTTGGGAACGATCTGCCCATCGTTACCCGGAACCACGATCGAAAGGACGACCGAAGAGTAGGTAATGGCCGCGAGAAAGGCGACCAGCACGAACACCGACAGCCAGATATAGCCCTTTTCCAATCTCTCGGCGAGCCTCTCCATGCCTTTCTCCTAGCGAGTCACCATTTCCCCGTACAAGTAAGCCCACATCCCGGCGAGAACCACCAGGAACAAAATGAGAACGAACATCGTGCCGAGGGGAGGTGGAACCTCTTCCGGCGTCGCCTTAGCCTTCTCGGCTTCGTTTTGATTCATCGCTGGCCTCCGCGTACCGAAGAAGGAACCGGCCGAATAGTGCCGCCAAAAGGAGAAAAAGTCCTAAGCAGAGCAGAGAGCCGATTCCGGCGCGAGGTCCGCCCTGGGCTTCGAGAAAGGCGTTGAGGAATCCCCATCCCGCGAAAACAACGGGCGTGCCGAGCAGCAGGAAGAGGAACAGAGCCGCGATGAGCCTGCTTTCGCTTCGCTCCCCATGCCCCAGGTGCTCCTCCATGGGAAGCATGTTAGTACAAGCGCCAGGAGGCCGGCAAGCGCAAAGCGCGTCTAGCGACTATTTATTGCCCGTTTCGTACGCGCTCGCGCCGTGGAAGGGCATCGATGCGAGAGGCGGGGCGCCGGTTTGCCACTCCGGGCTAGTTTCGCTTGCTGGAATCGCCGGGACGATAGTCCTCTTGGGCTCGCGAGAAGGCGTCCTCCATCGAGCTAAGTTCCTCACCGGAACGAGAGAGATCCATTCTCTCCCGCTCCTTTTCCAACTGTTCGTCGGAAAAGGCTAGTGCCTTGATGGAGAGACCGATGCGCCTTTCCTCCTGCTCGATCTTAATGATGCGAGCCTGGACCTCCTGCCCGATTTTCAGGACATCCTTCACTTTGGCGATCCGATCGTTGCTGATCTGTGAAATGTGCACCAGCCCATCGATCTCGCCATCCAACTGGACGAAGGCGCCAAAGCTGGCAATCTTGCTCACTTTTCCCGTAACGACCTCTCCCACCTTGTATCGGGAGGCAAGGCTCTTCCAGGGATCTTCAGCGAGCTGCTTGGTTCCGAGAAGGATCTTTTGATTGGGCCAGTCGATCTCCAACACCTTTGCCTCGACGGGGTCCCCTTTCTTGAAAACCTCCGATGGATGATTGATCTTTCGGGTCCAGGAGAGGTCGTTGACATGAATGAACCCGTCGATTCCTTCCTGGAGCTCGACAAAGACCCCATACGCCGTGAACGTGCGAACGGTTCCCTTCACCACCGAGCCAACGGGATACTGATCGGCGATCTTCTCCCAAGGATTGGACTCGAGAGCTCGCAGGCTCAAGGAAATCTTCTGTTCCTCCCGATTCACATCCAAGACGACAACCTCGACCTCCTCCCCGACGGATAGAATCTCCGCCGGCCGGGTGATCCGTTTGGTCCAGGACATCTCGGAGACGTGGACCAGTCCCTCGATTCCCGGCTCGAGTTCGACGAAGGCGCCGTACGCCGTCAGATTCGTCACTTTTCCCGTGATCTTCGACTGGATC
>JBFXFN010000005.1:0-68731 GCA_050179015.1 Methylacidiphilaceae bacterium | reverse complement strand
ATCGGGAACCCATATCCCCAGTGGGCATCGGGCAGCGCGTAGGCTGCCCGGACGATTCCAGGGAGACAGGCGACGTTGGCAGCCTGCTCGGCGACCTTCTCGTCCATCTGCTCAAGGAGCGGCTGGCTTCCGTAGAAGATCGCCGGAACCCGCATCGCGCCCCGAGGCGGGATTTCCCAGGACGTTTCGGAAAGCTTCCTGAGTTGGGAAAGATCCATAGGGGACTTTACGCGTTTTTCGCTCTTATACATCTACGACGCACTGCGCAACCCACTCTCCGGAAGGACGCTGAAAGAGATGCAGCTCCGTGCAGGTCGCTCCTTTTACCTCGACGGTCGGCTGATGGCGTTCGGGATCGAGCGGCTCTCCCCATGCCTCGGCTTCCAGACGATTGTCGCGCAGATGCACCGAAAAGCGAGAAAAGAGCATATGGCGGGTGGACATCGCTAAAACCAGGGCGTTGAGCCAATCGAAGAGCAGAAGCTCGATGCTCGGGGCCGTACAGGTAAGGGGAACGGGCTCCCGCGGGACTACCAGAGCGGGATCGGTGATCACCGCCGTGAGCGCAACGGCGATTTGAGCAAAGGCCTCTTCGCGCGAAGACCCGATCCCGCGAATCCCGACATCGGCGACGTGGGAGAAGTGTTCCCAGCGTGCCGTGGATGGACCGCCGAGGGGAGGGGCCATTGGCTCCACAGGCTTGAGTCTCCCGCTTTCCCATTAGGGAAGCAAGAGAATCGGGCAGTGGGCCTTGGCGCAGATCGACTCGATTCCCTGGGCGGCGAGGGAGGAGCCTTCGATCGAGAGCGCCAAGAGGCCGAGGCCTTCGTGTGCGGCCGCCATCAAGATCCCCTGGGCCTTGGGAGCGATGCCGGCGAGGAGAGTCGAGGAAGGGAGCTGTTGGAGGACCTCTTGGATTTCGGGCTTGCGGGAGAGCTCCTCTGCCGATCCCAAAGCGAGAATGACGAGCCTGCCGGGGTAGCCCTGGGCCAACGCCACGATCAGGTGAAGGGCCGCAAGGTCCGACGGCTTGCCCGAGAAGACGACTCCGAAAGGCGGCTGGATCGGCTCCCCATCGGAGAGGAAGAGAACGGCGGCTCCCGATCGGGAGACGATTTCCATAGCCAGAGCCTCTGCGCGTGTCGGCATGCCCACGCTCGACTGGGAGCGGACGAGGAGAATCAGGTCGCTTGAGGAAGCGGCCTCCGAAAGAGCTTGGGAGGGGATGCCCCGGAGCACCTGAAACGACCAGGGGACGCGCAGGCGTCTGGCCGTGTTGGCCATGGCCTCCTCGGCCTGGATGGCCAAGCTCCGCAGCGAGCGCTGGAGGGCGGGAAGCTCGAATTCGCGCCAGCAGGCGGTGTCCAGCCCGATTTCGGAAGCGAAGGGAAGCCCGGCGAGCCGAAGAAGGTTGATGTCCTCCAGGAACAGGTAGGCAAGCTTCGCCTCAAGGCGGGCGGCGAGTTCGGCGCCCACCTCGGCTCCTCCTTCGGAAAAGGCTTGCCCGAAGAGGACGATCCGCTCGATTCTCACGTCTTCGTCTCCCCGGCCGAGAGAGCCCGCGTCCTGCTGGCGAACTCGAGCAGCTTCCGCTCCACCCGGCCGTTGATGCTCTCCTCGGGGTATCGCTGGTCGGGGCTGCGCTCGCCCGCGGAAAGCCCCGTCAGGAGCTCCATGGCCTCGTCGACCGTCTTCACGGCATAAAGATGAAAGAGACCCTGCTCGACTCTTTCGAGCAGCTCTCGACGGAGGACGAGATGGTCGATGTTCGCCGCCGGCACGATCACCCCTTGGTTGCCGGTGAGTGTTCGAGCGCGGCAGATCTCGAAGAAGGCCTCCACCTTCTCGTTGACCCCTCCGATCGCCTGCACCAGCCCCTTCTGATTGATCGATCCGGTAATGGCCAACGACTGCCGGATCGGGACTTCGGCGAGCACCGAAAGCAGCGCGCAGAGCTCGGCGCAGGAGGCGCTGTCCCCTTCCACCATCCCGTAGGATTGCTCAAAGACGAGGGTCGCTGCGAGAGAGAGCGGTTCTCCAGGCACGTATCGGCCGGCAAGAAAGCCCGAAAGGATGAGGACGCCTTTGGAATGAATCGGGCCTCCGAGCTTGGCTTCCCTTTCGATGTCCACCACCTTGCCGTTGCCGAAGCGTGCACGGGCGGTGATCCGGTTGGGATGGCCGAAGCGTACCCCGCCCGCCTCAAGGACGGCAAGGCCGTTGACTTGGCCTACGCTCTCTCCCTCCGTGTCCACCAAGATGGTGCCCCGCACCATCTCCTCCTGGAGGCGTTCGCGGATCCGTCCTGAGCGCGCTTGCGCCGCTGCGATCGCCTTTTCCACGTGAACGCCTGAGATGATCTTAGCCGAAGTATCCCGGGCCCAAAAGTCCGCTTCTTGGAGAAGATCGGTCATGCTCCGGCCGCGCAGGGAAAGCTTCTTGGCGTCGGCGGCGAGTCGGCTTCCCTCCTCCAGCAGGCGGGCCACCGCCCCGCGGTCGAGGGGGAGGAGCTTCCCCTTGCGAGCCTCTTCCGCGAGGAGCTGTGCATAGGGAAGGAAAATGGCGTCGCTCCGATCGACCTCTTCCTCGAAGTCGACGACGACCTTGAAGAGTTCCGAGAACTCGGGATCGAGCTCGTGGAGCAGGTAGTAGAGCGGCCGCTCACCTAGAAGAATCACCTTCAGATCGAGCGGAATCGGCTCGGGCTCGAGAGAAACCGTGCTCAAGATCCCGAGGGCTTCTGCCAGCGGCTCGATGCGAATCTGCCGGCTGCGCAGCGCCCGCTTGATTCCTTCCCACGAAAAGGGATGGGAGAGGAGCCGGAGAGCGTCGATGGCAAGGTATCCCCCGTTGGCCTTGTGGAGAGAACCTGGGCGAATCAAGGAGAAGTCGGTGACCAGCGCCCCCATCTGCGCCATGTGCTCGACCGTGCCAAATAGGTTGGAGAAGGTCGGGTTCTCCTCCAAGACCACCGGGCAGCCCCGAACCCCACGCCGGTCAACGACGACATTCACTCGGTAGCGGCGGAGGAAGGCCTCGACCGCATCAGGGCCCATGCCGGGAGGAAGCATCCCCGGCGGCAGCCCCTCAGCCTCCTTGGGAAGCCGGAAGCTTTCGGCGTTCTTGAGCGCGTCCTTCTCGACCGATTCCAAGTGGGAGCAGATGGTTGGTATCTCGGCATACTTGGCCTTGAGCTCCTCGAGAAGATTCGAGACCGTCGAGCGGACCAGGGAGCGGTTGAGCTCCCGAAGCTTGGTCTGGGCCTCCCGCCGCCATTTCGGGATCTCCCGGACCACCTTGGTCAGCTCTTCCTGCAGGGAAGAGACCTTCGACTGGATCTTCTCCTTATCCTCCTCCGGCAGCTTGGCGAAGCTTTCCGGGTCGAGCACCTCCCCGTTCTTGAGAGGGGCGAAAGCAAAGCCCGCCGGCGTCTGGAGGAGGGCGATCCCGTCCTTTTGCGCACGTTCCCGAAGATCGCCGAAGGCCTGCTCGCGCCGCTCATGGAAGCTCTGCTCGATGTCCTGCACCCGTGCCCGGTACTCATCGCTGTCGAAAACCGCGGGGATGCCGACGCGGAGATCTTCCACGAAGCGATCCATGTCTTCGGCGAACTCCCGAGCCTTTCCGGGAGCAAAGGCGAGCGCCCGCGGCCTCCGCTCGTTCTCGAAGGCAAAAACGTAGGCCCAATCCTGTGGAGTGGCCAGCCCGGCGGACCGCTCCTCGAGAAATCGGAGAACAAGCGAGCGCTTGCCGATCCCATTGGGCCCCATGACAAAAAGATTGTAACCCGGCTGGTCCATGGCGACTCCGAAGCGCATGGCTTCCATGGCTCGCGCTTGACCGAGCACCTTGGGAGCTTCGATCAGCTCCGCGGTCGTCTCGAACGGGAACCGGCTCGGGTCGATGCGTCGATCGAGGATCTTGGCGTCGAGCCGAAGGTCGGGTCTCACAACGACTTTTTTCGGGAATAATCCTCCTTCTGTAAAGGGTTTTAGCCGGGATATCGCAGAGGCTTTCTGTTCTGTCTGTCGAGCGCCAACGTTCATCTTGAGAGATGTCGGCCAGCGGTGAGAGCAAGCCGGAACGCGGAAGACGGGAAACTTTCTCGAGAAAAAGACCGAGCCATCGACTCCGTCGGACGATATGGTTTTCCAGGTAGGAACTGCGTCATGGAGCGAATCGTTCGTCCGGAAATTCCCGACCGGTTGCCGCCGACGATCTCCGAGGCGATGCGGATGCGGCGGGAGATTCGCCGGATCCATCGTCTCATGGGGAATTTCGGCTGGTACCGCCGGCAGCTGCGCCGCAGGGTGCGGGAGTTTACGCGCGGAGTGGAGGTTGGTGCCGGCGACGGCGCGCTCGGCCGGTTCCTCTACCTGGATCCGAGACTTCGGGACAAGCTGGCCTTGACGGGCCTCGATCAGAGCTGTCGGCCGGCGGCTTGGCCTCTCCCGTGGGACTGGCGCCGGGAAGATGTGCGGGAGTTTGCCGGATGGGGAGACTATCCCTTAGTTTTGGCCAACCTTGTCTTTCACCATTTTGGAGAAGAAGATTTGCAGAGGATCGGGGAGGCGCTGAACCACTCTTGCCGGCTCCTGCTGGCGGTTGAACCGGCCCGGCGAGGACTCCACTTGGCCGAGCTTCGTCTGCTCCGTCTCTGCGGCTTGAGCCGCGCCACCTACGAAGAGGGTCGAGCCAGCGTCTGCGCGGGTTTCTTGGGGGGAGAGCTCGTGAAGGCCCTGGGCCTTTCGGCGAAAACCTGGAAGTTCGACATCGAGGTCACTCTCCGAGGGGCTTATAGGCTGATCGCCGAGCGTCATTGAGGCGGGCATCATCTCTTCCGGCTCTCATCGGCTCAAGCCCTCACGCCCGCGCAGACCCTTCGGATGGAGCCGGAACCAGAGTGCGGCGGGGCCGACCCCATTGGGCAGATCGATCGGATGCGGGAGGGTGGGCAACCGCTCGATCCTCGCCCCAGCTGTGGAGCAGGCATGAGACGCCTCGCGGAGTAGGTCGGCCGGTCGCCACGGCCGATAGTTGGTCGAGAGCAGGAGGAGGGCGCCCGGCTCGCTAAGGGGCAGGAGGCCTTGGACGAGGCTTCCGAGGTCGCGGGGGAGGGAGAAGGCGACTCCCTTGCGGCCATGCGCATAAGTAGGAGGGTCGATTACGAAGGCGTCGAAGCGGGTGCCATGCCGAAGCAGGTAGGGGAAGACGTCGCGGGCATCCCGGGCGAGAAACCAGTGGCCCTCCGGATCGAGGGAGTTCAGGCGGTAGTTCTCCTTGCCCCATTCGAGGGCGCGGGGAGAGAGATCGACGTTCCACGTCTGCGCGCCGGCAGAGGCCGCCGCGACTCCGAAGGAGCAGGTGTAGGCGAATAGGTTGAGGAGGCGGGTCGGCTTGACCTTGTGAAGAAATGCGCGATTCTCCCTCTGGTCCAGAAAAAATCCGGTCGATTCTCCGCCGTCGAAGCGGAGGCGGAAGGAGAGCCCGTTTTCCTTGGCCGTCGTCGCCATGGGCAGGGTTGGGTCGCCGGAAAGAAGCGTGAGCTTGGAGGCTTGACCTTGCGACCATCGCTTCCGAAGGAAGATTCGGTCGATGGGTAGAGAGACTTCGCGCAGCCAGCGATCGAGCTCGGCGGAAAGGGATGGGATCGTTTCGGGAACGTGCCAGCAGATCAGAAGCTCTCGGCCCAGCCTCTCGATCCAGCCGTCCGGACCCGAAAAGATGCGGTGGATGGTCGTGCCGCTCGCGGCCAGGGCTCGGAGCTCGGCCGGCCCGATCCAGCCGGGGCTCCTTTCCGAAGAAGGCTTGGGGGGCACGGACATTTGCCTAGAGGGTGGGAATTGCTGCGAGGAGCTTGCGCGTGTAGTCGTTCTTGGGATTCCGGTAGAGCTCTTCCGGCGGAGCGGCTTCGACGATCCGTCCCTCGTTGAGCACCAGCACTTCGTCGCTCATGTGCTCTACGACCGCTAGGTCGTGGGAGATGAAGAGGTAGGCGACGCCGAGTTCCTGTTGAAGGTCTTGCAAAAGGTTCACGATCTGCGCCTGAACCGAGACATCGAGGGCACTGACCGGCTCGTCGCAGACGATCAGCTCCGGTTCGACCGCTAGGGCGCGCGCGATGCCGATCCGCTGTCTCTGGCCGCCCGAGAACTCGTGCGGATACCGGTCCAGAGATTCAGCCGGCAGCCCCACGCGCTGTAGCAGGTCGACTGCGCGGGAGCGGCGTTCCTGGGCGCGCAAGGCGGGGAAGTGGATCTCGAGCGGCTCTCCGACGATCTGGGCGATCGTGAGCCGGGGATTCAAGGAGTTGTGCGGGTCCTGGAAAATCATCTGGACGCGCTTCCGGTAGGGACGCAGTCGGCTGCCCGAAAGAGTGTCGATCCTCTCCTGCCGATAGCGGATCGCCCCCGAATGCGGCGAGACCAGGCGGACGATGGCCTTGCCGATCGTCGTCTTTCCGCTTCCGCTTTCGCCGACGAGCCCGACCGTCTGGCCGGCCCGGACGCGGAAGGAGACCCCCTTGACGGGCTCGACGAAACGGCGCGAGCGGCGGAGGAAGCCGCCGGAAAGACGGTAGCGCACCACGAGGTCGTCCACTTCGAGGAGAACCGGGGATAAATCCGCAGGCTCAGGATGAGGAGAGGAGGGGGTCGAGTTTTGCATAGTCGATCGTGGTGAGCCGCTTCCTGCGCTCTCCGAGGCGGGGGACGCAGGCGATCAGCGCCTGCGTGTAGGGATGGCGCGGGGCGACGAGAATGGCATCGGTGGGACCCTGCTCCACGATCTTTCCACGAAACATCACGACGACATGATCCGCGAATCCCTTGACGAGCCCGAAGTTATGAGTGATGAGCAGGATCGCCATCCCGAAGCGGAGGCGAATCTCGCGCAACAGGTCGAGAATCTGCGCCTGGATGGTGACGTCCAGGGCGGTGGTCGGCTCATCGGCAACGAGAAGCTGCGGGCGGCAGACGAGAGCCATAGCGATCATTACGCGTTGCTGCATCCCGCCCGAGAGCTCGTGAGGATAGCTCTTCCAGCAGCGCTCGGGATCCCGGATACCCACCTCCGCCAGCGCCGCAAGCCCGGCGGAGCGTCGATCCGAGAGATCGTGGCGATGGAGGGCCATCGCTTCACCGATCTGGAAGCCCACCGAAAAGACGGGGTTGAGCGAGGTGGAAGGCTCTTGAAAGACGTAGGCGATCTTGCCTCCCCGGTAGCGGCGCAGAACGCTTTCCGGAAGGGTACGCAGATCCGTGCCGTCGAAGACGATTCGCCCCGAACGGATCTGCGCCGGAGGCGAAGGGAGGAGGCGGGCCAGAGACAGGGCGGTGACGCTCTTTCCGCTGCCGCTTTCGCCGACGACCGCTAGGGTTGAGCCGCTCGCCATCGAGAAGGAGACGCCGTCAACGGCGCGAACCGTCCGTTCAGGGCCCGCGAACTCGATCGCGAGGTCCGAGACTTCCAGAAGAGGGGTGGCATTTGGGTCGGGCATTGTCGGGAAAAGTCTAATGGTCGGCGGTTCGAAAATGGGGGTCAATGATGTCTCGGAGGGTGTCGCCGAGCAGGTTGAAGGCGGCCACCGTTACGAAGACGGCTGCCCCCGGGGTCAGCAGCCACCAAAAATTGCACATAAAAACCTTCATTTCCTGCGCCTGTGCGAGCATCAAGCCCCAGGAAGCTGACGGCTCTTGGATGCCGATGCCCAGGAAGCTAAGCGCAGCCTCTCCCAGGATATAGCCAGGAATGCTCAGCGCGGCGGCAACCAATAAGTAGCTCGCTAAGTTGGGGAGCAGATGCCTCCAAAGAATACGCCACGGCGAGAGGCCTGTCGCAATGGCCGCTTCGACGAAGGTTTGCGATCGCAGAGAGAGGGCGAGGCCGCGCACCACGCGCGCGGCCCCCGACCAACCGAGAAAACTGAGGATGACCACGATCAGCAGATAGACCTCGCCCGAGCTGAATTGGCTCGCGAAGGCGCCGCGCAAGGCCAGCAGAAGATAGAGGCCGGGAATAGCCATCAACAGCTCCGTCGTGCGCATGACGATCGAGTCGAACCATCCGCCGAAATATCCGGCCAGTCCTCCGGCGACTAGGCCCACTCCGAGGCTGATGGAGATCCCGATCAGGCCGATGCTCAGCGAGACCTGCGCGCCGTAGAGCAGCCGGGAGAAGACATCCCGTCCGGTACTGTCGCTGCCCAAAAGATAGATCCTCTGCGACGGGTCGACCCCGAAAAGATGCCGGCGGCAGGGGAAAAAGCCGAAAAGTCGGTAGGGATGCCCGGCTGGAAGCCAGTGGATTATGGCGGTCCCTCCCGGGATCGGCCGGTAGAGCGCCTGGGTGGGATCGGCATTCTCGTAGAGACGGACGGAGAGGCCTTCCCGCGTCCAGGTTAAGGCGGTCGGTGGATGGTAGGTCTTTTGGAGGTTCTGGTCTCCGGGGCCGTAGGGAGCCAAAAAGGGGGCGAGGAGCGCGCAGAGGTAAAGAAAAGCGAGCAGGATGAGAGCCAGAGCCCCTTGCGGGCGAGAGATCACCTGTCGCCAGAGGCTGGAGCGTTTTGCGGGAATCGGGTTCATCGCACGGGGAGGCGGACGCGGGGATCGACCCAGGCGAGGAGGATGTCGGAGAAGAGATTTCCCAAGACGAGTAGGATGCAGCTCAAGACGACCGAAGCCAGTACCACGAATTGATCCTGGCGGATGAAGGCGGAGTAGATGAGCTGACCTAGACCGGGATAGCTCATCACGTTTTCCACGAGCAGCGAGCCGCTCAAAAGGCCCGCAACGACGTATCCGAGCGTGCTCAAGAGCGGATTGACCGCGTTCCGAAAGACATGCCGCCAGATCACGATGCGTTCCGGAAGCCCCTTCGCCCGTGCGGCGGTCACATATTCCGCCCGCATGACATCCAAGAAGTTGGCGCGGAGGATGCGCATCAGGGTGGCGACGCCCCCAAGGCCGAGCACCAGGCTGGGGAGGATCAGATGATAGGCGATGTCCAGGACCTGGCCGGCGGGAGAGAAGAATTCATGCTCGATCGACATGAGCCCCCCGAGCGGAAACCACCCCGTTCGTGCGGCAAAGTAGACGGCCAAAAGGGCGAGGAAAAACTCCGGGATTGAAAGCGAGGCGTAGGCGAGGAGAGCGGTCGCGCGATCCCACCAGGAATTGCGATAGACGGCGGCGAAAACTCCGAGGGGGATGGCCACCGTCCAAGCAAAGACAAAGCTCGTCAGGTTGAGCAGAAGGGTGGCGGGTACCCGTTGCCAGAGAAGGTCTACTACGGCAACCTTGTAAGTCCAGGAATAGCCGAAATCCCCATGCAGTACGTTGCGCAGCCAAAGGAAATAGCGGGTATACCAGGGCTGGTCGAGCCCAAAGCTTTTCTCCAGCGCGGCGAGAAACTCTGGGCTGATGTCTCGCTGGGCCTTGATGGGGGTGAGGAAGTTCCCCGGGGTCAGCGACATGAGGAAAAAGACCAATACGGTCACGCCGAGAAGCAGAGGGATTAAAAAGAGCAGCCGTCGGAGAACGAAGAGAACCATCGGAAAGAGGCTGGTCGCCTTTCAGGTTTTGGCTCTTGATAAGGGACCGGAAGTGGGGGAAAGACAATACTTTTCCTCGGAAGAATCGAAGGGCCTGCCTTTGGCGAGCCGGGATCGGAGAGGCACTTTCTCCCGGGAGGGTGCGTAACGAGAGCCAGGAAAAAATGACGAGGAAGATTTTCGGAGCGCTGGGGCTTCTCTTCTTGGTTGGGATCTTTATCGTCTTTTGCGTGGCGGCTGGTTATTTGAATGGGGAGGCTTTTCGCTCCTTCCTCTCCGGCAAAGTGGCTCAGGGAATCGGGGTAGAAGGTCGCTTCTCCTCTCTCCAGATTCGTGGTTTGGGGCTCGGCAGCCGCGAATTTTTCGGGGTCGGCGTCCCCGGCTCACCCATCGCCGAGCTTCGGGCCGAGCAGATCCAGGCGCGCTTTCCCCTCACCTCGTTGGTTCAGGGGGTCTGGAAGATCGATCCGCTGCGCATCGGTCACCTTGATCTGAGCTTTCGCGCCGCTCCGGCGGAGGGGAAATCCCTGACGGCGATTGGCCCGTCGACAGAGCGAGCGGGGGAAGGCGGAGTGGAGGAGGTGCCGGTAGGCCTTCGGCGGATAAGCCTCCTTCGGGGAGAAATCGAAAGGGCCGATCTCCGCTGGCCCGCGTCCGTCTTGGGCGGGGGAGCTTTGACGGGAACCCGCGTGCTGCTCGAGGCCAATGGGTTGGCGTGGAACGGTAAGGCCAGCGGGGGAAGGCTCGCCTGCGCTTCCCTGCCGGGGCTGGCTCTGGAAGAGCTAATCTTTCGTCTGGATTCCGGCACGGCTTTCTTGGAGCAAGGGCTGCTCCGTGCCGAGGCGTCGGGAGAGATTCGGCTTGCCGGGCGCTTTCGGTGGGAGGAGCCGGAAGAGGGCGAGCTTCGATTTTCGACCTCCGGAGTGGCACTGGCCCCGTGGCTTCCCGCTGCATGGCGGAAGCGGGTGACGGGGGATTTAGAGGCCGAAGGGCGGTTGACCAACTCCCGCGAGCAGCCTTGGAAGGTCGAGGCAAACTTATCCTTATTGCGCGGGAAGCTCGAGGATCTCCCCTGGCTCGTGGGGTTGGCGCTAAGTGGAGGGGGAGGGCCGCTTCCCCTCGATCAAGCACAGGCACGGTTGATGGCCGGACCGGAGGAGCTGGGATTCGTTGGAATCGAGATCGAATCGAAGGGCCGGATGCGGATTGAAGGGAACCTCCACGTCGAAGGGAAGGAGATTCGTGGCGGCTTAGCGGTGGGACTTCCTCCTGAGCGCGTGGCTTTGCTGCCGGGCGCACGGGAAAAGATCTTTTCCGAGGAGCGCAACGGTTATCTGTGGACTCCCGTCGCCGTGACCGGCACGGTGCAGGACCCGCAGGAAGATTTGAGCCCTCGAGTGGCTGCCGTGGCAAAAGAAGCGGTGAAGGGCGGGGTGGAGCGGGCGATCCGATCCGCCTTGGATTTTTTGCGCCGCTCCCAGGGTTCTCCCAGCCCTTAACGGCCATTTCTCCGCGGGACCGGGGATGGAGCCCCGAGAGACGATGCGGAAGCCCGGAATGCCTCATTTCGATACCGGATACCTTCGCCCCCGCAGGAACCGGTGTGCCCTTCCGACGGCTTTCTTTCCCCCTCTCAGGGTGTCCAGACTTCTTCCATGTTCCAGACGATCGAGCCGATCTTCGGGATCCGGACGTTGCGCCACTTGTCGCGCAGCCCGGCGTAGATATCGGGTGTCACAAGATAGATGTAGGGAACCTCTTCGCTCAGGATCTGCTGCACCTCATCCCAGTACTGCTTGCGTAGGGTTTCGTCGAGCGTCGTGAGCTGGGCGACCATCAGCTGGTCGATGCGGGACTCCCAAGCGGTGGCGGGATGAGGCTGACTCGGGTACCACTGGTGGAGTCTCCCCTTGCTCATGAAGACCGACATGCCGTCCGCCGGATCCCCCCCTCCGGTCAGGCCGAGCAGGCACGCTTCGTAGTCGAAGGAGTCGCTGATCTTGGTCACGAGCGCGCCGAAGTCGAGGAACTGGAGCCGCGCGTCGATGCCCAAGGTCTTCATATTTTGTTGAAAGACCGTGGCCATCGCCGTTCGAAGGGGATTTTCTTGGTTGGTCAAGAGGGTGAAACTTACCGGATGGCCCTCCGGGTCCACCATCATGCCGTCTGCCCCGCGGCGGAAGCCTGCCTCAGTCAGGAGCTCCTCGGCTCGTCTGGGATCGAAGGGATACTGCTTGATTCGCGGATTGAACCACTTTGTGTTTGCCGGACTTTCCGGCCCCCAGAGCGGTTGGCCGCGGCCGAATAGGATGCCCTTGACCATGCCTTCTCGATCGATCCCGTAAGAGACCGCCTGGCGGAAGCGCCGGTCTTGGAACCAGCGGAGCTTGTATGGATTCACCAAGGGCTTGCCGTTCTTGTCCCGTCCCGGATTCTGGTTGAACCAGAGAAACGTCGAAGCGGTCGAGGGACCTCGGTCATGGACTGTATAATGGTAGATCTTTTCACCGCGGCGGACCCAGGCGACGTCGTCGGGGGGAATCGTATCGGCGTCCGTCTGTCCGGAAGCGAACGCGACCACGCTGGCGTTCTGGTCCTTTACGAACTTGACGATGAGAAAATCGATGTAAGGGAGCCGGCGTCCTTGCGAATCGATTCGCCAATATCGAGGGTTAGCGTCGAGAATGATCAGCTGGCCGGGCCGGTAGCTGTGGAGGCGGAAGGCGCCGCTGCCCGCAATGGCCGTAGGCGTCTTTTGCGCGGTAAAGATGCTCCAGGCGCGCAGCAGGGTTCCGTCCTGGTAGGCCCCTTGGAGGAGATGCTTCGGCATGATCGTCACTCCGGACATGTAACGGAGGAAAGGGGCGAAGATCTCGGGGGTGCGGATCCGCACCGTCTTGCGATCGAGTTTTTCGACAAGGAAAGGCTTGCCGTTAATCGAAAGGTCGTAGGCATTGCGGTTGGGGAACCGGGGATCGTAGACGCACTGAAAGGTGAAGAGAACATCGTCGGCGGTGAGAGGGACACCGTCGCTCCAAGTCAGCCCTTCGCGGAGGTGGAAGGTAAAAGTGCGACTGTCGGCGCCGACTTCCCAGGATTTGGCCAGTGCCGGAACGACCTCGTCGCGGATGGGGTTGTAGGAAGTGAGTCCGTCGAAGAGGAGACCAAGAAAGGAGGCTGAGGAGGCATCCTCGGCGACGAGCCAGTTGAAGGTATTGGGCTCGCCAGGGTTCACCTCTACGAAAATCCCGCCCTGCTTGCCCGGAGGGGCCTGGGAGACATCGGCTTCCTTGGGAACGGGAAAGTCCGGCCGTTCTGCGACAGGGCCCGGCCGGGAGCAGGAGAGAGTCGCAAGTCCAAGTCCGGCGGCGAGAAGAATGGGGGACAGGTGAAAGCTTGTCTTCATGCCGATGATCCCTTATGGCATACCGCATTCTGCGGTCTTCCCGCCAGTCGAGTCTTGCGCCCGTCCGGCGGGAAGGCAGTGCGGGCGCGCCGGGATGAGAAGAAGCTTTTCGTTGGCCCGCTCCCAAGCTAGAGCTACCAGAAGGAGACGCGAGTGATTAGGCAAAAGACTTTGCGGGAGCCCGTCCGGATCGAGGGCAATTCGCTGCATACCGGCCAGCCCGTGTCCTTGGTCTTGCGCCCGGCCGAGCCGGACACCGGCTACCTCTTCAAGCGAGTGGATCTGCCGGACGAGCCCACCGTCGCGGCGCACATCGACCATGTGCGGCAGACGGAGCGGGCCACCACCCTGGGCGAGGGCAATGTCAAGATCCATACGGTGGAACATGTCTTGGCGAGCCTGCGGGGAAGCGGGATCGACAATGCGCTCATCGAACTCAACGCCAATGAGCCGCCGATCGGAGACGGCAGTGGGAAGCTCTATGTCGAGGCGATCGGGCGCGCGGGTCTTCTCGAGCAGGATCGCCCCGTCTCCTTCTTCGAGTTGCGCGACCCTCTGTGCGTCCAGGGGAAAGACGGAGCCTACCTAGTGGCATGGCCCAGCAGTTCGTTTTCCCTTACCTGCACCCAGGTGACGCACACCGGAAAGTTTACGCAATTTCTCCATTGGGAGCACGATGCCGTGCGCTTTGCCTCGGAGATCGCTCCGGCCCGGACCTTCGTCTTTTACGAGGAGGTGCAGCCCTTGATGGAAAAAGGGCTGATCAAAGGGGGGAGCCTCGAGAACGCGATCGTCATTCGCGGTGACACCGTCTTTTGCCAGGAGCCGCTCCGATTCGAAGACGAGTTCGTGCGGCACAAGATCTTCGACATCATCGGAGATCTAGCCCTCTTCCCGCACCGGCTCAAAGCGCATATCTTTGCGGCAAAGCCGAGCCATACCCTGAACGTGGAGATGGCCCGGGCGCTCCAAAAGGCCCACCGGGACTACGTATCCCAGCTTATGCCGCTGGAGAACATCCCTACCGGCGAAGGCGCCTTAGACATCCGAGATGTCCTCAAGATTCTTCCGCATCGCTATCCCTTCCTGATGATCGATCGTGTGCTTCGATTCGAAGGGAATGCCAAGGCGGTGGGGCAAAAGGCGGTGACCGTGAACGAACCCTACTTTCAAGGGCATTTCCCCGGGCATCCGATTATGCCCGGCGTGCTGCAGCTCGAAGCCATGGCTCAGTTGGCCAGCATTCTTCTGCTCCGGCAGGCCGGCAATGCCGGGAAGCTCGGATTTTTCATGAGTGCGGATAAGGTGAAGTTTCGGCGGCCGGTGATGCCGGGAGACACACTCATTGTCGAAGCGGAGCTGCTCAGCTTCCGAGGAAAGATTGGTCGGGCTTCGGGACGATGCCTAGTCAACGACAACGTCTCCTGCGAAGGGGATCTTCTCTTCGCGCTGGTCGATTCCATCTGATGGCGGACGATGGCGACTTCGGTCCATCCCACTGCGATCCTTGAGCCGGGAGCCCTGCTTGACGAGGGGGTCGAGGTGGGGCCCTACGCTTTCGTCGGTTCGGAAGTGCACCTGGGGGAAGGATGTGTCGTGCACCATCACGCCTCCATCGTAGGCAAGACGGAGGTGGGGCGCGGCAACGAGTTCTTTCCCTTTGCGTCGATCGGGCAGAAGAGTCAGGATCTCAAGTACAAGGGAGAGCCTACCTTTCTCTGCATCGGAGCGGGCAATCGATTCCGGGAATTCGTCACCATCAATCGGGCTACCGCCGTAGGCGGACGAACGGTGATCGGCTCGGACAACCTTTTCCTGGCCTATGCCCATGTGGCTCATGATTGCGTCATAGGCGACGGCTGTATCTTTTCCAACAACGCCACCCTGGCCGGGCATGTGCTGGTCGGCGACTACGTGACCATCGGAGGGTTGACGGCGGTTCATCAGTTCTGTCGCCTGGGCGCGCATGCGATGCTGGGAGGCTGCACAAAGGTCGTTCAGGATGTGCCGCCCTTTTGTTTGGTCGATGGGAATCCGGCACGCCTCCGCGATCTCAACCGCATCGGACTCAAGCGGCGTGGCCTCGCCAAAGAGGCTTTGCAGAGCCTCAAGCGTGCGTTTCGTCTCCTCTTCGAGGAGGGCAAGAATCTGAGCCAAGGGATGGAGGCTCTCGAGGCGAGCGGAGAGTCGACGCCGGAGATCGCGATGCTCCTCGCCTTCTTACGTGCACCTTCCGAGCGGGGAGTGACTCGCTAGTGCCCCTTTTCGCTCGTCCGGCGCTGACGGCTTCCACGGGCTCTTGCCAACTCCGTCCCGGAACGATTATGATGCTTGGCAAGCTTGGCAGGCGGAACTGCGCCCTTCGGGCTTCAGGCCGCCAGACGCAACCCCCGACAACCCCTCAGGAGGATCGATGACTCTATCGCCCACGCAAAAAGCGCCGCTCGATGTTCCCGTGGAGCGGCGAGCGATCTACGAGCAGAACTTTCGGGAGATGACCCGTGGAACGGGCCGGCTCATGCTGATGGCCGCGGATCAGAAGGTAGAACATCTGAACGACGATTTCTTCGGCCCCGGAATCTCCGAAGACGATGCAGAGCCCGAACACCTCTTCCGGATCGCCTCCCAGGCCAGGATTGGTGTCCTGGCGACCCAGCTCGGCTTGATCGCCCGCTACGGGGCAGACTATCCGGGCATCCGTTACGTGGTGAAACTGAACAGCAAAACCCATCTTGTTCCGACCAAGCTGGCCGATCCGGAAAGCCGGCAATGGCTCTCCTTCGATCAGCTTGACCGGTTCCGCGAGGCCTCATCGCTGCCTATCCTGGGCGTCGGCTATACCATCTATCCCGGAAGCCGCGCGGAGCCGGACATGCTGCGGGAGGCGGCGCGATTGGTGTTCGAGGCGCACCAGCGCGGCCTCTTGGCGATCCTCTGGGCCTATCCCCGGGGAGCAGCCGTCCCCGATGAGCGCGATCCGCACTTGATTGCCGGGGTGGCCGGCCTCGCCGCTTGCCTGGGAGCCGATTTCGTCAAGGTAAATGAACCGAAAGCGAAGGACGGCAGGAACGCGGCGGCCCTGCGGGAGGCGGTCCTTGCGGCCGGACGAACGCGCTTGATCTGCGCCGGCGGGAAGGAAGCGGGTGTGCCCGAGTTCTTGGCGCGACTCCATGGCCAGATCCACGAGGCCGGTGCCGCAGGCAACGCGACCGGCAGGAACATCCATCAGCGGTCGCTGCGGGAAGCCGTCGCGTTCTGCAACGCGATCTCGGCGATCACCCTCGAAGGAGCCACGACAGAAGAGGCGACGTCTCTTTTTCAGAAGGAGGTCTCGCAGGCTCCCGCGGCCGGCCGGTAGACCTCATCCATTTTTCATCTGAATTTCGGACGAACGGAAGCAGAGGCCGACGAGAAGGGTAGAGCAGCTTCCCACGAAGACACGCCAAGGGAAGGAGACGGACGGGAGCCAGGCGAGGCGCGCCGCCTCTTCCGGCAAAAAGAGCCCGAGGAGGGTCTGCGGCACTCCACTGAGCACGGCGACCACCCCCAGGCCGCAGGCCATTGCGACGCAATTCCCGAAATCGCTTCCCCGTCGTTGGGTGAGGACTCCAAGGAGGAATACGCCTAAAAGAGGGCCGTAGGTGTAGCCAAAAAGGCCCAGGACGATCGGAAGGATGCGGGAGCCCGGGGAATGGAGGGCGAAGAAGGCGGTCGCGCAGGCAATCGCGACGCTTAGGAGAGCGAAGAGCACGGTAGAACCGCGGAGAAGGCGCACCCGAATTTTCTCGTCGGAGGCGGTCGGGAGAAATCGAAAAGCCCAATCTTCGCAAAAGGAGGTGGCCAGCGCATTGAGAGCTGCGGAGAGCGAGCCCATCGCGGTTGCGCAGATCGCTGCGAGCAGGAGGCCGCGAATGCCGGAAGGGGTTTGGCAGAGAATGAAGTAGGGAAAGACTTCGTTCGCTTGCTTGGGGAGGTGGAGGTCGTGCGCGGAGCGCGCCAGAAGACCGAGGAAGATCCCGATCGTCAAGAAGAGGAAGACAAGGGGCACGTCGGCCAGTCCGGAAAGGATCAGCGAAAGTCGACTCCGGTGATGATTCTTGGCGGTGAGAAGGCGCTGCACGAGGTCTTGATCGGCCCCGTGGGTTGCCATCGTCGTGAAGGTAGAGCCAATCAAGGCGGCCCAGATCGTGTAGTCGGAAGAGAGCACGGCGCCAAGGTTGCCCCAGAAATTTTTGTCCGAGCTTAGACCTGTTTCGGCCCAGGGGAGGGTTGTCAGCAGGCGCGCCGCTTCCGCGAGAGGAGAACTCGAGCCCCACGGGATCTTCTGAAAGAGCAGGAAGAGAGTCAGCACGCCCCCGGAAAGCATGAGGCCCGCCTGGAGCAGGTCGGTCCAGATCACTGCTCGAATTCCGCCTGCTACGGTGTAGAGCGCAGTAAATAGGGTGAGAAGAAGGGCCGAGGCGGCATAGAGCGAGAGTTCCTGTTTGGACGAAATGGGTCTTCCCCAAGCAAGCTTGACGGCGAGGACCGGCAGGATGGCGGCTACGTAAAGGCGGGCTCCGGAGGCGAGCAGCCGGGTTAAGAGGAAGGTGGCGGACGCAGCCGACTTGCTCTTTGTCCCGAAGCGCAGCGCCAGAAACTGGTAGATCGAAGTGACCCGGTAGGTGAAATAGGGTTTTACAAACAGGTAGGCGACCAGAACGCGAGCGAGGACCGTTCCGAGCGAGAGTTGGAGATATTCATAATTTCCCAGCGCGTAACCCTCCGCAGGGGTTCCCAGAAAGAAGGCCGCGCTGGTTTCCGCGGCAATCAAGGAGCCGAGGACCGCCCACCACGGCATCTTATGCCCGCCAAGCGCGAATTGGGCGACGGTACTAGGCCCTTTCCCCGTGCGTAGGCCGATCCAGAGTACGGCGCCCAGATAAAGGAGAATCACGCCGATATCGATGGCGGAGAATCCGCCGGAAAGGAGAGACCTCATCGGGAAAGCCGCGCCCCCGCCTCCGCCTCGATGGTTCTCCACCAAGAGGAGAGGAGGGCTTCCGTCCGCTCTTCCTGAGCGCGGAGGTCCTCTTCCGCCTCGCTCCGGTGGAACAGATAGAACTTGATTTTCGGCTCCGTGCCCGAACACCGGATGGCGAGACGAGCTCCCTCGGGAAAGGAGAAGCGCAAAAACTCTTCTCTGGGCAAGAGTTCTCCATCGGCATCCCAATGATCCTCCCGTCCGAAGTCTTCCGTTTTGCAGGGAGGGCTGCCATCGGGTCCGCTCGGAGGATCCTGGCGAAACGAGGCGAGCAGCCGCCTTCGCTGCTCTGCGCCATCCATGCCTTCCAGCATCAGGGCTTGCAGCTTTTCGGCAAAGAAGCCGAATCGGCGGTAGAGGGAATCCAAGAGGCCCGGAAGGCTCATTCCCTGCATGGCCGCCCATCCGGCTGTTTCGATCAGTTGAAGGGCCGCCGCGTTCCCATCCTTCTCGCGCACTCGATCGGTGGAAAGGCTGCCGTGGCTCTCTTCCCCGGCAAAGACGAGCCGGCGGCGGTCGTTTGCGCCTTGCGCTTCCGCTTCCTCGTACCGCCGAAGCTTTGCCGCGATATATTTGAAGCCCGTCAGGGTCTCCACGCAGCGGACGCCGAAGGCTGCAGCGATCGAGCGGAGCAGCTCGGTCGTCACAAGGGTCTTGAGCAGCACGGGCGTGCCGGAGAGACAACCCTCCCCCCGTCGGGCAAACGTTCGTTCGCATCGGTAAAAGGCGAGCAGGGCGGCGATCTGATTGCCGGTCAAAAGCCGCCAGCCGGCGACCGGATCATACGCGGCAGCGCCGAGGCGATCGGCATCGGGATCGGTCCCCAGAACGAGGCTGGCCCCTTCCGCCCGCGCTTGATCGATCGCCAGCGCGAGCGACCGGGGATCCTCGGGATTGGGGGAGCAGACGCCCGGAAAGCGGCCATCCGGCCTGCTCTGGCTGTCCACGAGAGAGCAAGAGATCCCTTGGCGGGCGAGAAGCGGAGGCACGGTGCGGAGCCCGGTTCCGTGCAAAGGGGCATAGACCACCTTGATCGATTCGCTCGCCTTGCGTAGCGCGGCGGATTCGAGAATCGTCGATTCGACCGTCTCGAAGTAGGCTTGGTCGCAATCGTCTCCTAGCGGGCGAATGATTCCTGGGCGGCCTTCTTCCGGAATCGGTGCCGCAAGGGGGATGCTCTGGATCGCCCGGCTCACACCCTCGGCCGCTGCGGCGGTAATCTGGCTGCCGTCGCCGAGATAAATCTTGAGCCCGTTGTCCCAAGGCGGGTTATGGCTTGCGGTCACCATCACCCCCGCGTCGGCGGAGAGCCAGCGGATCGCAAAAGAGAGCTGGGGGGTGGAGCGCTCCTCGGGAAAGAGCCAGACCATCATGCCGAGGTCTCGAAGGGTTTCGGCGCAGATCTTGGCAAACGAAGCGGAGAAGAGGCGCGTATCGTAGGCAATCACGACAGAGATCGGGCGGTTGGTGGATGCGCTCAAAAGAAAAGCTGCAAACCCAAGCGCGGTTCGGCGGACCGTTCTCTCGTTGAGCATCCCGCTGCCGACCGCCGGGAAGCGGGGGGGATCGGCCGGCCCGGCGCCTCCTCGTTCGGCCATCGTGGAAAAGCGACCGATCGTCCTGCTGCGAATGCCTCCGGTCCCGAAACAGAGGGGGGTTCCAAACCGATGCTCGATCTCCTCCCACCGGGCGGCGGTAAGCAGCTCGGCGATGCTTTTCTCCTCAACGGAGGATAGATTAGGAAGGGACAGAAAGTGGCGGAGCATGGCCTGGGTCTGTGGGGAGATCGCACCCTGCGCCTGCGCGAGCAATGGAGAGTCAGAGGGGGGATGAGGACTTTCGAGCGGCCGCACGCAGAGGACACCCTACCGAGTGGGAAGGCCGATGACAAGGGGTTGCACCGACCGAAGTTTCCCCTGGAAGCCGCCGTCATCGAATCGGCGTCGTCGTCGCAGTTCTCCCGGAGGCGAAGCAATTCCCCCGTGAGAAAACAATTGGCGAACGAGAACGCTCTCCGTTATCTTGGGTTGAAAAAAGAAGAAAGCGATGCTCGATCAGGAGAAGAAACAAGAAATCATCACAGGGTTTCGTCGTCACGACAGCGACACAGGGTCGGCAACCGTTCAAGTTGCCCTCCTAACGCGGAGAATCCAGCAGCTCACCGATCACCTTCGGCAGAATCAGAAGGATCACAGCTCGAGGCGCGGTCTATTGCGGATGGTGAGTCGTCGGCGCAAGCTGTTGGATTACTTGAATCGGACGGAGCCTGTCAGCTACCGCGACCTGATCGGTCGGTTGTCGTTGCGTAAGTAGCCGTTGCTACTGGAGCAGCGGAGCCCTGCATTGGGGTTCCGAGGTATCGCAGAGAGAAAGGATTAGGAATGGAACTTCCAGTACGTATATCGGTCGCTTGCGGCGAATCTCCGATTATTTTGCAGACGGGCGGGCTGGCGAAGCTCGCGGATGGCGCGGCGGTGGTTAGTTGCGGAGAAACCGTGGTTATGGCGACGGTGGTCTCCACAAAATCGGTCAAGCCGGAGCAGGATTTTTTGCCTCTCCAAGTGGAGTATCGGGAACGGGCGGCCGCTGCCGGACGAATTCCGGGAGGATATTTTCGACGGGAGGGACGTCCGACAGAAAAGGAGATCCTTACGGCGCGGATGATCGACCGGCCTCTCCGCCCTCTTTTCCCTAAGGGATATTTTTATGAGACTCAGGTCATCCTCGCGCTGCTCTCCGCGGATGCCCAAAACGACCCCGATATCCTAGCGATCAATGCCGCTTCCCTTTCGCTGATGGTTTCGGACATTCCCTTTGCCGGTCCTGTAGGAGCAGTCCGCCTGGGACGACTGGAGGGAAAGTGGACGGTCAACCCGACCCATAGGGACCGCGAGTTCAGCGATCTCGATCTCGTCTACGTAGGGACGGAGAAGGAGGCTCTCATGATCGAAGGGAGCGCTCGGGAGTTGCCGGAGGCCGATTTTGAGCGAGCCCTCGAGGTGGCGCAAGAGGCGATCGAAGGCCTGATTCGTGGTCAGAAGGAGATCGCATCCCGGATCGGCCGGTCGAAGCGAGAGTATGTCTGCTTGCTGGCGGATCCGCAGATCGTGGAATTCTCTGCCGCGCTCATGGGAAGCCGGCTCGAAGATGCTTTGTACCTGCCCCAAAAGCAAGAGAGGGAGGCCGCTCTCGATCGCCTGAAGGGCGAGTTGGCCGAAAAGATCCGCGAGCGTTTCCCGGCGGCTTCGGAGGCGGATCTGGCGCGGGCATTCACGAAGCTGCAGCAGCGGATGTTTCGTCACCGAGTGTTGGAGGAAGGCAAGCGGTGCGACGGGAGAAGGTTTGACGAAGTGCGGCCTCTGTCCGCGGAGATCGGAATTCTGCCGCGGGTCCACGGAACCGCCTTGTTCCGTCGGGGAGAGACGCAGGCGCTCTGCATGGCGACGCTGGCTTCGCTCAGCGAGGCGCAGGAGATCGACGCCTATGGCGGTGGGGAGACTACCAAAAGGTTTCTGCTTCATTATAACTTCCCTCCGTTCAGCGTGGGAGAGGTCGGCCGCATCGGGGGACAGAGCCGCCGCGAGATCGGTCATGGCGCCCTGGCGGAGCGCTCCATTCTTCCGGTGGTTCCCCCCGAGTCGAGCTTCCCCTACGCCATTCGTGTGAACTCGGAGATTTTAGAATCGAACGGGTCGACCTCCATGGCCTCCGTTTGCGGAGGCACCCTTTCCCTCATGGACGCGGGCGTGCCCCTGAAATCTCCGGTCGCAGGGATCTCCGTCGGTTTGGTGACCGAGTCGGATGAAGCGGGCGGCTATCGACGCTACGTGCTCCTGACGGATATTCTGGGCCTGGAAGATCATTACGGCGATATGGATTTCAAGTTGGCAGGCACCGAGCAGGGGGTAACCGGGTTTCAGCTCGACCTGAAGCTCGCGGGTATTCCGATCCCCCTCTTGCAGGAGGCGATCGGCCGGGCGGCCGAGGCCAGACGGCAAATCCTGGCCTTTATGCAGCAGGTCTTGCAGGCGCCGCGCAAAGAGCTTTCGAAGCATGCTCCCCGCATCGACACGCTCAAGATTCATCCGGATAAGATCGGGCTGTTGATCGGCCCCGGAGGAAAGAACATCAAGAGGATCACCGCCGAAAGCGGGGCGGAGATCAGCGTGGAAGACGACGGGACCGTCCGGATCTACTCGCCCGACGGGAATGCCATGGCGCTAGCTCGGGAGATGGTGGAGGAGCTGGTCGGCGAGCTCGTCGTAGGGGGCCTTTACCAGGGGCGTGTCAGCGGAATCAAGGATTTTGGCTGCTTCGTCGAGATTCGCGGCAAGGGAGAGGGCTTGGTCCATATTTCGGAACTCGCAGAGACCCCGGTTCGCCGGGTCGAGGAGGTCGTCCGGATGGGGGAAGAGGTCTGGATCAAATGCATTGGCATCGATGATCGCGGCCGCTATAAATTCAGCCGAAAAGCCGCGCTTCGTGACAAACGCGCGGAACAGGAACAGCCAGCGGTCCCAGCGGTCCGGCAAGGCTCGTGAGGTTGTCTCTCTTCTTCCGAGAGGGGTGAAGGGGGAAGCAAGAGTAAGGAAAGGAAAGGAGGAGCGATGGCGCTACCTATAGGAGCGGCGGCACCCGACTTCAAGCTCAAGCGAAAGACCCCCGAGGGACTGGTAGAAGTCGGGCTGAGTTCATTTCGGGGCAAAAAAGTAGTCCTGCTCTTCTTTCCCCTGGCGTTTACGAGTGTCTGCACCGAGGAGATGTGCCGGATGACGGAGGAGTTCAACGCCTACGAGCGGCTGGACGCCTCGATCTTGGCCGTGAGCGTGGACAGTCCCTTCGCGCAGGAGGCCTGGGCGCAGAAGGAAGGGATTCGTATTCCTCTTCTCTCCGACCTCAACAAGGAGGTTTGTCGAGCCTACGGAGTGCTTCTCCCCGGGCTCTTGGGCATCGGCGACGTGGCGGCTCGCGCGGCTTTCGTGATCGACCGGGAGGGAAAGATCGCCCATTCGGAAGTGACTCCCAGTCCTACCGTCCTTCCCCAGTTTTCCGCCATTGAAGAGAGTGTAAGAGGTCTCGCTTAGAGGCCGGCCAGGGAAAGAGACCCGGGGGACGCGACAGCAGGGCAGTATGGCGGCCTTCCGCGTCGGAATTCTCACCAGCGGTGGGGACTGCCCGGGCCTCAATGCGGTGATCCGCGCGGTGGTCGCTGCCTCGAGCCAGCGCGGCTGGGAGGTCTATGGATTCATTGACGGCTTCGAGGGGCTGCTCTCCCCCGTCCGTTATCGCATCCTAGAGGAGCCGGCGACCGTCGGGATTGCGAGCCTGGGAGGCACCATCCTCGGGACGACCAACCGTGGAAGATTTGCGACCCGGGTCGGGCTCGGCGAGATCCACCAGATCCCGAAAGCGGTGCTCGACGAGGTTTGGGAGACGGTAGAGGGACTGCAGATCGGCGGGCTGATCTGCGTCGGCGGAGATGGGTCGCTTACGGCGGCGCAACAGCTCTTCGAGGCGAAGCTTCCGATTGTCGGAGTTCCTAAGACGATCGACAACGACATCTCGGCGACCTCGATCTCGTTCGGTTTCTACTCGGCCGTTGAGTTTGTCACTCAGGCCCTCGATCGATTGCGATCGACGGCAATCAGCCATAGGCGCGTGATGGTCGTCGAGGTCATGGGAAGATATGCGGGCTGGATCGCACTCTTTGGTGGGTTGGCCGGCGGGGCCGATATCATCCTCTTGCCCGAGATCCCCTTCCATTATGAAAGGATCGCGCACGAGGTGCGTAAACGGGTCGCGGAAGGAGCGCTGCAGACGATGATCGTCGTCGCCGAAGGGGCTCGCCCAGGGGATGGACAATTGGTGACGCAGGACGAGGGGATCGAAAAGGAAGTCCTCGGAGAGATTCGATTGGGCGGCATCGGCCGGCACGTGGCTAGGATGGTCGAGCAGATGACCGCTCGGGAGAGCAGGGAGGTCGTGCTGGGGCATCTTCAGCGCGGCGGTCCTCCCACGGCGCTGGATCGGAATCTCGGCATGCTCTTCGGAGTCGCCGCCGTGCGGTTGGTGGAGCAGAAGCGCTTCGGCGAGATGGTAGCTTTTGAGAACGAGCGCGTGGCTTCGGTCCCGATCCAGGAGGCCATTCGGCGAACCAAGACCGTTCCTCTCGATTGCGAGGAGATCGCCGCCGCCCGTGCGGTCGGGATTGCGTTTGGGGATTAGTCAGCCTGCGGGAACGCCGCCGAGGGTCCTCTTACCAGAAGGTCATCGGTGGCATCATGGGCCAGGCCCTTCCCCACTGCATTCCCGGATAGCCCCAACCCCACTCGACTCGCGGATAGGTCCAATTGTCGTCCGTGACGACGTGCTCCCGCCATAAGCGGATCTCCGTTGCTGCGATCAGGGGGTAGGTGTAGGGCCTCTCCCCGATCCGGCCGGGTTGGGGGCCGACGACGCGGCCGATCACCGTGACGTCACGCCCCCTGCCGTAGGCCTTGAGATCTAGAAGCGATGAGCTGCCTACCAGGAACCGACCGCCGACCTTGTCGGAGGAGATTGGCCGATCGTAGGCGTTCAGCTCTTTCTCCAGAATTTCCAGGTAGGTGCCATGGCCGCGATGCTTGGCGTAGAGGACGGTCCCGCCCAGCATCACAACGCGATCTCGATAGACGGAAGGTCTGCTCCGAATCGCGCCGAAGGAGGGCTGATCCCGCACCTGCTTTTTTACGTCGTCCGAGAACGGGCTGCAGCCGAAGGAGAGGAGAGCGAGGATTACGACGGCGACCGGTTTCCATTGGCTTGGGCAGAGTGGATTCACCGAGTGCGCCTCCGTCCTCCGGTTCCTCCCGGGAACAAATGCCGTCTGCCGTCCTCACGGAGCCGGAATGTCCCGGCAAACGATCCACATTATCCTTTAGGTGGCCGTTGTCTACCCTGTCGCTTTCGAGAAGAACGCGGCGTGAGATCCACGACTTCGTTCACCACCACCAAGGACCCATCCCCCAACCCATGCCCCATCCCATGCCTGGATAGGCCCAGCCCCACCCCATGCCCGGATAGCCCCAATACATATCGGCAGCGGTGTACTGGGGCCATAAGTGGATGTGCGTGGCAGCGATCACGGGGTAGGTGTACGGCTTTTCTCCGATCACGCCCGCTTGAGGGGCGGCGAGACGGCCGACGACCGTGATGTCGCGGCCTTTGCTGTAGATCGACGGATCAAGAAAGGTCGACGTTCGCACGAGGAAGCGACCGCCGATCTTGTCGGAGGAAATCGGTTGGTCCGAGCTGTCGAGCCGTTCTTGGAGGACTTCGATCAGGGTGACATCCTTCAGGTTCTTTGTCTGCGCGATGGTCCCGCCGAACATGACCATGCGGCCCCGGTAGGCGGAGGGGCGGCTCCGAATCGCGCCAAAGGATGGCTGATCGCGCACCTGCTTTTTTACCTCGCTCGAGAACGGGCTACAGGCCGCGAGGAGCGCCGTAAGAATGAAGGCGGCGGCAGGTCGCCATCGCTTCTGAAAGTAGGGAGTCATAAAGCTTGGTAGGTTTCCTGTTACCACATACCAAAGCCGGGGCCAAAGCCACCCATGCCATAGCCAGGGAAGAAGCCCATCCCGGGTCCCCACATGCCCGGCTCGTAGCCCCAATTCATCATGGCCCAATCGTAATTTGCCCCTGCGCTGCTCTCCGGCTGCCAGAGATGGATCTGAGAAATCGCAACAATGGGGTAGGAGTAACTTCTCTTTCCAATCACGCCGGGCTGAACGCCGCTGACCCGGCCGACCACGGTCACCTCCCGGCCACGTTTGTAGATCGTCGGATCGAGGAACTTGGCAGTCACAGCCAGAAAGCGCCCTCCCGACTGGTTTGTCCACGAAGGACGCTCGCCGCTTCCCAGAGGTCTTTGGACGATTTCGAGGACCGTCGTGTTCTTCTGGTTCTGAACTTGGGCGATTTTGCCGCCGTAAATCACAAGCCGCCCTCGATAAGCTCCCGGATCTTGCCGGAGGGCTCCAAAGGATGGCTGGTTCTTTGCGGCTTCCAAGGTAGACTCGGAAAATGGGCCTCCGCATCCTGAGAGGACCGTGAGGGGAAGAACCGGAAGCAACAAGCTGAGCCAGAGCCGCACTGCGGTTGGAGCCGTCATGCTTGAGCTATCGGCGATCGGTGGTTCTTCCGTCAAGGCGAAATCCGGGTCGGGACCGGTTCTCTGCCGTTCGCTCGGCAGCCGGCAAAAAAGGCTTTAGCGGCAAATGGATCTGTGCGAAGCTGCACGGTCACAGCGAGGCTCGCCAGGAGCGGAGGGATCGGTGGGCCTGCGCCAATCTGGACGAACGAAAGAGGGGGAAGCGATGGATCGGGAGCGATGGATCGGCATCGGGGTCTCGGTAGCGCTCCATGCCGCAATCCTGTTTGGAATCAGTCCCTGGATCGTTCAGAAAGCCCAATACGGGATGGCGCAAGGGCCGAACTCGGTCGCCATCGACCTAGTAGAGGGGGCGTCCGAGCCCGAGGAGACGTCTAAGGCGCTTCCTCCTCCCGAGCCGGCCGTAGAGCCGGCTCGGGAGGAGATGCCGCAACTTGCCGAGCAGAAGCCGGCTCCCCCAGTTCCGGCCGTGCGCAAGGCGCCGGAGAAGCCGCCGCGGACATTGCGTCACGTGGCCCTGCGAGGGAAGGGTTCCGCTGGAACGGGCAGGGATGCGCTGAGCCTTTCGCGCTCGAGCGGGAGCACGAACGCTCAGCCGGACTATCTTCGGAATCCACCGCCGCCTTATCCGGAGGAGTGCCGCTGCCGGGGCGAGCAGGGAACGGTGGTGCTGAAGGTCTTGGTCTCCCCTCGTGGCGCTGCGGAATCCGTCGCGGTGAGCCGAAGCTCCGGATTTGGTCCGCTCGATCGCGCGGCGCTCGATGCGGTCCGCCGTTGGCGCTTTCGTGCGGCGACTATGGGCGGGGTGCCCGTCCAATCCTACGTCGTGGTGCCGATTCGATTTCTTCTCGAGAACTAGCCGGCATGTCTACAAGCTTTCTCCTGCTACGGGGTCAGGTCCGGACCTGAATGTCCTCGTAGGCAGCCCACCCGATCAAGGTGAAGGGCACGGACTGAACGGCAAAGAAGAGAAGAAGGAGGATTAACCGGAGGCGAGGGACGAGCTTCGGGGTTTGAGCGTCGAGCTCTCGCTTGACGTAGTCCGCGACGATGCCGATTGCCTTGGTGTCGGGATAGATCCCGTTGCGCTGGACATTCAGATATTGTTGCACGTCCCGAGAGACCGCCTCCTCGGCGGCGTTGACCCGGACGGAGAGAATCCAGCTTAGAAAGGGGTGAATCCCTTGGAAGTTCCTCGCCGCGTCGTTCGCGTAGATCTTGGCGACCACGAACTTCGTGTTCGGGTTGTTGAGGGGGATGATCGGATCGCCTCTCTGATCTTGCCAGAGAGACGGATTGTGAGGCTCCTGGCCAATCTGCCAGACGGTTTTCCGGGCATCTTGAAATGTCGCGCTCTTCCAGACCTGGTTGACCTGGAGCGAGGTCGCCCAAAGATTGACGAACTGCTCGCCCGCCGCCCTCGCATGGCTTAGGGCAAAGAAGAGAAGGACGGTCGCCAGGGTGGCCAGGGCCGCGATTCCGCAGAAAAGATGGTGAACCGGATTCGCATGAAAGAGAAGGTTCCAGAGCTTGGTGTAATTGCTCGCCAGCCACCAGCAGCCTCCGGCCAGGAGGACGGCGACCGCGCATGCGAGTACGAACTGGCCGGTCGCCTCGACGAGGAAGAGAAGGATGCAAGAAGCCGTTACGGCGACAAGATCTCCGAGCATATCAGAGCCTTCGGAGTTTTAGGAAGATGGAGATGGCCGAGTCAAGACAAGCCGGCAGGCGCTTCGCTTCTTCGCCGTGCGGCGCGAGGCGACCAAGCTTTGCGCCATCCGGCCCAAAAGGGATTGCTTTTTTCTCCCCTGCGGCTAATTCGATTGAGGGCGATCTTCGGTGGCGATCGCTTCTGCTCGAACCGAGAGAGTGTTTTTCCGGCGCCATGCGGGGAAACTCCGATCGGGGGGCGATGGACACGCGAGCATGCTTACGGTTTGAATCCCATCGGATGGAAAGAGCGTTTTATCGATGAATCCCAACCACATGATCGTCGGGCTCGGCGGAACGGGCGGCAAAATCATCCGAGCCTTCCGGAAGACCATTTTTCAGGAATTTCGGCGTTTGAATCCGGAAGAGGTCAGTGTCGGATACCTCTATATCGACTCGAGCGACGAGCTGATGCGACTCGACGATCCGACCTGGAAGATCCTCGGGCAGAGTGTGCAGTTGGGACCCAACAGTCAGCTGCATATCCGGTGCGCCAATCTCTCGTCGATTCTCGAAAATCTGACCAATTATCCGGGAATCCGGCCTTGGATCGGCGACCGAGCGATTTGGAATGATATCCTCGGCGGGATTGTGGGAGATGCGATCGGCGGCCAGAAGCGGAGGCTCGGGCGATTTCTCTTCGCTAACCATGCGACGGAGTTCTGCGAACGGCTGACGTCCCAGGTGCGCGACCTGCAATCGGGCGGGGAGACCAGCGTCACTTTTCATGTCTGCGCCGGCCTCGCTGGGGGAACCGGGAGCGGGACGATTGTGGACACCCTTTGCCAGATCCGGCGGCTCTATCCGGAGTCCCTGAAATATCGCATTATCGGCTATCTTCTTCTCCCCGAAGAGCACCCAAAGCCCAATTGGAACACGGGCAACTATCATGCAAACGGCTATGCGGCGTTGGCGGAGCTCAATGCGCTCAGCGTCGGGAGGTTCGTTCCTTGTAACATCGCCGGAGACGGCGGCAAGATGACCGATCTGCAGACCCCGTTCAACGGAGCCTACCTCTTTACTACCCACAACGAAAACGGGTTGGCGCTCAGTGTCGACGATATCCCGAACGTGGCCGCCGACTTTCTCTATCAGAAGATCGTCACCGTTCGAAAAGTCAGCTGGGCGAACCTCGCTCGGCAGGAAAACGCGGAGAACGGCGACGGGATGCCCGAAACCGTTCCGGGAACCAACGTCGGCGTGAGGTCGAAGCGGTGGCTGACTTTCGGAGTGAAGCGGATCGCCGTCCCGGAGGCGGAGATCGCCGAATATCTCGCCTACCAGTTCGCGCGGCAGGCCGCCCTGCAGCTCCGTTACAACAACTGGTCGGAGACGGAGGGCTACCTACCGAACGCCAAGAATGTCGATTTGATGAGTTATGTCAGCGCTCCGGAACAGCTCGAGCGCTGGCTTCTTTCCGATGAGCACCTGATTTTGTCCGCTCCCGTCCTGGACGCCGACGGAACGCAGGGCCGCTGGCAGCCCATCAGCCGCTACTGGACGACCGTCACCGGGGCTTTCAAGCAGGAGATCGAGGGGAGAGAGGAGGGGGCAAAGTGGCTCGACAGCCTGAAGGGGAGGCTCGAGGTGCGCTTCAGCGACCAGTATCGGGGACACGGCGTCAAAGCCTTTTATCAGACGGTTTCGGCGTCGGCTCGAGAGCGGGCGCGGGAGATCCGGCAGAGGCTCGAAAGGGAACTCTTCGGCAACTGGCGCGACGGGGTTCGGTCGGTCCACGAAATCAGTGCCCTGGTCGGGGCCGTAATCACCTTTCTGCGAGGCCGATTCGAACGATTCGATGATGATCTGGCGAAAGCGAAGCCGCAAGAGGAGGCGCTCGCCAAGAAGCTCAAGGAGCAGGAGAAGGAGTGGGTCAAGGTCGGAGTCATCTCCGATATGTTCGGAAAGAGAAAGCGCCTCTTCGATGCGTGCGCCCTGACCCTTCAAGACCTCTACGCCTGTCGGACGCGCATCGAGGGATGGCAGTTTGCCAAGAAGTTCACCCCGGTTCTGCTGGAGGAGATCACCCAGCTCAAAGCCGAGCTCGATCGGAGTTCGGCCATGATCGCCGAGGCGGTCAAGGCATTCGAGGAGCAGATCGCCGAGCGCTGCGTCGATGACGGGAGCGGGGCCGATTACCGGCAGCAGGTCATTCGTTTCTACGACCCGGAGCTCGTCCGGGCCGTGACGCGAAGGTTGACTAAAGATGAGCGGGAGCAGCTCACCCAGACGCAGCGCGTCCGTTCCGCGCTTGTGGGATTGTTGGGGGATAAGCTCGATTTCCGCACCTTCAATGAGCGAATCAATAAGTCGACCTTCCTGGACGTTCTCGAGAATCAGTGTATGGAGAATGCGAAGATCTCCCATAACAATCTAATCGAGAGCACGAAGGAGAAGTTGATCGGAGTCAGCATCATCGATAAGCTTCGCGACCGGTACGGGGATCGGCAGGCGCTGCGGCTCTTCATCGACGGAATCGTCAAGGCGGCCGGAAATTATCTGATTTTCAGTCCGGACGAGATCAAGAGATCGGCTCCCGGAATCAATCCGGCCGCGCAAATCTGTGTCTCGAACTTCACGGCCATCCTCCCCAAGGCACCGGAGGCGGAGGACTTCGTGAAGATGCTAAAAGAGGTCTTTTGGGAGTGTGTGCAGACCACCGCTCGAGAATTTCTTGAGGGAAGCAGGCCGAACGAGATCATCTTGACCAGCGTCACGAACCTTTTCCCGCTGCGTGTCGTCGAGTTGCTCTCCTTTCTCCGGGCCCGCTATCTGGAGCGGGTGAACGGTCAGAATCCCGCACGGGCCCGGATGGAGCTTCATATCGAGGAGGATGGGCAGGGGCTCCCGAGTCTTTTCCTGCCGAGCCGGGGAGAGCTGCAGGAACGGATCGCCCCCTATCTCCTCCTGGGCAGTGCCCTGGGATTGGTTGCCAGTCGGGAAAATGAGCGAGGGACGCAGGAGCTGGCGATCCTAACGAAGGATGAGTACGGCTTTGAGACACCGATCTTCCTGGAAGGGGCGACGATTCCCGAAACCCTGAGCAACCTCCCCGAGCCGAAGGCCTTAACCTTGGAAGAGGCGGTGGGCAAGCAGATCGCAGATCCGGAGCTCCGCCGGGAGCCGAAACGGAGCGAGTTGATCCAGCAGGTCGTTTCGCTGGTTAACGAGCTCGCGCGCCAACTGCCTCCCACGGACCCCCGAGGGAAGCTTTTTCCGGAGTGGGGCCGCCGGGCGATCAAGCTCCTTCGCGGCGAAGGATGACCCGGGCGCCTTGCCCCGAGGGAGAGTTGGATAGACATGCCGAGTAGACGAGGTCTTTGCCAGAATTACGGGAACTGCCCGACGCGCGCGGACACGCGCGAGGTCATCGAGATCGCCGAGGGTAAGGAGTTTGTCTGTCCGGACTGCGGAACCCCACTCGTCCCGGAAGAGGAGGCGCTTCGCCCTCCGAGAGGACGGGGAAAGCGGGGAGCCGTTTATCTTCTACTGCTCCTTTTGGGCGTGGTGGGTGGAATCGGGCTCTGGCTGAGCCTTCGGCAGCCGCCGCGGCCAGCAGTTGTGGCGCCGCCAAAGTCGGCTCCGCCCGAGACGATTCCTCCGGTGCCGGCGAGGACGCTCTTTACCATTTCCGGTTCTCGAATCCTGGGGGAGAGGCTCGTTCCCGATCTGGTCCGGGCATTTCTTTCCGAGGAGCGCTTGGCAACCGGGGTGACGATCCGTCGAGGGAAAGACGGCCGTTCGTTTACCGTCGCGGGAAGGTCGACGCACGGGAACGAGGAGCTTTCCGTCCTGATCGCGATCTCAAGCACCTCCAGCGGGTGGAGAGATCTGGCAGCCGATAGGGCAGACATCGCCATGGCCTTTCGCAAGATCGGCCCGGAGGAGGCATCGCTCTTTGACAAGGCCATCCACATCACCTCCCCCGATTCGGAACATGTCATCGGGGTGAGCGGTGTTGCGGCCATCGTCTCGGCCGCTAGTCCCGTTTCGCAGATCGCTCTAGGCGAGCTTCGCAAGCTCTTTGATGGATCGGTTCCAGATGCCAGGGCGCTTGGATTTGCCCAGGGGAAAGTTGCGCTCTATGCGCCTCCGGCGGCTTCGGGAAGCTGGGAGCTATTTGCCCGGCGGGTGCTGGGAGATGCTTCCGGTTCTGCGGAGATCGCCCGCCTGGAAAGCGGTACAGAGATCTCTTCTCGAGTCGCAGGAGATTCGCAAGCCTTGGGGATCGTCGACTTTCCTCACATCGGGCGGTGCAAGGCGCTCGCTCTTTTTGAGAAAGGGACCAGTCCTCTTGCCCCGGCCTTCGCCTCGCTCGAGTCGGAGGCCTATCTCCTTTCGACTCGGCTCTACCTCTACACTAAGGGGAGCGGGCGGAATCCCGATCTGGATGCCTTCCTTCAATTCGTTCTCTCCGACCGGGGGCAGCAGCAGGTAGGGCAAGCAGGCTTCGTCGGCGCCGCAACGAAGACAGCGGAAGGCGCGGAATCGTTGATTCAACCGGTCACGGAGGTCCCTGGTGATGCGCCGGCCGGCTATCGGGAGCTCGTCAAGGAGGGGAATCGGGTCGCCTTCGACGTCCGATTCCGAACCGGGAGTGCCGAACTCGACAACAAGGCGTTGGTAGACGTCCGGCGGCTGGCGAAGCTGATGGCAGGAAAGGAGGGGAAGGGAGAAGCGGTCTTGCTGGTTGGCTTTACCGACAACGTTGGGGATCGTGCCTACAACCTGCGTCTTTCGGTAGAACGGGCACAAAGCGTCGGGCAGGCGCTCCGCGTCCTGGGCATCCCGGTTGCGGCGACCGCGGGAGAGGGAGACCAGATGCCGGTGGCTTCGAACGACACTCCGGAGGGCCGAGAGAAAAATCGCCGTGTGGAGCTTTGGATCGTTCGAGCGAAGGCGGAGAAGCCGGTCGCGCAGCCATGATGCGGCGTAGGAACCTCTCTTACTTTGACAAAACCGTCGCGATGCGAGAGAATTGCGACACGAAGCCAGTCAAGGAGTCGCATGAGCGATCTAATTGATCCCGATGCGGATGTAAAGCCAAGATCTCGCCCGGCGCCATCACCGGTGAACGGGTACGCCAATGGTTCTGCGAACGGTGCCGCGTCTTCTCGGAAGACGGCATCGAGCCGCACCCGGAAAGGGAAATGCCCCAATGTGGGGGAGTGCTCGAACGCGAACGACGGGATGGTCGTCGCAATTCCGCAAGGCGCTTCCTTCGTCTGCCCGGAGTGTGGCAGCGACCTTTTGCCGGAACGAAGAGGAAGGGCTGGGAGCCGCAGGAAGCTGCTGTTCCTGCTTATGCTCGTTGCGGGCCTCTGCCTTGTGGGCGCAGGCTCCTACGTAGCGCTCGGGCCCTTCTTCGGCAGCCAGCCGGCAGCGAAAAAGATGGAAAAGGCGGTCGATGGAGGAAACGCAACAGCGGGAACGGACGGACCCCCTCCAGGCAAAGTAGAGCCTCCGCCCGAGAAAAGGCCGGTGCTCTCCGAGGCGGAAACGGCGTTAAGGAGAGAGCTTCCCCACGGCATCACGTTGGTTGCTCTCAAGCCGAACGAGGAGCAGAAGACCCCGGATGGTTCCTGGAACGTTGCCTACGAGGCAACCGTCGTGTCGGAAAACGACCAATACTGGGTTCCCATCGCCGACATGGACGCGGCGAGTCTTAAGAAGCGGTTGAACGAGGTTCCCTCTCCGGAGAGGAAATGGGCTAGCCGGCACCTGAAGGATCTGGTCTTGACTCAGGATCAGGCCCCGGGGCAGGAGTATCTCTTTGGCCGGAAAAAGCCGCTTGCCTCTCTGAGCCCCGGGACCCCGTTCCCGTTTGCCTGGAAGGCGGTAGCGACGCAAGCGGAGGATGGATCGTGGAAATTCGTTCCGACGACCCCTCTGCCTTTCGCGGCTCCTCCTCCGAGTGAGGGGGGGGCCGACACGCAGGTCGTGCTGCGGAGCGGCCCTGAGCTCCAGCAGGCGCAACTGCTGGAAGAACGGCGATGGAATCAATTTGTCCAGCGATTGAAAGAGATCGAGCGGCGGGCGGAGCAGCGGTACCGAGAGGTCATGGACAATGCGCCTGCTCGCGTGAGGAGGCCCGACGTTTTCCGGGCAGGTAGCGGCGGGCCGACTACGATGGGAGAAGGAGCCGGGATCGGCGCGGCGGGTGGTGCTCTTGGCGGCGCCATGTTCGGCGGCGGAGAGGGAGCGGCCATTGGTGCTGGACTGGGAGCCCTTTTCGGGGCCTTGGGCGGGGGTATCTATTCGCACCAGAGGCAGCAGAAGCTGTATGAAGCTGCTCTGGCCGAGCGGCGCAGCTATTTGCGGCAAGCCGCCGCCGCCGAGCGCGACGAGCGGGAGCAGCTCCTTTCTCAATACGAGCAGGAGCTGCAAGATCGGGCACAGCAGCAGCTCGCCCTGTTGACAGGCGGAGCTCAAAGGAGCGCCCCTTCCTCGCCTTACGAGGGAAACCCGAACAATCCGGAGGGAGGACCTCCGGCAATGCCGCCCTTTCGTTCCGATGGCTCCGGGCCCCCTCCTATGCCTCCGGTACCCATCCAGGAGCCCTACGGACCTCCTGCTCCCGTCGCGAACTATCCGCCGAGCGCACCCGCTCCCGAAGGGGCCGGCTCGGGCGGGTTTCCTGCACCGTTCGGCAACGGCAATCCATTCTCTTCCGGGACCACGGATGGAACTCCACCTCCCCCGCCTCCCCCTCCGCCTCCCTATTGAGTTTGAGTCAAGATAAGAAGAGGGGAGGGCAGCCGTAGGCCTGGGAGCAGGGCGGGCCTGTCAGCCTCCGGCGACCACGCGCAGGATTTCCATGCTATCGTCGGGCTCAAGTTGGCGGTCCGCCCACTCCCGTCTGGGGATAACCTCTTGATTCAACTCAACGAGGACCGCCTTCTCAGGATAGCCGAGCAAGCGCAGGAGATCCGCGACGGAGGTGCCGAACGCAATCGCTTGTTCTTTCCCGTTTACGCGGATGCGGCATTCGTCAGGCATTCTTCCCAATCTTTCCAAACAGGTTCGTAACCGAGTTCTCGGATCCGGCCGGCGATGACGCGCGCGGAGCGCTCATCGGACAGTGCGAATTGCTCCGTCGCTTCCCCCGCGGATTGCGCGGAAGCCGGCATCTCGACGTGGCCGTGAACCGTCCGATGCAACCGCTCTCGTCCCGCACCCGTGTATCCGCCGGGATCTGTCCGGGAGCCGGCGCTCACCTGGGTGATACCCAAGGGGATCAGTCGATCGCGAAGGGATGGAGCCTCGCGGGTGGAAAGGACGAGTCCGATCGGAGGAAAAATGATCCGAAGCGCGCAATGGAGTTGAGCGAACTCGCGGTCGGAAACGGGATGTTCCGGCGAAAAGCCTCCGGCGGCAGGCCGGAGCCGGGGCAGAGAGATCGTCAAGTAGGATCGCCACGCATGCTTGAGAAGCCATGCGGCATGGGCCGCCAAGACGATCGCATCCTGGCGCCAGGGGGCCAAGCCGAGGAGGGCGCCGATTCCGATCCGGCGGAATCCGGCCCGATAGGCTCTTTCCGGGGCCTGGAGCCGCCAAACGAAGTCGCGCTTCGGTCCGGAGAGATGAAGAGAGGAGTAGATCTCCGGAAGATAGGTCTCCTGGTAGATGACCACTCCTTCGGCACCGGCGTCGACGATCTCGCCATACTCTTCGGTTTCCAGGGGCGCGATTTCAACGGAGATCGAGGAGAAAAAGGGACGGATTCTGCGGATGCAAGAGGCGACGTAGCCCGGGGAGACCCATTTGGGATGCTCCCCCGCAACGAGAAGAATTGAACGGAAGCCCTGCCCAGCCAGGTAACGCGCTTCCCGCTCCACCTCTTCCGGGCTCAGGGTGAGCCGGAGAATCGGGTTAGATCTTGAGAAGCCGCAATAGCGGCAGACGTTGACGCATTCATTCGAAAGGTAGAGGGGAGCAAAGAGCCGGACGGTCTTCCCGAAGAATTGAGCGGTCCTTTCGTGTGCTTCCTGCGCCATGGCTTCCAACTCCGGAGCTGTCTTGGGTTCCAAGAGGGAGCGAAAGCGGGCTTGGTCCCGGAAGAACGGGAAGTGGCCGGCTTGGAGCGCGTCGGAAAAGGACATAAACGAAGCCTAGCTCAGGCCGAAGGCGGCCACAAGCCGGGGCGTCGGGAAGAGGGAAGAGAAAAACCCTCTTTCTTTCGTGGAGGAAGTCGTATCCTTCCCTGTGCTCTCCGAACGTCTCTTGCCGGCTGCACAGGGTCCTGCCGAAGCCGCGCCAGGGTGCAAACCGGTGCGGCATCTCTATGTGCATATTCCCTTTTGCGCGACGATCTGTCCCTATTGCGCCTTTTATGTCCACACCGGCTCGGCCGGAGAGATGCGCCGCTTTGTCGATGCGATTTTGCGGGAATGGGAGAGGGTAGCGCAGGACATCCCGGTGGAAGTCGAAACGCTCTATCTGGGCGGAGGAACTCCATCGCTCCTTCCCTTAGACGCCTTCCGCCGCCTGGGGGAAGTCCTGCGTCCATGGGAGGCTTCCGAGGCGACTCTCGAGGCGAACCCTCGAACCGTGAACCCCGCGAAGGCGTCCGCTTGGCGCGAGCTTGGGATCGGGCGGGTGAGTCTGGGGGTCCAGTCGCTCGATCCGGCCGTTCTCCAGACGCTCGGGCGTCGCCATTCCCCGGAGGACGTGAAGCGGGCGGTCTCGATTCTTCGAGCCGCCGGATTCAGGAACCTCAATATGGATCTCCTTTTCGGGGTGCCCGGGCAGTCGCTCGCCTCGTGGGAGGAGACGTTGGAAGGTGCCATTGCGCTTGCGCCCGAGCATGTTTCGGCCTACGAGCTGACCTATGAGGAGGAGACGCCCTTTTTCGCGGCCCGTGCGGCGGGAATTTGGCGCGAGGACGAGGCTCAATCGATCGCAATGTATCGCGCTGCTTGGCGGATTTTGGAAGCAGCCGGGTATCGTCAATACGAGATTTCCAACTATGCGCGTCCGGGTTGGGCATGCCTCCACAACCAAGGTTATTGGAAGGGCAGCGATTATCTCGGGCTTGGCCCAGGCGCTTGTGCGACGGTCGGCCTCGACCGTTGGCAAAACCATCGAAATACAAGGGAGTATATCGCGGCCCTATCGGCGGGTCGGAATCCCCCGAGAGAGCGGGAGCGGCTCTCGGAGGAGTTGCGGCAGCGCGAGCGGCTGCTTCTGGGTCTTCGGACAAGCAGCGGCGTTCCCATCTCGTGGCTCGGGGAGGACTCCGATACCGCCCGCTTTCTGACCCGAGAACGCTTAGCAGAGTTCTCCGAAGGAAGATTTCGGCTCACTCCTGATGGTCGACTCATGGCTGACGGGATCGCAGGCCTCTTTCTCTAAGAAAAACGGCCACTACTCCAACGCTTTCTCCTGAGACCGGCAAAATCCAAGCCTCCGGACTGGGAATGATAGGCTATTTGTCGCCGCTCGACTCTTGATCGGAGGGGAGAGGGAAGGGATCGAAACGGAAGATAATCTCACCTTTCTTTCCCACGTTTAGCCGGTCTCGGGCGATGCGCGTAAGATAGCTCGGGTCCGACTGGAGAAGCTCGAGCTGGAGATTGAGATCTCGATTGCGACTCTGTTCCAGCGCAACCTGATGTTGGACTTGCTCCTTCTGGCGCTCCAGGTGGTCGATCTGCTGCACGAGCGGCCAAAAGGCCGTCAATAGAAGGGCTCCGCCCGCGAACAAGATGCCGATCCCGATCAGGTGGCTCAACTTAGCCCAAACCGTGCCGCCTTTCATTGCGTGCGCGAAGCTCCCGGCGAGTCGTTACCAGTGCCCATATCGGGCATTCTTCCCCAAGTCCTCTTCAATCCTCAAAAGCTCGTTGTACTTGGCAACCCGTTCGGAACGGGCGAAGGAGCCGGTCTTGATCTGACCGGCATTGCATGCGACCGCCAGATGGGCGAGGAAGGGATCCTCCGTCTCCCCTGAGCGGTGGCTGAGCATCACGCCATACCCGTTTCTCTTAGCGAGATCAATCGTCTCCAGGGTTTCCGAAAGGGTTCCAATCTGATTGGGCTTAATCAAGATCGAGTTGGCGACACCCAGCTCGATCCCCTTGCGCAGGAATTCCGCATTGGTGACAAAGAGGTCATCTCCCACGAGTTGCACCGACGTTCCCAACTCGCGTGTCAGAATCTTCCATCCTTCCCAGTCGTTTTCAGCGGCCCCGTCTTCGATGGAGACAATCGGGAAGCGTCCACAGAGACCCTTGTAGTATTCCACCAGATGGATCGCTGGCATGCTCCTCTGGTCTGACTTCCGGAAGATGTAAGCCCCCGAGTTCCGGTCAAAGAACTCGCTCGCTGCCGGGTCCATGGCGAACCAGATCTCCTTTCCGGGAGTATACCCGGCCCGCTCGACGGCGGCGCAGAGGAGATCCAGCGCTTCGTCGGGAGAGGAGAGATTGGGAGCAAACCCGCCCTCGTCGCCGAGACCGGTGCCCAGCTTTCGCTCTCGAAGAAGCTCGCGGAGTGCATGGAAAGTCTCCGCTCCGAAACGGAGCGCTTCGGAAAAGTTGGGTGCGCCTCGGGGCACGATCATGAACTCCTGGAAATCGAGAGGTGCATCGGAGTGGGCCCCGCCATTGATGATGTTGGCGAAAGGAACGGGGAGAAGGGTGCTTCCGGTTCCGCCCAAGTACCGATAGAGAGGAATGCCCAAGGCCGAGGCGGCCGCGCGCGCCACCGCGAGTGACACCCCGAGCGTGGCATTGGCACCCAGATTGCTCTTATTCTTGGTACCGTCGAGGTCGAGAAGCAGGCGATCGATCTCCTGTTGGTGAAGACAGTTGCGGCCTTGCAAAGCGGGAGCGATCAATTTCTGCACATTCTGGACCGCTTTCCCGACCTCCTTCCCTCCATACCGCGCCTTAATGCCGTCCCGCAACTCGAGCGCCTCGTTTACCCCTGTGCTTGCCCCCGAGGGAACCATGGCGCGGCCGCAAGCTCCTCCCTCCAAGGTGACTTCGGCTTCCAAGGTAGGATTTCCGCGCGAATCCAAAACCTGCCGAGCCCAGATCCGATGGAGAGTGAAGAGACCCATGCCGGCAACCTTCTTGGCTCCGAGCGACTTTCAAAACAAGCCAATTCTTGGGCCAGCTCGGCTAATGCATCATCCCTTCGCTGGGCGGCTTGGCCCCTTTGGCGGGGGCCAGGAAAATGGCCAGAGGCAATGACGCCAAGCAGATCCAACCCGACCATTGGAAAATGTCGACATAGGCCCAGAGGCTCGCTTGGTTGGTGAGAGTCTGGTAGAGCACGCCCAAAGCTTGCTGCGCTCCAGGCACCGTGCCCGATTGCGCGGCGAGGTAGCTCTGGACCGCCTCAAGCTTGTCCCGGTAATTGGGGTTCTCCGGCGTGTAGTAGCCCGCCAGGAAGTTTTGATGGACCTGGGCAAAGCGCTGGGAATAGGTGGCGATCAGCGAGGTGCCGACGCTCCCGCCGATGTTCCGGAAGAGGTTAAAGAGGCCGGTGGCGTTTCCCATCTGCTCTCGGCGCAGGGTGATCACGGCGGCGGTCGTCAACGGAACGAAGACCAAGGGGGCTCCAAAGCCGTTGAGAAGGTTGGGGATCACCACATTGAGCTGAGAGACTTGAATATCGAAGTTCCCCATGAGAAACGAGGATGCGGCAAGAAAGAGGAAGCCGAGGACGACCAGAGTCCGTGCGCTCATGACGCCGAGCATTCTTCCGGCGAAGATGGCCCCCGCCACCGCCCCGATCCCGCGAGGGCTTACGGTGAGGCCGCTCTGGAAGGCCGTGTAAGAAATAAGCGTCTGGAGGAAAAGCGGAAGAGCCGCCAGCGTTCCATAGAGGACGACGCCGATCAGAAAGACGAGGCTGACCCCGGTGGCGAAGCTCTTATCCTTGAGGATGCGGAGTTCGACCAGCGGCTCGCCTACGGAGAGTTCCCGGATCACAAAGCAGATCAGGCCAACAAAGGAGAGGGCGGCCATCCAGCGGAGCCATACGGCCCCGAACCAGTCGTCCTCCTGTCCCTTGTCCAAGAGCACCTGCAGGCAGCCGAGCCACATCGTTAGGAAGAACAAACCCCAGACATCGACCTTGGTTGGCCGGTTGTTGCGCAGATATGGCGGATCTTCGACGAAGAGGCCCGATAAAAGGATCGCCAAAAGCCCAACCGGTAGATTGATGAAAAAGCACCAGCGCCAGTTCATGTTGTCGGTCAACCATCCGCCGAGTACGGGGCCGAGGATTGGCGCAACCACGACTCCGAGGGCGAAGAGGCCCATCGCCTGTCCCCGTTTTGCGGGCGGGAAGCTTTCCAGTAGGATCGCTTGCGAGATCGGCTGGAGTCCGCCGCCGCCTACCCCCTGCAGGATCCGGAAGAGGATCAGGCTGCCCAAATTCGAGGCGGCTCCGCAGAGGGCGGAGCTCACGGTGAAAAGCGTGATGCAGGCGAGGAGGAGATTCCGCCGGCCGAAGCGGCGTCCGAGCCAATCGGTGAGAGGCAGAACGACCGCGTTGGAGACGAGGTAGCTGGTGAGCACCCAGGTCGCCTGAGAATTGCTCGCCGCCATCCCTCCCGCAATGTAGGGGAGGGCTACGTTGAGGATGGTCGTGTCGAGCACCTCCATGAAGGTCGCCAGCATCACCGAAAGGGCTACCACCCAGGGATTGTGGCGGGGGTGCCAGGCGCTGTCCGGGGGGGGCTGGGGTGTGCCGTCCATGAGAAGTCATGAAGCGTACCCTCATCCGTCAAACGAGCCAAGGAGAAGATTCGGACGCCCGCTTTTCCGCCTGGAAGGCTTCGGTTCCTCTGGTATCGTCTTGGCGGTGAATCTCTACCTCGTGACCCACGGAAGTGCAGTTCCGGCGGAACGGGATCCGGAGCGGCCCCTTTCGGAGGCCGGCATCGCTGAGTGCTCCCGGCTGGCTCAGCTCTTGCGCAGGTGGGAGGTTCGTGTCCAAGGGCTTGCTCACTCCTCAAAGACTCGGTGCCGACAGAGCGCTCAAATCCTCCTGCCCACCGTCTGTCCAGGCGGGCGCTTGACTCTCTGGGAGGGTCTTGATCCCGATGACTCCCCCGGTCACGCCCTCAAGGCGATCAAAAAAGAAAAGGGCGATCTTCTGCTGGTGGGCCACGAATCCAATCTCGCAAAGGTCGCCACTCGGCTTCTTGTGCCTAAGAAGGTTCCGCCTGTTCTCTCCCTTGCACCCGGCAGCCTGCTCTGGCTCCAGCGCCAGCGCACCGAGCGCGGGAAGCTCTGGCGCCTTCTTGGGATGATCCGGGCGGAGCAGCTCCGGGCCTCGTCGAGCGCTTGATCTGCCTTGCTCACAGGCTTTCTCCTGGGGCTTTGCTCTTCCGATCCCCATCGCCGGCGCATCGTGAAAGCGGGATGGCTCCGGAGGTAGGATTCGAACCTACGACCAAGCGGTTAACAGCCGCTCGCTCTACCACTGAGCTACTCCGGAGTGGGTTTGCGCAATCTAGTTAGGGAAAGCCCCATTTCAAAAGAAAAAAAGCGGTCGATAGCGATGGAGCTTTCGGATCGGCTCGATTCCCAACCCAAAATGGGGTAAACGAAGAAGAATGCGCCTGCTTCTCGTCGATGGCAGCTACTATGCCTACCGCTCCTTTTATGCGATGCCGGCCCTGCAGACGAGCGTGGGGCAGCCGACGAACGCTCTCTATGGGCTTACGGTGGTGCTGCGGCGGATGCTCGCCGATCTGCGTCCGGCGCTCGCCGGCTGGGCGGTCGATGACGGGCTTTGCGCGGAGCGGGTCGCTCTTTGCCCGGAGTATAAGGCCAACCGTCCGCAAGTACCCGAGGCGCTCTCCGTTCAGCTCGATCAGGTCGAGGAGCTAGTAACGGCTCTTGGAATGCCCGTGTTACGCGTTGCAGGAGAAGAGGCCGACGACGTGATGGCCAGCTACACCGCCACCGCCGTCCAAAAAGGGATGGAAGTGGTCCTGGCCACGAATGACAAGGATCTCATGGCGTCGGTTTCGCCTCGAGTTTCGATCTACCAGACGCAGGGAAAGGGATTCCATCTCCTTACCGAGCAGGAGGTCACTGAAAAATGGGGCGTTCGGCCCGCACAGATCCCCGACCTCCTCGCGTTGATCGGAGACTCGACGGATAACATTAGCGGGATTCCGGGCGTCGGCAGGGTCACCGCAGTTCAATGGCTTCGTCACTATGGCTCGCTCGAGGAACTCCTGCGGCTAGCGTCCAAGGCAAGTTGGGTCAAGCTGCGGCAGCTCACGGACGTGCAACGGGAGCGGATTCTCCGCAACCGAAGGATGATCGCGCTGCGATCGGACCTACCGTTGCCGATTCCATTGGAGGCATTGACGATTCGCCCGGATTTGGCGAAGCAGGCCGAGCTTTTCCACCGGTGGGAGTTTCGCAAGCTCGCCAAGGAGGCGGAAGAAGCTCTGACGGAAGCAGGGGGCCAACCCGATCTCTTTTCCTGACGTTGTCGGCTTGACCCGGCTTGAGGAACGGAGAAAGATTTTGGGCGGGTACAGAAGCGATGGAAGGGGCATCTCAAGTTTCTTATACAAGCGGTAATGAGAAGCTTTGCCGGATCACGAGCGAAGCGGCAAACGAGCTATCCCGCCTTCTTCAGGAGTCGGGCAAGGTGGGTGGGGCGCTTCGGATCGCTGTGGTGGGAGGTGGCTGTTCGGGATTGCAATACCAGATGGATCTCGTCGATCGGCTCCGAGAGAAGGATATCTTGATTGAAGCGGGGAATGTGAGTCTTATCGTCGATCCGAAAAGCGCTCTCTTCCTCGCGGGCTCCGTCTTGGATTACTCGGAAGACCTACAGAATCGGGGCTTCCTGGTGCGGAATCCGAACGCATCCTCCCACTGTTCTTGCGGAAAGAGCTTTTCGGTATAGCCGGCCGATCTCATGGATAAAGCCGGACGGCAGACTCGTTCCGAGGGAGCCGTTCTGCGTATCATCTTGCTCTTCGGAGCGGTCAGTCTCTTTGCGGATATGACCTACGAGGGGGCGAGGTCGATTCTCGGCCCCTTCTTGGGCAGCTTGGGGGCAAGCGGCGCGGCGGTGGGCCTCGTAGCGGGTATGGGGGAGCTTGCCGGCTATGGGCTCCGGTTTTTTTCGGGGATCCTCGCGGATCGAACTCGCTCCTTTTGGCGGCTGACCTTTTCTGGATATGGCGTGAACCTCGCGGCTGTGCCGCTTCTGGGTCTTGTGTCCGGATGGCCTGCGGCAGCCGCGCTGGTGGTTGCCGAGCGGTTGGGAAAGGCGATTCGCACACCCGCGCGGGACGTTCTGCTCGCGACCGCGACGCGGGATTTCGGGAGAGGGCGCGGCTTCGGTATTCACGAGGCGATGGACCAGGTGGGCGCGGTCCTTGGGCCGTTGTCGGTGGCTCTGGTCCTGGCTTGCAAGGGAGGCTACCGGACGGGCTTCCTTCTCCTCGCCCTGCCCGCTCTTCTCTCCATTGCGGCTCTCGGGTTAGTCCATAGCTTCTACGGCAGGTGGCAAAGCTCCGAACCGGCTTCCGAGGGTGTGCGAGAATCGGCGGAGAAGGGCTTGTCGTTCCTGCCTCCCGCTTTCTGGAGCTATTTGGTTGCGGTCGGCTGTGTCGCAGGGGGTTACATCGACTTCGCCCTGGTGGCTTTTCACGCGGCAAAGACCGGTCTGGTCCCGCCGCAAGGGGTGCCCCTGCTCTATGCTCTTGCGATGGGCATCGATGCGGGGGCGGCCCTTTGGGCCGGTCGGCTCTTCGATCGGAAAGGCTTTGGGGCCTTGCGAGGCTTGGTGAGCTTGGGGGCCTTGGCAGCGCCGTTCCTCTTTCTCGGAGGGGGGCTGGGAGCGGTATTGGCCGGAGTGCTGTTCTGGGGAATTGGGATGGGAGTTCAGGAGTCGGTGATTCGGGCGGCGGTAGCGGAACTCGTGCCGCATGGGCGCCAGGGCACCGGATACGGGCTTTTCAACATGGCCTACGGCTTTGCTTGGTTCGGGGGGAGCGCGCTGATGGGCCTCCTCTACGACCGTTCGCCGGTCCTGCTGGTTGCCTTTTCCTGTGGATTTCAACTTCTTGCCCTTCCCTTGCTGACGCGAACCCAGAGGCAATTTGCCGTCGGCCGAGTCGGCCGGGGTGGAGGGGGTGATGGGGAAGTCTCGGGAAGGATTCCTTGACCCTTGTTGGAGAGTGCCTTTCAATACGGAGGTCACGTGCGCATCATGGGGATTGATCCTTCCCTGCGACGAACGGGCTACGGTGTGCTCGAGCTGCTTCCCGGAAGCGAGCGGATGCTCGATTTCGGGGTCATCGCCGTGGGCCCGAAAAAATCAGAACTCGAGTGCCTCCGAGAGATTTATCAGGCCATCAGCCGAGTTTTGGTGGAACAGAAGGCGGAGGAGATCGCGATCGAGACGGTGATCTACGTGCAGAACCATCGGACCGCGATCCAGTTAGGAGCCGCCCGGGGGGTCGCTCTTCTCGCCGCGGGGAATGCCGGCCTGCCGGTTTTCGAATATCCTCCGCGCCGGGCAAAAACCGCGGCGACGGGCTATGGGGGCAGCCGAAAGACTCAAGTGGCTTTCATGGTCCGCAGCCTTCTCGGCCTGCGGCAGAATCTTCCGCCCGATGCCGCCGACGCGGTGGCCGTGGCCCTCGCGCATGCCGCCGCGCGGAGACGCTCTCTCGCTCTGTCGAGACCTCTATGATCGGATACTTGCGTGGCCGCCTAGTCCGCTCTTCCCCTGCCAAGGTATGTCTAGAGGTTCAGGGTATGGGCTTTGATCTCTTCGTTTCTCTGAGCTCCTATCAAAAGCTTCCCGCTCCTCCAGCCGAGGCGCAGCTCTTTACCCGTCTTCAGGTTCAGGAAAAAGGGATCGAGCTCTACGGGTTTGTCGGAGAAGAGGAGCGAGCCCTTTTCAGCCTGCTCGTCGATCATGTTCCCGGCATCGGGCCGAGAACGGCTCTCTCCGTTCTCGGCGCGGCTGCTCCGGAAGAGTTGCGAAGCGCCGTTGCGCGGGGGGATCAAGCGTGGCTTTCGCGCATCAAAGGCGTGGGGAAGAAGACGGCGGAGAGACTGATCGTGGAGCTCCGCGATCGTTTCCCGGCGATCGATGCCGAGCTCGGCAGGGAGGCGAAGCCGCCGGGCGAGGATTCGGTCGGGAGAGACGCCCGATTGGCCCTGCTCGCCTTGGGCTACCGGGAGGCGGAGGCGGAAAAGGCCGTTCGCCGGGCACGGGAGCGCCTGCCGGCTGCGGGCGCAGAGGAGCTGATTCGAGAGGCATTGCGGGGATCGGGAGGAAAGGCGCTCCAGTGAAAGCGAGCCGGGAAACGGAGGTTCGCGCGCAGCGGGATGAGCGCATGGAGGAAGTCCTGCGCCCGTCGACGCTCGATGCCTTTGTCGGTCAACCGCGCATCAAGGAGCGCCTGGCGGTTCTGGTGGAAGCCGCACGGAGGAGGGAAGAGCCGCTGCCCCATCTCCTCTTCAGCGGTCCTCCCGGACTGGGAAAGACGACGCTAGCCCATATCCTGGCGAAGGAGATGGGCGCCAATCTGCGGCTGACCTCGGGCCCGGCGCTCGAGAGGGCGGCCGATCTCGCCGGGCTGCTGAGCGGCCTCGAACCGGGAGACATTCTCTTTGTGGATGAGATCCACCGTTTGAGCCGGGCCGTGGAAGAGTATCTCTACCCGGCGATGGAAGATTTTCGGATCGATATCGTGATCGACCAGGGCCCCGCCGCCCGCAGCGTCTGCCTGAGCCTGCCTCGTTTCAGCCTCTTCGGGGCGACGACCCGGGCTGGGATGTTGACCGCACCCCTGCGCGGGCGCTTCGGGCTCGTCAATCGGGTCGAGTACTACGGGGCCGAGGATCTCGTCCGGGTGGTCCGACGCTCTGCGCGGATCCTCGGAGTCGCAACGGCGGAGTCGGGTGCGTGGGAAATTGCCCGGCGCTCGCGAGGCACCCCTCGACTGGCCAACAACCTGATACGTTGGGTTCGAGACTATGCGGCCGTCCGCGCGGGGGGCGAGGAGATCTCGGAAGCCGTGGTGCACCATGCCCTGGGGATGCTCGACATCGACGCGGATGGCCTGGACGAGATGGACAAGAAGCTTCTGGAAACGATCCTCTACAAGTTTGATGGAGGGCCCGTAGGGTTGAGCACTCTGGCTGTCGCCGTAGGCGAGGATGCGGGCACGATCGAGGAGGTGCATGAGCCCTACCTGATCCTCGAAGGTTTTCTCCAGCGTACTCCACAGGGTCGCGTTGCGACGCGCAGGGCCTACCAAAAACTGGGCCTGCCGGCAGAGAGAAGAAAGAACGATCAGACGGAGCTCTTTTGAAAACCAGGAGGATGGCGAACAAGAGCGGCTCATCCCGCCGTCTACGGCTCTCGCAAGCCTTGCTTCCATTCCTTGCGGCCACTGCTCTTGTCTGCCCCTGCATTCTAGCCAGCCCCAGGGTAGAGAGTCGCGGCTTTGCCGCCGCATCCGCCTATTCCGCCCGCCACGGCGGCTCAGCCCTGCTCGTGCTGGAGAGCGGCAAGATCTGTTGGCAAGAAGACGCAGGAGGAGCGTCGATGGATGGCAGGCGGAGGATCTTCAGTGGTACGAAGGGCTTTTGGATTCTCGCAGCTCTGCGTGCGGTGCAAGAGGGGATCTTTTCCCTGGAGGCTCCCGTTTCGGAGACGGTGGTGGAGTGGCGGAGCGATCCCGCCAAGCGATCGATCACCGTTCGGGAGCTCTTGAACTTTACCAGCGGGCTTGAGCCCGCCTTTTTCCTGCACACCGACGTCCTCGGAAACCGGAACACCCGCGCTCTCTTTTTGCCTCTTCTGGCTCGGCCCGGCCAGGCATTTCTCTACGGCCCGGCTTCCCTCCAGGTTTTTCATGAGTTTTTTCGAAGACGCTTGCTGGGGCGGGGGGAGACGCCGACTCATTTCTTGGAGAGCCGTGTGCTCCGTCCCATGGGTCTCGGTCGGCAACGATACCTGGAAGACGGCTCCGGAAACCCGCTCCTGGCAACCGGTTTTCTCCTGCGCGCGCGGCAATGGGCCGCCATCGGCGAAGTTCTCGTGCGCCACGGATCGCCGATCGTTCGACCGGAAATCCTCGAAGAAGCGTTTCGCGGGTCGCCGGCGAACCCGGCCTTTGGCATGGGCTTTTGGAACAATCGGGCTGCCTCCTTGCCGGGAGCGCGCGAGGTGGACGTAGAGGCGATGCTCTCTCGGCCGTGGCGGAGTCAGGATTGGCGGGGTGCCTGTCTCTGGCGCGAGGGTCCGACGGATCTGGTGGCGGCGATCGGTTCACACGGGCAGCGTCTCTATGCGATCCCATCCCGAGAACTGATCGTGGTTCGCCAGGGGTTTAGCTATGCCTTTTCCGACGGGGAATTCTTGCGCCTGCTGCTGCCGGTATATGGACGAAGGTCGATCACCGCGGCGGGTTCGGATTCGTCGGTTCGCCCCGAGAGATAGGGAGAGGGCGCGGTGTTCGGGTCGCAACGATCAGGGAGGCTTCTTCCGGTTTCCATCGGTAGCCGAAGCCAAACGGAAGGGGGGGAGGATTGGCGCTGGCGGTCCTTGTAGCCAGTTCCGGTTCGTAGAACTCGCGGAAGAGCGGGATGGGACCGCGGTAGAGACCGAAAAAGCGGAGGTTCCATCCGGAGGAGAAGAAGCGGATCGGGATCCCCGAGTCGTCCTGCAGAATCAAGGTGCTCCGGGCGAGGATCAGCCGGCGCAGTTCTGAGAAGCCACTGCCGTGCAGCAAGTAGGAAGCGGCTTTGATCAGAGTTGGCCCTTCGGGAATGCTTCTCAAATAGCGGGGCAGGCCGGAAGCGGCGATCGGCCCGTCTTCGAGGTTGACCGAAAAGTAGCAGAGCCGCTGCTCCGCTCCCTGGGGTCCCTGGAAAAGAAGGCAGATTCCACCTCCAGCGGAACCGCGCTCGATGGAGAGGAGGCGGCAGCCGTCCCGGACCAGGAGCACAGAATAGAGGGGGAGGATCCCGCCGAGCACGGATGAGGCGGTCAGCCGGCGCGTCTCCTTGGTGATGGAAAAGCTCCATTGGAGAAGCCACTGAAGAGACTGGCGGATGCGCGGGAGCTCCGAGTCGAGGTTTGCCGCCAGCAGACGGCCGAATGATGGCGGAAGACCGGATTCCTCCCGGGAAGCGAGCAGGTAGCTCGAGGCGTAGGGGAAAAAGCAGCGCGGGTAGATTACATCAGGTCCGCTAAAGGGATAGAAGACCGGGTTGGCCGATGAGGAAGAGGCCCCGAGAAACTGAGCGGACCACTGGCGGATCGGGTCGAGCTGGAAGTGGCGGAAGTACTCCCAAAGCTTCGCCATCTCCTTGGCATGCTCCTGCCAGGCTTGCTGCGCGGTGAGTTTCTCCAAGGGCGAGCCGGGGAGGGGCGGCAGGCCCGCAAGGAAGCGCGCGGCTTCGTCTAGCTCGGTAGGCTGCTCCTGGGATTGTCCGGAAGCTCGGATCACCGAGATCAGGTTCAGACTCACGACGAGGGAAAGCAGGCGCAATGGTAGCTTCATAACAGGGAGGAGGCGTTGGCCGACGGGAGCTTGCCCCGCCGGACGAGGGCATAGAGAGGCAAGCCGCAGAGAAGAGTGCCGAGTCCGGCCAGGGATTCTTTCGGCATCGTCCGGAAGAGATCCCAGAGCATCCAGAGGCAGACCGCAAGGAAGATCAGCGGCGTCCAAGGGTAACCCCATGCGCGATAGGGCCTGGGCAAGGAGGGCTCTCTCCATCGGAGAACAAAGACGCCGAGGACGGTGGCAAACCAGGAGAGGGTGATGGCGGATTGGATATACGTAAGGATCTGGGCAAAGGTTCCCGTCGCCAGCAGAAGCACGACGACGGCGTACTGAAAGAGCAGGGCGCGGGAGGGAACTCCGTCACGGTTGCGGCGGGAGAGCCAGCGGAGAGCGGGATAGTCCTCTCCTACCGCCATAGCGACACGCGGTCCCATCCAGATCATGGCGGCGATCGAGGAGAGCAGGCCAAGCGCGATCGCGCCGGCGACGATCCGGCCCCCATTTTCTCCGAAGATATGGCGCCCGGCGATCATTCCGACTTCGATGACCCCTCGCATCTGGCCGATCGGCGCGGCATGGAGGAAGGCGACATTGAGAGCGACGTAGAGGACGATTACGATCGACGAACCGATCGCGAGCGAAAGAGGAACGGTTCGTTGCGGGTTGCGGACCTCCTCGGCGATATAAACCGAGGCATTCCAGCCGGAGTAGGAATACATGACATAGACGAGGCTTGCGGCGAAGGAAGCGCCGGTCATCTCGCGGAGCGCCGGCAGCGTGGGGGTAAAGGAGACGGGTTGACCTTGAGCGAGCAGGAAGCCCGAAGCGGAAAGGAAAAGAATCAGTAGGATCTTGAGCCCGGTCGCCGCTTCTAGAAAACGAACTCGGAGATCGACCCGGCCAAGTTGCAGCAGGGTGAGCAAGGTGGCAATCGTCCAAGCAAGCCAGCCTGGAGAAGAGCCAGGAAAGACGGAGGAGGCGTAGGCACCGAAGGCCATGGAAGAGAGGGCGATCGGCGCGGCAAAACCCACTGTCGAGGAGAGGAAGGCTGCGAGGAAGCCGACCGCCGGGTGGTAGATCCGGCGCAGGAGGCTATATTCCCCTCCGGAGCGTGGAATGGCGGCGGAGAGTTCTCCATAAGCCAGAGCTCCGCAGAGGGAGGCGAGGCCCCCGAGAAGCCAGAGGGAGACGATGGCGAAGCCCATGGAGAGATTCTCCAACTGAAATCCGAGACTGGTGAAAACGCCTGTTCCGACCATGTCGCCGACGACAAGAAAAATGGCGGTGCGGAGGGGAATGCGGCCCATGCCTGGCGATCTCCAATTGGCGCTTCCTAGGAAAGAAGCAGAAGAGGCTGGCAGTCAATCCAAAGCCCGTGAGAAACCTCCCCGGGCTTGCAATGGGCGGAAACGCTGGTAAAAGGAGGTTTCCTATCGGTTCTTCTCTCCCGCACTCGCAAGCAGATGGGGAAGCGAACCATGCCGCATGGATGAAAACCTTTCGCGAGGAACTCTGGTTCGAGCTTCCGACTCGACGAGCCTTCGTCAACATCACCGGCCGGCTCGAGGGTTGTGTCGATACGAGCGGAATCCAAGAAGGCCTTCTTCTCTGCAATGCGATGCATATCACGGCAAGCGTATTCATCAACGATGACGAGCGCGGACTCCACGAGGATTTGGAGCGCTGGCTGGAGAAGCTGGCCCCGGAGCATCCCCACTCCCAGTACCGGCACAACGTGGGCGAAGACAACGCAGATGCACATCTTAAGCGGACGATCATGGGTCGGGAGGTGGTGGTCGCCGTCACCAGGGGTCGGCTCGATCTTGGGCCATGGGAGCAGATATTTTATGGGGAATTTGACGGAAAACGACGCAAGCGCGTCCTCGTAAAGATCGTGGGGGAGTGAGAGCGAAACCTCCGGCTGAAGCCTCAGTTTTCCGCACCGTCTGGCTTGCTCTGGGTATGCTCCTCTGCGGGTGCAGCCTGGTTGCTCCTCCTCCCGAGCTTTCTTGGGAGCGAGTATTGCCCGCCATCCGTGACCGATTCCCCGACGTTCCGGCGATTTCGACCGAAGAATTGGCCAAGGAACTCGAAGGATCTCGTCCGGAGCGTCCTGAGTTGCTGGATGTGCGGACGGTGGATGAATATGATGTGAGCCATCTCAAGGGAGCGGTCCGCGCTTCTCCCAATGAGCGCATTGGGACCTTTTCTCGCAGCGTTCGGAAGGATCAACGGATCGTGGTGTATGATTCCGTCGGCTTTCGAGCGGCTTCCTTTGCGCGCCGGCTCCTGCAGGCTGGCTACACGGATGTGAAGTACTTGGAGGGCGGGATCTTCAAGTGGGCCAACGAAGGAAAAGCTCTCTACCGGGGCGAGAAGCCGGCCACGGTCGTGCATCCCTCCGATTCCTACTGGGGCCAACTTTTGAAGAAGGATCGCCGCTCCGCCTCGCTCTTCGATCTAAGCGGTCCCGTCTTTTGAGAAGGCGGATGGGACGCAAAAGAGAGTTGTTTTTCCCCTCCTTCTGGTCTAGGTGTTTCTCAACGCTCTCGTCGTCCAATCTGCCTCGGTAGCTCAGTTGGTAGAGCAGGTGACTCTTAATCACTCGGTCGTAGGTTCGAGTCCTACCCGAGGCACGAAGAGAGGGACGAAGCGTTGGCATTCTCGCGAAAGCGAGGTGGTTTGCGCCGGTTGAGCCATGGTTGCCGTTAGCGACGCGGGCAAGCGGTGGATCTTCGAAACGATTGTCCTATTTTCCTTTCTCGTCTTTCTGATCCTTGTCGCATCCTCTTCCGCGCCGGCCTTGGATCTGGCTCCCCTCGCTAAGAATGTGCAACGATCCGTGCTGCTGATCCTGGAGAAGGATCCTTCCGGGAAAATCGTGGCCTCGGGATCGGGCTTTCTGGTCTCCGCGGACGGGAGGCTGGTGACGAATGATCACGGAAGGAAGAACGCCGAAGAATTGTCGGCGCAAGCGGCGGATGGGCGGATTTACCGCGTCTTGCGCATCTTGGCTCGAGACCCTCGTCACGATCGAGAGCCGCTGCAGCTCGCCGCCGGGCATCTTCCGTTTCTCCATCTCTCCTCTCCCGTTGCGGTTCGCCAAGGCGAAGCCGTTGCGATCATTCCAAGCCGCTTTGTGGGGGGAAATGGCGTCTCGCTCGGCACGGCTTCGGTCGAACCGAGTCTTTTGGGTCAAGTGCGTCTGGTTGTGATGACTGCGGCTCTCCCTCGCCTCTATCCCGGAGCGCCCGTGATCGGAAGCGAAGGGCAGGTGTTGGGAGTGGCGACGGCGAAAGCTTCCCGAGCAAGGTCGGGTCAGCTGGCTATTTCGGTGGCAGCGATCGGGAGGCTGACGATCCTCCCCGAGGTTCCCGAGCATGGGGTCGTCGCGGCTCGGCGGCCCGAGGCGGGAGAACCAAGGGAGCCGCCGACGGGCGAGGTTGGGAGATCTCCAAAGCCCCCAGGAGCAGGCGAAGCGGCTCAGAAACCTCTTTCTTCATCCCAAGGCAAAATGGGCGGGGAGGAAGAAGCTGCCTGGGCGCTCCTGCGGCAGCGAAGTTACGCGAAAGCCGCCGAAGCTTTCGCGCAAGCGCTCCGCCGGAAGTCATCCGACGCTCGCACTTGGCTCGGGTTCGGCTTGGCGAAATCGGGAATCGGGCAACTGGAGGAGGCGAGCACGATCTTCCGGCAGGCGGTCCGGCTCAGTCCTTCCAACGGCCAAGCATGGCGAGAATTGGGAACCGTCGATCTGCAGTTGAAGCGATATGAGGAAGCGGCAGACTCTTTTAAGCATGCGCTCCAGCTCCGTCCGAGGGACGCTCGGGCTTGGTTGGGTGTCGCCGCCGCCGACGCCGCCTTGGGAAAGCGGCCAGAAGCTTTGGCGGCTTTAGAGCGGGTGCGAGATCTGGCTCCGAAGGACGGGACGATATGGCGAGGCGTTGGCAAGGTCTATTCCCGGCTCGGCAGGCGCGAGGAGGAGGCAATGGCGTTCCAGCGGGCGGTAGACTGCAACCCGAAGGACGCCCGGTCCTGGCTTGCTCTTGGCCTTGTTTCCCTTGAGCTTGGCCGCACGGAGCGGGCCCAGGAGATTCTTCCGAAACTCTTAGCGCTCAATCCGGGCATGGGAATGGAGCTGGTGGAGGCTCTGCAAAGGCGGTAGTTCTTGTCGGGGTCGCCTTTGCATGGAAAGCCAGAACGTCCACTATCCGGTCGCCGGATTTCCGAATTCATGAAGGAGCTCGCGTTCGAGACTTTGGGAGAGGGATGCGAGTGGAATGGAATCGAGCTTGTCTTCGAACGGATTTTCTAGGTTGCGTCCGATCTGGTTCAGCATCAGAAGGATGAGCGCAACAAATGGGGAGACGACGATTCCGAAAAGACCCATCTCATCAGCAATCCCGAAGGGGAGAAGGAAGCTGTAGGTGTAGGTCAAGATTTCCAAAAAGCGGTCGTACTGTCGAGGAAACGGAGTGTTCCGGATGCGCTCGCAGCCTCCCTGCACATCTCCCATCCGTGTCAGGGTCTGATCGAGGGCGAGGAGCTGGAAATCGGATATCGACTTCTCTTCGCAATATTGCGTCACGCAGAGACTCAGGTGAGCCAGGATGGAACAGGTCGCCTTCGGTGCCCCGGCCAGTATCTTGGCGAGTTCCGGCGAAGGCAAAAACGGGGTAGTGCTCTTCCACTCCTCTTCTCCCCGCAATTCGGCACGAAGGGCGTGCACGAAAGCGACCTGAAGGAGAATGAGCTCTTTCTGGATTTGTCGTGCGTTCCGGCGGTCATCACCGCCGACGAAACTCCTGACCTGGCGCAGCCAGGTTCGTGATGCGTTCACGAGTTGACCCCAGAGAATGCGCGCTTCCCACCAGCGGGCGTAGGCCAAGTTGGTCCGGAAGGCGAGAACGACGCCGATCAGGGCGCCCATAAGGGCGAGCGGCTGATCCGGCATGGCGATGGCTCTTAAGACGTGGGTGCGGAAGTCGGCCAAATAGGCGAGAACGGAAAGGACCAGGATTAGCAGTAGTGGGTTGCGGATCGGGGCGACGCTGCGCCGCCAGACTCGGTCGAACTCGCTGAGCATGGTAGCCGGGCCTGTCTCCCTAGCGGTCATTGCTCAATCCTGCGGGAACATGAACCATGAAAATACCCCATTTTGGGATGGCAAGGAAGCTTTCGGCGGCGAATCCGAATGGGAGAGGGGAGAGGAGTCGAGGAACCCTTGACAGATGGAGCACATGGAGTAAAGCTCGTGTCTTAAGAAGAAGAGGGCGGATAGGATCCGGATAGCCACTTCTTTCTCTTTTTAGTCTCCCGTCGTCTGTATGATTTCTGCAACCTATTTTCAGTGGCAGGATTTACCACTCAGGGAGCTGGCGGGGGCGCTCTTCGCGTTCTTCTTGGCGGGATTCCTTCGCTGGCTCGTAGGAAGGATGCATCCGGGCCGAATCCGTTGGCGAGCACCCGGCGAACCGGAAGAGTGGAAAGAGGGGATCTTAAGCGCCGCATTCCCACCCGTCGAAGCGGGTCTTCTCGGAACCGGCGCTCTCCTGATCGTTTTGACGATATCTGCCTATGCCCGCCATCATGGCGGCCGGTTCCTGCCCGGCCCCTTCTCGGTAGCGGTCGGGGTGGAGGCGGTCTGGTCCCTTGCCTTCTGGTGGTTTCTTGCTCGGCTTGCCGCGGTGTCACTCGGTTGGATCCACAGGCGAACCGACATCGGAAGAGGGGATCTAGCCCTCGTCCTTTTCCCAAGGGTTGTCCGGTTCGTCTATCTTCTTGTCCCCGCAATCGGTCTGGCGGCCGTGGAAAGTTTTCCGCTTCCCCACCTCTACCGCATTATCTTGCATAAGATATTGGCCATCTATGCCATCGGTTTAGTCGGCCTTGGCGCAGGACAGAGTGTGGCGGCGGGGGCGGATTGGATACTGCGGCGTTATCCATTGCACCAGCCGGATCCCGCAGCCGACTTGCGCTCCAGGAAACTCCATACCCAAGTGCGGGTCGCGAGCCGAGTCCTCTTCTTCGTGATCGCGCTCTTGACCTTCTCGGCGGTGCTGATGCTCTTTTCGGAGGTCCGGCACGTCGGAGCGAGTCTCCTGGCTTCCGCCGGCGTCATCGGCGTGATCGGCGGTCTAGCCGCCCAGAGAACGATCGGAAACATCTTCGCCGGGATGCAGATCGCCTGGACGCAGCCTGTTCGCCTAGGAGACGTCGTCGTGGTTGAAGGACAGTGGGGGACGATCGAGGAGATCACCCTTACTTATGTCGTGGTGGCCGTCTGGGACCAGATCCGTCTGGTTCTTCCGATCACCTATCTGCTTGAGCATCCGTTCCAGAACTGGACGCGAAATTCGAGCGAGCTCTTGGGAACGGCCCACGTCTTCGTCGACTACGCCATGCCGGTGGAGGAGATGCGGAACTATCTCAAAGAGATCTGCCGGAAAAATCCGCTCTGGGATGGACGGGTTGCCGTCGCTCAGGTCACTCACGCGACGGAGCGAACCATGAACGTCCGCTTGCTGGTGAGCGCGCAGGACTCCTCGAAGCTCTGGGATCTGCGCTGTGCGGTCCGAGAACAGATGATCGCTTTTGTCCGGGAGCGCTTTCCGGAATGTCTTCCAAAAATCCGCGCAGAGTGGGAAGCTGTCGAGAAAGCAGGCAGGAGCAATCTTCTCGATGGATAAGCCGGGGGAGCAGCCGCAGGGAGACCCCCTGGCTCCTCGTGCCCGGCCGGAAATCCATCGAAAGGTGAGCAAGCTGCTGCGCCGCTTAGTGCTGCCCAAATCCGCGCGGGTGCTCGACATTCCCCTTGGCCCAGGAGCGATGGCCGAACGGCTGCGCCAGGACGGTTTTGCCGTATGGGGTGCGGATCTCGATCTGGCCCAGTCGGATGGGCTCCATCCGTCGATTCGGCGCGAGCGAGCCGACCTAAATGCGACCCTGCCCTTTCCGGATCAGTTCTTCGACCTAGTCCTTTCCCTTGAGGGCATCGAGCATCTCGAAAACCCATTCCATTTTATCCGGGAAGCGGCTCGCGTCTGTCGACCGGGCGGCTATCTCCTTCTTTCCACCCCCAACATCTGCAACCTCGAAGAACGGTTGAACTTCCTGGTTCGTGGGGCTTTTTACCGCTATATTCCGGCGCAGGCATTTGCCGAGCATGGCAGCGGCTTCGATCACCAGAATCTCATGACTTGGGTAGAAATCCGTCAGCTGCTCGATTGGAATGGTTTTTCCACGCTTGGCCTCTTCCGGGACAAGATCAAGTGGAGGCAACTGGTCATCCTGGGCCCGCTTGGTCTGCTCCTCTGGGGCTTCGGCAGACTTCAAAGTCGGACGAGACGGGAGAAGTATTGTTGGAGGGAGACCGAGTCGGCTCCGGTGCTCTTCGGAGGAAGCACCCTGATCGTGCTCGCAAGAAAGGAGACGAAGAGGGCGGAGTGAGCACCGAGGCAATCTACCGGGCTGTGCTGCCCCTGCTGCGTTCTCACCTCCCCGAGAATGGACGCTACCTGGACGTGGGGAGCGGCACCGGCGAGCTGATTCGGCGGGTGTGCGCCGGGTGGAAAGGAACGAGCTTCGGCTGCGACTACACCTCGGAATGGATGAAGCTGCCTGGGCAAAAGGTAGATGTGGTCGATCTCAACAAGGATCCTTTGCCTTACGAAAGCTCCTTTTTCGATCTGGTGAGCTGCACGGAGGTCGTCGAGCACTTGGATGACTATCGCCGGCTTCTTCGGGAGATTTTCCGGGTGCTCCAGCCGGGAGGCATTCTTGTCTTATCGACCCCGAACATTCTCAACCTCAAGTCGCGGCTCCGTTTCCTCTGGTTCGGTTTTTGGAACCTCTTCGGGCCGCTCTCCTTTTCCCGGAGGATTCGCGTCGACACCGATGGGCACGTCACCCCGGTACACTATTTCCACCTAGCGCACGCTCTACACGAGGCCGGGTTCACGAAGACGGGAGTCACGGTCGATCGCTGGCAACGTTCGTCTCTGCTCTTTCTGGCGCTTCTCTATCTTCCGGTCAGGATTTTCGGTGGAGCCGCCTATCGTCGTGAGGCGAACCGTTATCATACCATTGCCCCGGAGAACGAGTCGCACGTGAGGGCGGTGAACTCGGTACCGCTCCTCGTGGGCAGAACCTGCATTGTCTGGGCAAAGAAGCCCGCCTGACCGGAGGGTGTCTTGCTCCGAGGCTGGGAGGCGTAGCGACATCCAGAAAAAGATGAAGCGACCTCGAATCGGTATCGTTAGTCTCTTTTATGGCGAATCCGGAGGCGCGGAGCTCTTCGCCAGCGAGGTAGCCGATCGGCTGGCGGAATCGGGGGAATTTGACATCCATGTCATCGCGCACCGCTGGAGGGATAGGACAGGAAAGATTGCTTTTCACCGCATCGCCTTCCGAAAATGGCCGCGATCGGTCCAAAAACTTTCTCTCTCCCGTTCGGTTCGGAAGTTGGCGATCGAAGGGCGCTTCGATCTGATCCACAGCCATGAGCTGCTCGACGTCGCCGACGTCGTCACCTTTGGCGCTCCGGCAGCACTCTGGCCGAAGGTCCAAGGGAAGAGGGGGATAGGGCTTCGAACGGCTGTCAATCGCCGCATCGAAAGACGCCTGCTCTTTTCCCAGCGGCTCCGCTGGGTTCTGGCGAACTCTGAGCAGTCAGTGCGCTGGTTGATGAGCGAGTATCCTGAGCTGGCAGGGCGTCCGGTCCAGGTCAAGACCATCTATCCGGGGGTCGACATCCGGCGGTTTGCTCCCCCCGGCTCGGGCGAACGAGAAGCGGGACGAGCGGAACTCGCGAGGCGCTTCGGGTGGGAAGCCTCCGATCCCCTCGGTCTTTTCGTAGGAAACAACTGGGACCACAAAGGCCTTGGCACCGCATTGCGCGCCATTCGTATTCTCCGGGAAAAGGGCTACCCGGCACGGCTCTTGGTGATGGGGAGTGACCGGAAGAGGGAAAAGTGGATCGCTGCGATCCTCGGGCTGGGCTTGCAGCCGGCGGATGTCGCATTCCTCGGGGAGGTTCGGGACGGCAGGGAGGCTTATTTCAAAGTCGCGGACTTCCTGATTCTCCTTTCCCGGTTCGAAAGTTTCGGGACAGTGGTTCTCGAAGCCGCGGCCTGCGGGCTGCCGGTCATCTTGAGTAGCCGGGTTCCTGCCAAGGAGATTCTTCCCGAGGTCGGGAGGAGCTTGATCGAGGATCCGATGGACTCCCTCGGGGCGAGCCAGGCGATGGAGGAGTGGATACGAAACCGCACGGCGCGGGAGAAGCTCGTCTCCGAGTTGGCGCAAGCGGCCCGGGCCCATTCGTGGGAGGCGGCCGCCGAGGCGACGGCGATGGTCTATCGCGACTGCTTGGCCCACCGACGGGCCTGATCGATCGGAGCCTTGACCTGCATTTCTCACTGCTCGAATTGCGCGAGCGCCTCGGCGATCCCCCTGGAAGCGGGAAGGTTGGCGAGAAAACCGCCCTGGGAGCGGACCCGATCCTTGACTTCGGGAATGGCGTTCAGCGGACAGGTTAAGAAGGCCGCATAGCGGCGATCGAGCATGGGAAGATCGTTGTAATGGTCTCCCGCAGTCAACGTCTCGGCGGCTTTCAAGCCGATCTCCTTCTGCACCGCTTCCAAGGCGCTGCCTTTGTGAATTTCCCGATGGGAAAAGCGAAAGCCCTCAAAGTTCCGTTGGACGGAGAGCGCGGGAAAGGGAGCGATCCAATCGCGGATCTTCTCGTGGATACGGTCGGCTTCCGCCGCATCCGAGGCCAAGATCTCCAAGGGCGACCATGCGGCATGCTGGTAGACGGCCCGCGTCTCGTGCCTGAGAAACTGCCGCATCCCTTCCCAGAGAGGTCCGGTGGTCGCAAAAAGCTCGCGGTGGAGTTCGGAGCAGCGCTGATTCCATGTCAGGTGGGGTATGGGGAGATGATTGTCAATCCGGTAAACTTCGCGTTCGCCGACCACGACCCAGTCCGGCCAGTAAGGAAAGCGCTGTTGCTCAAGCTCCCGTCGCAGACTGTCCCAGGGACGGCCGGTATTGATCATCCAGAAGGCCCCTTTCCGGTCCTTGAGCCAACGCAGGCGCGAGAAAAAATCGGGCGAAACCGAGCGGTCCTCTTCCTCCATGGCCGGCAGTAGCGTTCCGTCGAAGTCGGTACAGACGAGTCGTAATGGCATAAGTCTCGTGGGCGAACCGCGGCGCCTCGGGTACGAAGTTGCGAGTAGACGCACGCTACCACAAGCGAGGGGCTGTGCAAAACTTGGCCCTCCGAGCGATCCACCGGTTTGAAAAAGAGAGTTCGGGGAAGAATCAGACTTGTGCGAGCCAACCAACGCACAGATCGGGAAGGAATTGCGACAGGGAAGGAATGTCACGAAATTGTAACATTGGTCCCCGGCTTTCGTAGGATAGATTGGAAGGCAGCGATATTTCTTTCTCGAGATGGTCTTGATCGCAACAAGGTCGGCTGGCTTCGATGGAGGAATCCTTAACGGCCGGCGCGAGCTAGGTAAATAAGGGAGAAACAATCATGCTGGTGGAGTTGTTCTTTAAGGGCGGTCCGATCATGTGGCCGATCGCGGTCCTTGCAGCGATCACGACGATCGTCTTGGTGGAAAGGGCAATCTTTCTCTTTCAAGCGAGCCTTCAGAAAGACCCGAAAGCGGTGCGCTCCGTTTTTGATTTGGTACAGCGAGGTGCGCTGGACGAAGCCGCTTCCGTGGCGTGCCGCTCCCAGGATGTGGTCGCTCAGGTTTTGGGAGAAGGGTTGCGTCACCGCGGCAGCTCCCTTACCGAAGCCCTGTCCGAAGGGGCGAGCGCCGTGCTCCACCGTTATCACCGGGGGCTCGTGGTACTCGACACGGCGGTCACGCTCGGGCCACTGCTCGGCCTTCTGGGAACGGTCACCGGGATGATGCGCGCATTTAGTCTCGTCGGTGGAGAGCTCGCCGGGAAGCAGGCGGCCATCACCGGTGGAGTGGCCGAATCGCTTCTGGCCGTCTGCTTTGGCTTGGGGGTCGCGATCGTGGCGATCGTGCCGCTCAATTTCCTCAATGCTCGAGCCGAACGGGTGCGCCGGGAAGTCGAGGCGTCCGCGACGCGGCTCGAGATGCTGTTGGCCCGGAACGGCTCGGAAGCGTTTGCGCTCGACAAGGTCGCCTAGAGGCCCTCTTCCGAAGGAGAAGCTCACTTCATGCGTGTCGTCTTGCAGGATCGCCATCGTCCGAGACTCGAAATCATCCCGTTTATCGACGTGATGTTCTTCCTCTTGGCCACGTTCATGATCGTCTCGCTCTCGATGACGAAAAACGAGGCGATCTCCATTCGTTTGCCCCAAGGAACGACCACCGTGGTGCAGAATCCCAACGACCAGCTGGTCGTGACGGTGCTGACGAGCGGGGATTATTCGGTTGGCATTTCTTCCGCCGCAAAAGAGAAGGTTGCGGCTGCCGATATCGCCAAGAGGCTCGGGGCGCTGAAAGCGGCGAACCCCGATCCCAAGGTTTTCGTAACGGGAGAGTCGGACGCGCCCTTCGAGAGGGTGATCCAAGTAATAGACGAAGGACGGAAGCTTGGCATCAGCCGGATCGCCATCCAGACGACTAAGCCCAAGCAAGGTTCACCCTCTCAGACGGGTGCGCCTGCGCCATCTACTCAGGCGGGTGCATCCGGTCTGTCCGCTCAGGGAGCCCAACCGCAACAGAATCATCCAGGGGAGGCAGCGAACAACAATGGAAAGAAATGATGTTATCGGTGGCGAAAGCAGTCGCGTTCTCGGCTACGAACGAAATGACCTTCTTGGCTACTTTTTTTCCATTCTACTCCACGCCACGATTCTCTTTGTCGCGGGCCTGTTTTTTATCCAGCGGATGGAATATGGGATGCGTGCGGGAGCGGCCTCGACCGAGGTAGACCTTGCCGAGCCGCCGGCCCCCGAACCGGCCCCTCCCGAGCCGGTTCCGCCACCGCCTCCTCCTCCCGCGCCCGAGGAGATGGCTGTGCCGACTCCAGAAGCAAGGCCGGCTCCGCCCGCCCCCGTCATCAAGCCGCGGCCGGTAGTGCGGAAAGCCCCGTCCTCCGGCCCCCCTGGCCCTGCCGGAACCCCCTCCAAAGGGGTCCAAATGGCGGTCCCCGATTACCTGCGAAACCCGCCTCCCCCCTATCCGGTAGCCGCGCGATCGGCGGGCCATCAGGGACGAGTGATCCTACGGGTACACGTCTCCGCGGAGGGGAAGGCCGAATCGGTCAACCTGCTTCATAGTTCCGGCTATAGCGAGCTTGACCAGGCAGCGATCGAGGCGGTGCGCCATTGGAGATTCCGTCCGGCGCGGATGGGGCCGATTGCGGTGCCGATCAATGCCGATGTGCCGGTAAACTTCGTCCTCAAAAAATAGAGCGCGTTGCTGCTGCGAACCAAATTGGCGACGTTAGGCGCGAGCTAGCCTTGTGCTTCTGACCGTCTAAGGATAGCGTGGTTTCGTGGTCACCCCGGGGCGGAAGGCTTTCCTAGAGCTGGCGAAGCGGGGTAACCTCATTCCCGTCTATCGGGAAATCGTGGCCGATCTCGACACGCCCGTTTCAGCCTTTGCGAAGTTGGGTGCGGATCGGCCGTTCGCCTTTCTTCTCGAATCGGCGGAAGCAGGGCGTTTGGGCCGCTACTCCTTTCTCGGCGTGGACCCCCTCCTCGTCCTCTCGGTGCAGGATGGCTGGACGCGGATCGATCATCGGGACGGGCGGAGGGAAGAGGCGGAGTGCCGGGGCGACCCGCTGCGCGAACTGCAGCGGCTGATGGACCGGTTTCAACCAGTCTGCCTCGAAGAGCTTTCCGTTTTCAACGGGGGAGCGGTAGGGTTTCTCGGGTACGAGGCGGCAACCTACTTCGAGCCCACAATTCCCCGCGCCCGTCGCGCGGATCTTGGGACGCCGGATCTTCTCTTCCTTCTGGCGGATACGGTGATGGTCTTCGATCATCATGAACGGCGGATCAAGCTCGTGGCCTATGCCTGGCTGCGGGGAGATCCCGAAGCCGCCTACGCGGAGGCCGTGGAGCGCATCGATCGGATGCAAGCAGCGCTCAGTCATGGGGTTCAGCGGTCTTCCCTTCTCCAACCCGATCCGATGGCCGACCCGCCGTGCAGAGCTAACATGAGCGCGGAGGAGTATGTTCGGATGACGGAGAAGATGGCGGGCTACATTCGAGCGGGGGATATCTTCCAGGTCGTTCCCTCCCAGAGACTCGAGGTGGAATTCTCCGGAGATCCCCTCGATCTTTACAGGGCTTTGCGCCTAGTCAACCCCTCTCCCTACATGTTTTGCCTGCGCCTCGGGGAGTTCGCTCTCGTCGGGTCCTCTCCGGAGGTGCATGTCCGATGTCGGGACGGGAAGGCTTTGATGCGTCCGATTGCGGGAACCCGTCCTCGGCCGGAGGATCCGGAAGAGGAGGAAGCTGTCGTCCGGGATCTCCTGGCCGATCCGAAGGAGCGGGCCGAGCACGTGATGCTACTTGATTTGGCGCGCAACGATCTAGGACGCGTCTGCTCCTATGATTCGGTGCGAGTGGCCGACTTTTTGGTCGTGGAGAAATACAGCCACGTTCTCCATATCGTCTCCAGCGTGGAAGGCCGACTGCGCCCGGGGAAGGATTCCTTCGATGTGCTCCGTGCCACCTTTCCGGCCGGGACCGTCACCGGAGCCCCGAAAGTTCGGGCGATGCAGATCATCGCGGAACTTGAGCCGACCGAGCGGGGGCCGTATGCGGGGGTGGTCGGCTATTTCGGATTTTCGGGCGCGCTCGATTCATGCATCGCGATCCGGACCGTCCTTCTGCGGAACGGGAAAGCCTTTCTCCAAGCCGGGGGGGGGCTTGTGGCCGACTCTACTCCCTGGGGGGAGTATCGCGAGTCGTTAAACAAAGCGAAGGCGGGGCTGAAGGCCCTTGCTCTGGCGGCCTCTCTCCGATAGCCTGGGCTTTCGCATGCTGTTGGTGATCGATAACTACGACTCCTTCACCTATAATCTGGTCCAGTACTTCGGGGAGTTGGGGGAGGATCCTCTCGTCTATCGGCACGATGCAATCGACGTCGAAGGCGTCGCGCAGCTGGCTCCGGACTGGATCGTCCTCTCCCCGGGGCCGAAGACTCCGAGGGAAGCCGGCATCTGCTGCGATCTGATTCGGTTCCTCGGGCATCGAATTCCCATTCTCGGAGTCTGTTTGGGGCATCAGTGCATCGGGGAGGTCTTCGGCGGACGTGTCGTTCGCGCCGAGCGCTTGATGCATGGCAAGACCTCACCGATTCTCCACCGGAGCCAGGGAATCTTTTCGGGAATCCCCTCTCCCTTCGAGGCGACCCGGTACCATTCGCTTCTGGTCGACCGGGCGAGTCTCCCGGAATGCCTGACCATCACGGCGGAGAGTGACCAAGGAGAGATCATGGGTCTACAGCATCGCAGCCTGCCGATCCACGGCGTGCAGTTTCATCCCGAATCGATTCTGACCCGCGAAGGGAAACAGATCCTGGAGAACTTTCTCTCTCTGCGCCCCGATGCCCGCCGCATTCGGAGAGCCAAGGCTACGAGACGGTCCGGAGAAGGGATCGCTTAGGGAGCCGGCGCTGTCATGCGTTTTCTTCTGAACAATCCCACCTTTGCCATGGCCTGCCAGCAGTTCGATCAGGCCGCGGATCTTCTCGGGCTTCCGCAGGATCTGAGGGAGCGGACGAAATGGCCGAAGCGCCTGGTGAGTGTTGCGGTCCCTGTCCGAATGGATTCGGGGGAGGTCTGCGTTTTTAACGGCTATCGGGTGCAGCACCATCTTTCCCTAGGACCAACCAAGGGAGGGATTCGCTATGCTCCGGGCGTAGACTTGGGAGAGGTTGCGGCGCTCGCCATGTGGATGAGCTGGAAGTGCGCTCTGATGCAGCTTCCGTACGGAGGCGCAAAAGGGGGGGTTGCCTGCGATCCGGCAAAGCTCACCCGGCGGGAGTCCGAGGCATTGACGCGGCGGTACACCCAAGAGCTCATCTCATTCATCGGTTCCCGATCGGATATTCCCGCACCGGACTTGGGAACCGATGAGCAGATCATGGCATGGATGATGGACACCTACTCCACCCATGCAGGTTTTGCCGTACCCGAGATCGTCACCGGGAAGCCGGTCCCGATCGGCGGTTCTTTGGGGCGGCGCGAAGCGACCGGACGGGGAGTCGCCTTCCTCGTTAACCGGGCGGCCGAGTTGTGCAAGCTCGGCTCATCCCTTCGGGTAATCGTCCAAGGGTTCGGTAACGTGGGTTCTCATGCCGCGCTCGAGTTGGCCCGCACGGGTGCGACCGTGGTGGGCGTTTCCGATCGGACCGGAGCCATCTATCGCAGTGGAGGGATCGATCTTGCCGCGCTCCAGCAGCATCTGGCTCTTCACGCGGGGGTCTTGGGCTTCCCGGAAGCCGACCCGGTCGATGACCGGGAAATCCTGCTTCAGCCGTGCGACGTCCTTATCCCGGCTGCCGTGGAGCGGGTCATCGATGGAGAGATCGCGAGGAAGATCCAGTGCCGCATTCTGGCGGAAGGGGCTAACGGTCCCACAACACCCGAGGCGGACAAGGTGTTGGCGGAGCGCCCCGAGATCTTTGTCTTGCCGGATGTTCTCTGCAATGCCGGCGGGGTCGTTGTCAGCTATTTCGAATGGGTCCAGGATCTCCAGAGATTATTCTGGTCGGAGCGGGAGGTGTACGATGCGCTCTACCGCGTCCTCGAGAAAGGGCTCTCGGCCATTCTGAAGCGCGTTGGAAAGCAAAAGATTTCCATGCGGATGGCTGCGCTGATGATTGGGATCGAGCGGGTTGCGGAGGCAAAGAGGCTTCGGGGTCTCTTCCCCTGATTCCTCTTTTTGCTTGCTCCGGAGCGAGATCGTGGGATGCTTGCCGATAGCTCTCAATCGGAGCATGACTCTCTCGGCAGTGCGCGGTCTTTCGCTTTTTTTCTCGGTTGGCGCGATCCTCTCGATCGCCGCCCTGGGTCAGGAGAAGACAGCGGATCGGGAAACGCCCGCAAGCGGCGCGGCGGGAGCCACGCCCCCATCTCCCGTAGCCCTCCCGGCGGCTCCATCTCCCCCGGCCGTGGAGGCCGCGAAGCCAGCGCTTCGTGGTGCGATGGTCCGATTGAGCGATTTCGGAACCGATGATGTGGCCTACTTATCGATTCCCGACAGCCCCCCGGTTGCCGCAGTCGTTTTGGTTCCCGGGATGTGGGGATTGGACGATCGGATCAAGCTCTGCGCCGACCGGTTGGCTCGCCAGGGATTCGTTGCTCTCGCCGTAGATCTTTTCAACGGCCAGGTGCCTACCGATGCCCGTATCGCTGGCGATTTGGAACGGAGTCTTCGGGGAGAATCGTCCTTCCGCGTGATCGGAGCGGGCATCCGGTTCGTCCGCGAAAGCCCGCGGTTCCGAACGGACCGGGTGGCGTTGGTGGGCTGGGAGATCGGGGCGGGCTTCGTGTTCGAGATGCTCTTGATGAACAAAGGGATTGATGCGGGAGTCTTGTACTACGGCCCTCTCGAGCTGGATCGAGGAAAGTTGGCGAAGCTCAAGGTTCCGGTTTGCGGAATCTACGGCGATCGCGATCCGTCGATTCCTAAGGAAGAGCTGCTCCGCTTCAGCAAGATCGTGGAGAGCGAGCACAAGCCCTTCGATCTGCACGTATTTCCCGCGGGAACCAGCTTTGCCGATCCTCGTAGCCCGGACTTCGATCCGGTCAGTGCGGAAGCGGCCTGGAATATCGCGGCAAACTTCCTCGATCGCCATCTAGCCGAAGGTGGCAAAAAAGATGGCGGCTGGCGCGATCTCTTTCGCTTAAGCGAAAAGAAGTGACGGACCTCCCCGCTTCGCCGTCTGCCAATGATGAGCAACGCTGGCGGCTTCTCCGGCATGGGCCCGGAGGAAGCGCCTGGAATATGGCAGTCGACGAAGCTTTGCTGCGATCCGCTTGGACTCCCCTTCTGCGGATCTACGAATGGGAGGAGAGCGCCGTGAGCATCGGCTACTTTCAGAGATGGGAAGAGGTGCCTAGGGGCAGGCCATTTGTTCGCCGGTGGACGGGAGGTGGGATGGTCGACCATGCGGCGGACGTGACCTATACGGTGATCGTCCCGAGAAGCCATCCTGCAGCCGATCTCTCGACCCTGGATGCGTATCGACTCTTCCATGGCGCCGTTTACCAGGCGCTTCTCTCATTGGGGTTTGCCGTCGAATTAGCCGCGGAGAGCGATCCCGAGCCTTCCGCACGATGCTTTGCTCGTCCCGTCCGTTTCGATGTGATGGCGGGAATAACGAAGGTGGCTGGGGCGGCCCAGCGGCGCACTCGTGAAGGGCTGCTCCATCAGGGCAGCATCCTCTGGCCGATAGCTGCCGACCGCCTTCGGATTGCTTCCTCCCTTCCCCGGGGGTTTGCTCACTCTCTGGCTGCAGAGCTTGTTCCGGACCAGCTTCGACCCGAGGAACTGCGGCTGGCGGAGCGGCTCGAGCGGGAGCGATACGCCACCGACCAGTGGAATCGACAGCGCTGAGCGCTCAAAGGGAATCAGCGAAGGATCTTTTCGGGATCGGCCGCTTTCCAGCCGAAGGCCTCGGCGACCCCCGGGCAGGTTACTTCGCCTTCGATGGTGTTGATCGCGGAACGGAGGTCGGGATTCGTCTTTGCGGCGGCAATGCCGCTCGAAGCTAGGATCAGGATCCAAGGCAGGGTCGCGTTGGTGAGCGCAAAGGCGGAAGTTCGGGGAACGGCCGCTGGAATGTTGGTTACCGCATAATGGAGGATGCCGTCCACGGAAAAGACCGGATCGTCGTGCGTTGTGGGATGCGTCACGGTCTCGATGCAGCCTCCTTGATCGATGGAGATGTCCATGACGACGGATCCTCGCCTCATCCGCTGGATCATCCGGCGGGAGAGCACCTTCGGAGCTCGGGCGCCCGGTACGAGGACAGCCCCGATCGCGAGATCGGCCCGCTGGAGTTCCTCCTCCAGATAATAGGGGGTGACCACGGCGGTCCGAATCCGGCCTCCAAATAGGTCGTCGAGAAATCGGAGGCGAACGGGATTCTGGTCGAAGAGCAGCACTTCGGCTCCCATTCCCGATGCGATCCGTGCCGCCTGTGTGCCGACCGTGCCCCCTCCGACGATGACGACTCGTCCGGGAGGCACGCCGGGGACACCCCCAAGCAGGATTCCGGATCCACCCTGTGCATTTTCCAGAAAGTGCGCTCCCGCTTGGACGGCGACCCGTCCGGCCACCTCGCTCATCGGAATGAGCAAGGGTAGGCTCCCGTCGGAAAGCTGCAGCGTCTCGTAAGCGAGCGCTGTCACCCCTTGGGAAACCATGGCTGTCGTCAAGGAGCGGTTGGCAGCCAGATGTAGGTAGGAAAAGAGAAGCAGTCCCTTTCGGAAAAATGGGATCTCTGAGTCGGCTGGTTCCTTGACTTTCACCACGAGATCGGACTGCCAACAGCTCTCCCAATCACCGATCCGGGCTCCCGCTCGCGTATACTCCGCATCGCAGAAGCCGCTCAAGAGTCCAGCTTCCGATTCCATCGTGACCGAGTGGCCCGCCTGTACTAGGGCGTGTGCGCCCGCCGGGGTGAGGGCGACTCGATCTTCTCCTTGCTTGCGCTCCTTTGGGACGCCGATACGCATGGTTGCGGTCCTTTCGATTGAGGGCAACAAAGCAGGGCCAAAGCATGTCGACAAGCCTTTTTGGCGTTGTACTGCGCGAGGCGCCTGAAGCGGGCAAGCTCGGCTTGCCTTTCGGCGAGAGACTCCTTCACGATAGGGACGCTGTGATCGCAATCCTGATCGGAACGAACCGCCTGGGAAGTCGGGCGAGGCTAGTCGGAGCACAACTGGTCCGTCTCTACGCCGAGTTAAGAGCGGATGCTCGCGCCATCGACCTGGGGCTGCTGTCGGCAGAAGTAGGCAGCCCCCGCGCTTATGCCGATCGACCGGCGGAAGTCAGCCGATTCGCCGGTCTGCTGCGGGAGGCGCAGGGCGTCGTGATCGTCTTGCCGGAATATAACGGGAGCTTTCCCGGCGTGCTGAAGCTCTTCCTCGATCTTTTACCCCATCCCAGCCCTTTGGAAGGCAAGCCGATCTCCTTGGTGGGCGTGGCGCGCGGCCGCTTTGGGGGCCTGCGGGCCGTAGAGCAGATGCAGAACCATCTTCTCTACCGAAGATCGCATCCCTATCCCTACCCTACTCTCCTCTCGGACATCGACCTACTGCTGGGAAGAGGCGCGAGAATCGAGGATCCGAGCGTGGTTAAACGTCTGCGCGAGCAGGCGGAGGGTTTCTTGCGCTTCGTGGAGCGCCTTGCCCCGGAGAAAGGAACCCAAGAAGCTTCGCTCATTCGATGAGCCGCCGGTAGAGATCTTCGTACGCCGCTGCACTCCGATCCCAGGAGAACTCTTGGCGCATGGCCCGTTGACGCATCGCTCGCAGAGAGGCGGAATCCTGGTAAACGACTTTTGCCCGTCGCACGGCCTCCACAAGGGCGTTCGCGGTCGGAGGTTGGAAGAGAAAACCAGTTCCTTGGCCGGTCAGCGGATCCCAAGAGACGATGGTGTCGGCCAATCCTCCCGTCTCGCGGGCGATCGGAAGGGTGCCGTAACGAAGAGCGTAGAGCTGCGTGAGACCGCATGGCTCGAAGAGGGAGGGCATGAGCAGAAAGTCGGCTCCGGCCATGAGCAGATGGGCGAAAGCTTCGTCGAAGCCGATGCGGACCGCGACGTTTCTTGGGAATTTGCGGGCAAGGTCTCGCAGCCGCTCCTGCAAGTCAGGTTCGCCTTCGCCCAGCACGACGAGGCGGCAATCTTTCGTTCTCAGCTCGTCAACGGCTTGCAGAAGAAGCAGGATGCCCTTTTGTTCGGTGAGTCGGGAGATCGCGCAAAAGAGTGGAGCCCGGGAGCGTTCCCAACCTAGTTTATTGGCTACCAGATCCTTGGCGTGCTGCTTTGGGCTCAAGTCGTCCGAAGAATAGGGAGCGGGTAGAAAGGGATCGCAGCAAGGGTCCCATCGGCTGTAATCGGCGCCATTGAGAATCCCGGAGAGCTTATAACCTCTTTCTCGAAGGACGCCGGCAAGTCCGCAACCAAATTCCGGCGTTTGAATCTCCTGGGCGTAGCGTGGGCTCACGGTAGTCAAGCGATCGGAAAAGACAATGGCCGCTTTCAGGCAGTTGATGTGCTGATGAAATTCTATGCCGGCGGGAGAAAAGTAGTCGGCAGGCAGGTTGGTCAATGGAAAGTCCAAGCCCCAATAGTTTCCTTGGTAGGCGAGGGTGTGGATCGTGAAGACCGGTCGGAAAGGGAGAC
>JBFXFN010000004.1:0-69037 GCA_050179015.1 Methylacidiphilaceae bacterium | reverse complement strand
TAAAAACGGAAAAGAGCTTTGCCCTTGCCCCGGGGCAAGGGCAAGAACCCCAAAGTAAACAAAATGCCCTACCCCTCGTGGTCAGATCACTTGTTCTCAAAGCGGTCAGTTTGACATGTTCTCGACACACCCGAATACCGCCGGGCGGTTTCGAGCTTTAGGATCGGGCTGCCCGCCGGAAAGCTCCGGACCTCGCTTGCCCGGAGCAGCGCTTGGGCGCGCTCCGCGTAGCCGCGCGGACTGCCGTAATCCATCCTCCAAATCGAGTCGTAGAAGAATACAAGCTCGTTCCACGTCTGAGCATCGGCTTGTCCAAAGGGTTGGAGGCAGCGCTCGCCCCCAAGATGGAGGACCATCCCCGCTCCTTCCCGAAGGGCGAGCATCTCCGCGGCCTGGAAGGCGCAGTTCCATTCGAGAAGCGCCGGGGAGGCCAAAAGGATCTTCCACATTCCATCGACGATCTGGGCATGCTCGATCCTCCAGCGGAAGACCAGCGGCTCGTTGGCCCGAGCGACAACGGATCTGTCGCTGAGGTCGTGGAAGCAACCCGGCGGCAGGACGGAGTCGAACAGCAGATTGGGCCAGACATACTTCACAGGCTCCGGAGCCTCTTCGGGCATCCTGGCCCGCCATCCGGGAACCACATACAGAGTAAACGGTGAACGGACGGTGGCCCGGTAGTCGATCGCTACCCCCTTCCCCCGGACCTCGTAGCCGATCGGCTCCAAGGAGTCGATCGTGACACGGCGATGGAGATGCCGCTGGAGGCAGGCGCGTGCCGCCTCGATCGGGGGAAGATATTTGCGGGCAACGGCGGGGTCGAGCGGCACGGCCTGACTTACTTGCCGATCTTCCCCCCGGGCCCAGCTCGTCGTCTGGCGGCACCAGCGGACGTAATCGGAGCGCAGCCGCGCAAAGGAGTGGGGCTCGTCATCGGCGGTGGATGCGGGGACCGAAGGGGGATCGGGAGGAAGCGCCACCGGGCGCGGAGCCCTCTGGGCCTGATTCCACCAGGAAATCGTCCCCAGAAAGAGGATCCCCAGGGGGGAGGCCACGAGAGTCAAGCCGGGGGCCTCGAGCCGCCTCCCATCCCCTTCGCCGCGAGCCGCCGGGGCTGGCGGGAACGGGCTAGGCTTGAAACGATGGACATCTAGTTTTGGCTGCCGGACTCCGATCTCCTCCACCCGCTTCTCGGCTCTGACTTCTACGGAAACACCCCCGCGCATGACTGCCTCCTTGGTTCAGGTCCCTCCTTGGATCGCCAGAACCAGAAGGCCGACTCTTTCCCGCTGGACAGGAGATCTTATGGATAAGGAGATTACCCGATCGCCACGAGCGCCCGGCAAAGGGGTTTTCTGTTACATTTTTGTGTCAAATCGGCTCTGTCTACATTAATAAAACAAAACATTTGATGATGTCATAAGCGATTTGTGACGCGCTTCTTTTGCCCGAATGCATGCCCGCTGGTGGTTACGTAAAGAGACCGCCACAGCACGCCTGCGATTCGGCCAGCCTCGTCGATCTTGATCTATGGAGAGGCGCATGGGATCACCGACTCGCGGTCAGATGTCGGGCGGCGGCCCGAAAGCATCGGCCAGGACGCGGACTTGCCGCCTCGCCCCGCGCTGGGCCAGGACCTCGACGATGTCGAAGCGGTAAGCGACGTCGTCGCGTCCCAACTCATCGAGATAGGCATAAGCCGCCCGCACCAGCCGGGCCCGTTTCCCGGCGTCGACGGCCTCCGCCGGCTCTCCATGATCGGTGGAGCTTCGGGTCTTCACCTCGACAAAGACGAGAACGCTCCCATGCCGGCAGACGAGGTCGATCTCCCCTCCCCCAATCCGAACGTTACGCAAGAGGATCCGGTATCCTTTGCTGCGAAGCAGTCGGGCGGCCTCCCGCTCCCCCCATCTGCCGAAGTCGCGCTTCTTCCTACTCCAGGGCCGCCACAGGAGATCCCAGACGAAGCTCACTCGTCTCCGTCCGGGTCGACCGCCCGCTCCTCCCAAAGAAGATTCGGAGTCTCCGCTTCCGGCAGTCGCCCGAGAAAACTCCGCCTGTGCAAGGACGTAACGCCGTGAAGCCGCAGGGCCTCCCAATGGCCGGCCGTTCCGTAGCCTTTGTGGCGCGCGAAGCCGAACTGGGGATGGTCTCGGTCGATGTCGTTCATCCACCGGTCTCTTGTGACCTTGGCTAGCACGGAAGCCGCCGCGATCGCGGCGCAGCGCCGATCGCCGCCCACGATCGTACGAACGGGCATTTCCATCAGCGGAGCCTCCCGGCCGTCAACCAGAACGACTCCCGGCCTATCGGCCAAGGCACGAAGAGATCGACCCATGGCGAGCATCGTCGCCCCGAGCACATTCCAGCGATCCACCTCTTCGACGCTCGCAAAGCCGATTCCATAGGAAATGCCGGGCAGCGCCAAGATCCAGTCGCAGACCGCCAAACGGCGATGGGGCACAAGCCGTTTCGAGTCGTCGAGCCACGGATGGAGCCGGATCTTCGGAGGGAGAATGACCGCCGCGGCAACGATGGGGCCCGCCAGTGATCCGCGGCCGACCTCGTCTACGCCCGCAGCCGGGGCGAGCCCTTGTCGCGCGAAAGAGCGCTCCAATCGTCGATCGACGGCTCTACGCCGGGACCTCGCTTTTCCGGCAGCCTCCTCCTCGCCCACGGTGCCATTATGGGAGTAAAGGCGCATCCGGCACAAGCGCCGGGCAAGGAAGTCAGCAGAAAAGAAAACGGAAGGAGCCGGACAAGCTCAGATCGCCTATTTCTTCTTTCCGAGAACGGCTTCCTTGCCCTTTCTTCCGCGAAGGTAGTAGAGCTTAGCGCGCCGCACCTTCGCGCTCCGTTCCACCTCAATCTTTTCGATCCAGGGTGAATGGAGCCGGTAGATCCGCTCAATCCCTTCTCCATAGCTCAAACGGCGAACGGTAAAGGCCGCGTTGATTCCCTGTCCCTTCTTGCCGATCACGATTCCGTGGAAGATCTGAACTCGCTCCTTGTCACCCTCTCGGATCCGCGAGTGGACCCGTACGCTGTCTCCCACTGCAAACTGGGGGATCTCTTTCTTGAACTGCTCTTGCTCAATCCGCTCGATTAGGTTCATCGCCCTCACCTTTCCCTCTCTTCTCCCACAAATCCTTTCTCACACGCCGGGTCTTCTCCTCGGCCCTATGGCGCCGCCAGCGCCGGATCGCGGCATGATCTCCGGAGAGAAGGATTTCGGGCACTCCCCATCCCTGGAAAACCGCCGGCCGTGTATATTGCGGACCTTCTAGAAGAGCATCTTCGAAGGATTCGTGCAATACTGATTCTGCGTTTCCCAGGACGCCTGGGAGCAGCCGGACCACCGCATCGACGATGGCAAGCGCGGCCACCGCCCCGTTTGCCAGGACGAAATCACCGATCGAGACCTCCTCGTCGATCCAATGATCGATGACCCGCTGATCGACCCCTTCGTAGTGCCCGCAAACGAAAATCAGCCGAGAAGCGCGGGAAAACTCCCAGGCCATCGCCTGATCGAACGTTCTGCCTCCCGGAGAGAGAAGGCGGACGGGCGCTTTCTCCGCCATGGCTTGGACCGCCTCGATCGCTTCGACCAGTGGCTCACATTTGAGCACCATTCCCGGTCCGCCCCCGTAAGGGCGGTCATCGACGGTCTTATGCCGATCGCGAGCGTAGTCCCGGAGCTGGTGCGTGCGGAAGGTCATCCGCCCGCTCTCGATCGCCCGGCGCAGGATGCTTTCCTGGCCCGCCGCTTCGAGCAGCCCGGGGAACAGGGTGATAACGTCGATCCGCACGACCCCCTCGCTCGAGAGCCGTTAGACCGCCGGGGAAGCTTCCTTCTGCGGGGGGTCGCTCGGAGCCGTCTTGACTAGGCATGCCACGGTTGCACTCAACTGCGCTCCGAGCTTTCTCCAATGTTCCACGCGGTCCAGCTTGACATGGACTCCGCCTTCCTTCAGCAGAGGGTCGTAGGTGCCGACCGCCTCCAAGAACCTGCCGTCCCGCGCGGCCCGCCGATCCGCGACCACGATTCGAAAGAAGGGGCGGTTCTTCCTCCCTTCCCTCCGCAAACGCACAACTACTGACATATTGCTCTTTCTCCTTTGCTCTTCAACCATGCAGGGAACGAGGGAAACCCAGCTTCGGCCAGCCCTTCCCCGATCCGCCCTTGGAAACCTGCCGCATCATCTTCCGCATCGCATCGAACTTGCGCAAGAGATCGTTGACATCGTTGACCCGCGTTCCACTCCCCTGCGCGATCCGTAGGCGGCGACGTCCGTTAAGAAGGGTCGGCCTGCGCCGTTCTTCAGGCGTCATGGAGAGGATGATGGCCTCGATCTGCTTGATCTTCTTCTCGTCCACCTTGACCGCTTCCTTGCCGGGAAAGCTGGGGAGGAGCGCAAGGAGGTTTTCGAGCGGACCTAGCCGCTTCATCATCCGAAGCTGCCCGAGAAAATCCTGCAGCCCGAATTCATTGCTCTTCAGCCGCTTGGTCATCTCCTCCATCGACTGGGCGTCGATTTCCGACTGTGCGCGATCGACGAGCGCCACGATGTCCCCCATGCCCAAGAGTCTCCCGACGAATCGTTCGGGAACGAACTCCTGCAAGGCATCCGGCTTCTCCCCTACCCCCAAAAACTTGATGGGAAGCCCTGTCGCCTGCTGGATCGAGAGGGCGGCACCCCCGCGGGCATCGCCGTCGGCCCTCGATAGAACCAAGCCGGTCAGCGGCACCTTGGCCGCGAAGGCTTCCGCCACCTTTACCGCCACCTGTCCCGTCGCCGCATCGACCACCAGCAGTGATTCCCCAGGCTCCCAGAGCTTGGCTACACCCGCGAGCTCTTCGAGCAGGCCCGCATCGACATCCAGCCGGCCTGCCGCGTCGAAGATCAGCACGTCGATTCTCTCCTGCTCCCCTCGAGCCCGTCCTTCGCGAACGACCGTTTCCATCGCGGTCCCATCCGGCCAGGAGTAGACCGGGACCTGGATCTGTTCTCCGAGCCGCTGGAGCTGCTCGCGAGCGGCGGGCCGCGTCAGGTCGCCCGCTACAAGTGCCACTTTTTGACGCTGCTTTCGGAAACGGAGGGCGAGCTTTGCTGCGGTTGTGGTCTTCCCCGATCCGTTGAGTCCGCAAAGGAGAAGTCGAATCGGCCGTTCCGGCCGGATCTCCCTCTGGCCTTCTTCGAGGAGATGGACAAGCTCCTCGTGGAAGAGCTTGACGAATTGATCGCCCGGCCGAATGCCTGTCAGCGCCTCTTTCCCGAGGGCCCTCTTCTGGATCTCTTCGCAGAGCCGCTTTGCTACTGAATAGTGGACATCGGCGGCAAGGAGCGCGAGGCGAATCTCCCGGAGCGCATCGGCGATATTAGCCTCCGAAAGCTTTCCATAGCCCCGAAGGCCGCGAAAAACCGACTCGAGCTTCTTCTGGAGGGCTTCAAGCATGGGAATGAGGAGCGACGGACGCGGGGATCATTTTGACCGGAACTCCAAATCCTCGCACAGGCCCGGCAGCTCCGCCTTCGGAGGCACTGTACTGACGAAAGGATCCTCCAAGGAGTAGTATCCACTGTTGCCGACCTGAACGTAGTCCCAATCAATTACGTATGAGATCTTGCCCGCAACTACCCGCTGCATGAGCTGGCTGCGCGCGTAGGCCCTGGTGTTCCGGGGAGCCTCTCGCTGCGGGTCCTGGTTTCCAAAGCCAGAAAGGCCGAGCTCCTCGATCGAAGGGTGGGGCATCAGCCCCGCCAAGCCCCGCTTTTCGTTCAGATTGTGGTACTCGAGATCGAGGCTCTCCATCCAGGGGTCGTCCCAACGAACCCCCTCGCGGCTTCGAAAGAGATCGAGCAGATGCCGCTTGGTGATCCAATCGACCTTCCCCAAGAGAGCATCGCTTTCCTCGCGCAGCCCGCGCAAAACCTCTTCCCAAGCAATAGAGGTCCAGAGGCTGTCTTGATCCTCTTCCAGATCCAGCCGGTTCGCCGCCGCCAAAAAGTGCTCCAGGAGCTCCACCGCGGTCCATCTTCTTCCGTCGGCCAATTCGATCAACCAGGGGCCATCCGGACAGTGGGAAATCTGGTGCATGGTTCGCACCGGGTCGGCAAGGGCGATATGGGGCATCCGATCCGCTTCCAGGAGATCGAGAACGAGAGAAGTGCTGCCTACCTTGAGAGCTTGGGAAAACGGAAGCATGTTCGAGTCTCCCAGGAGAAGATGCAAGCGGCGAAAGCGGCAAGGATCCCCCAAAGGCTCGTCCCGTGCGTTGATCAGAGCCCGATTGAATTGGACCCATTCGTAAATCTCGGTCTGAATGTAGTCGGCGCGCTGCATTACTTGAAAAGGCATGGCGCGCGTTCTTGCTCCCCGATCCACGCCGCGCGGCACCATCACCGTTCCTACCCGGCCGGCTCCGACCATCAGCCCTCGCACGGCCAAAAAGGCGAGCAGGGCATCGACGTTGCCTTGCGAAAGCGGGGCCTCTCGGTGGAGGAGGTAATTCTCGTGGCAGCCGAAGGTTGCGCCCGTGTAGTGATCGATATTGTTCTTGATGAACGACGCTTCCGCGGCGATACCCAGGTTGGTCAGGGCCTGCTGCAGCAGCTTCTCGCCCGCTCGATCGGAAGCGAGCAGATCTTCCAGAAAGAGGCATTCAGCGGTGCAATACTCGATATGTCCCATATCGAGATAGAGCCGCCCGCCGTTGAAAAGAAACCCTCCGTTCCCCGCAGGTTCGTCATAATCCCGGTCGTGGACATCGATGAGACCGATCCGCTCTCGAAAGAAGAGATAGTCTCGAACCCGCTCGGGTACCGGCGGACTATCCATGGCTCGCTGGGAGAGACAGCCATATTCGGTTTCGAGGCCTGCAATCCTGCGCATCTCCTACTCCTTTTCTGCCGTCCATCCAAGCTGCCGGGCTTCCGGCACAAAAAAAGCCGGTCCGCCGCCGGAAGCTGCTTCTCGGGAGAGTGCGCCCACTTCGAATCGGCCGCTCAACTCGGCTTCGGTCCATTGCTCGCGCGGCGTGAATTGCGTCCATGGGACGCGCTTTTCCGCGTCCTCCTGAGCCGCCCAGCCGAGCACGCGCAGCGCGTGCTGCGCCAGCTCCTTCCAGCTTTTGCCCGAAGTGAAGGGCGAGCCCCGGCTCTCTTTTTGCCAGAGCGAGAAGAGGTCTTGTCGCGCGCCGATTAGAACCCCGCGCCGCAACTGCTCGAGTTCCACCCCGGCGTAACCCCCGTCATATTCGAGAATCCATCCCTGGTCCCCGGCAGGGGATCCCCCTAGCTCCACGAGAACTCCACGAAAGAGCAGGGGAGCGGCAAAGATCTGCTCGAAGGCGCTTTTCAAGGCGCCGGCCAACCCATAGCTAACGATCCTCCGTGCGCTCACGTCGGCCCGGGACCGCGAAAATCCTTCGACATGAGCCGCCTCGATCGCGGTTTGGCGGATCTTTTCCAAGTCGGCGGGATGGCCCACCGCTCCCAGGGCCAAATGGTCGTAGATCTCGCAAATCTTCGGAGTGGACGCCTTGCCGGCGAGCAGGAGGATGCCCGGCTCTCCGCTAACGGCGACAACGGGTGCGGCCCCTCGAAGCTGATCCTCGATGTACTCGCGCCGATTCTGGACCGCTTCCAACCACCGATAAGGTTCCTCGATCACGCTTGCCCTCTTTCTCGCAGCTCTGGTTCCCCTCCCCCCAAATCTCGGCGAAGCCCGAACGGTCTTTGACGGAAGGGAAACGGAAGTCGCAAGCCTACCAGCACCGTGGCATAGTTCAATGCAAATGAGTATCCGTCGCCTCCCGGCTGACGAGACATGCCCCTTCCGGCATTCGTGACCCCCGTTGCTGCCAGCGGCGGCAGCGCACGTTCCTCGCCTTCTTCCGCTGGAACGAATCCAGCATCTCTTAAGAAAAGCCTTGTGAAAGACCCTATGCCGCCGTCGGGAGCAGGCGGCTCAGTTGCTCGTCGGCAATCGACCGAACTCCGGCTTTTCGAATGACCTTCACCTGGGGATAGATCCGCGTCCTCCGATCGATGCCCCCCGTGGCGGTGTCGGATTCCGCCGCTACGTCCAAAAGTTGCAAAGCCAGCGCGATCGCCTCGTCTTCCGTGCGTTGCGCCGGGGGTGATCCGCTCCATCGGTTGAGATACTGAAGGACGCTGCGAGCGGCGGGCGCTCCGGAGCCCGAAACAGCGAAATCGACGGCTTCGAATTGCGCGCCCAGGGCGTCATAAAAAAAGATCTTTGGACTCCCCTTTCCCAGAGGGTCGACCAGGCCGAGAAGGGGAACCACGACCCCCACTCCTTGAAGCGTCAAGGCCAAGTTCTCCTTGAGAAGCTTTCCGACCATTCGCACCTTGGCGTCCAGCGACAAGGGTTGAAGCTGGCTCCGCCGGTAGTACTCGAAGGAGTGCTGGAGAACTCGAGCGATCTCGTACGCGGTCCCGGGAGCGCCTGCGATCGCCATTACCGTGAACCGGTCGATCTCGATAACCTTCTCGGCTCGATCGTGAATGACCGTATGCCCCGTCGTGGCTCGCCGATCTCCCGCCACGATCACCCCATCCCTATAGTGGAAGCTGAGGACCGTCGTCGATTCCGAAGCGGCGAGCGAACCCGCCCCGGCCATCGCCTGCTTTCCTTCCGGGAATAGAAGATTCCTCGATCGGAGCACTGCGAAAAAATCGCCCGTCTGCGCCCCGGACGAGACGCTTATGGTCTCCACCTAGCTACTCCCCGGTCCGCTGGCGATAGCGCTTCGCCTGATCCGGATCGACCTTGCGCATCCGCTTAAGGATTTCTTCGGTGTTCGGGCGATCCACTCTAGGCGCCCTCGGGCCTGGCCCATCTCCTCCCGGCCCCGGGCCGGGTCCAACCGGTTGCGTCTTCCGTACTTGTTCTGGCATCAACATAGCCCTCCTGGGTTTAATTAAATTCTAGCCGCTAATCGGCTCCAGCTTCAACCCCTCGATCATATCGGAAACGAACTGCGCCCGATCGATGACATCACAGTAGTGCTCCAAATCTACACCCGGAAAGGCCGAGGAGAGCTCGACCCGATAGGTCTGCCCTTTCCAGCAGAAGGCGATGTAGTCCCACTGAACGTTGATCAAGTCCCGGGCAAACTTCTGGATGCACTTGCCCCGGATATAGGCTCGGGAGGCATTGGGGGGCTGCTGGATCGCCCGATAGATGTCCTCTTCCCGGGAGATCCGGCAGATCTGGCCGGCCGATTCCAAAGCGTAATAGAGACCCCGCTCCCGGTCCATCAGGTGGTATTCCAGGTCGAGACTTTGGAGCCACGGATCATCCCACGGAAGCTTCTGCTCCTCGCGAAAGGTCTCCAGGATGGACCGCTTTGCGACCCAGTCAAGCCGATCGCGCAACGCATTTGCATCCGTCTGCAGAAGCTCCACGGTCTCCTTCCAGCTCTTCCAAACCGCCCGCTTTTCGGGATGCTCAAGGTCCACGTAGCGGCCGACCCAGTCGGCGTAGTCGTTCTGGAGCTGGGCGGCGGTCGTCGAACCCGCGTGGGCGAGATCGACTTCCCAGCGATTCGTCCAGTCCCGAGAGATGCTCCTATGGGCATAGAGCGGATCCGCCAGGAAGAAGCGGCGCGGCACCCGGTCGTACTGGAGCGCCTCCAACACCAAGGCCGTCGTGCCTACCTTCAACCAGGTGGCATACTCCGAGAGGTTGGAGTCGCCCACGATGACATGAAAGCGACGGTAGAGCTTGGGGTTGGCGTGGGGCTCGTCCCGGGTATTGATGAGAGGGCGCCGGTTCATGGTGTCGATGCCCACAAGCTCCGTAAAGAAATCGGCTCGCTGGGAGATCTGAAAACCTCCGACCATGCTCTGGTCCTCCTTCTCCCAGCCCAGCTTCCCCGCACCGCCGAAGATCTGCCGCGTGACCAGGAATGCCATCATCCCCTCGACGATCCGGTCCCAGGGAATCATTCGCGGAATCAGATAGTTCTCGTGGCAGCCGTAGCTGTGTCCGGCGAAGTCGGTGTTGTTCTTGTAAAGGCAGATCGTGTGGTTGCGCTTCCGACTCGCCGCCCGAGCGCACTCCTCCAGGATCCTTTCGCCCGCCTTGTCCTGCGCCACCAGCTCCAGCAGAGTGGAGCATTCCGGAGTCGAATATTCCGGATGGGTGTGATCGTTATAAAAACGCGCGCCGTTCCGCAGGACGAAGTCGCTCTTGATCTCCTCGAAACTATAGGGTCTCTGGCGATCTTGGGAAAAGAAGTTCGCCTCATCCCCGTCCTGCCGCAGCTCCTTCGCCCGGAAGCCGCGCGCATCGCGGTGGGGATCTTCGCGGGTATAGTCCCAGAGATTTGGGCTGCCGAGCTGAGCGGCGGCCCGCACCAGATGGATCGACTCCTCGACCACATCGATCTCCGCGTTCTCCCGAACCGCAATCCCGAATTCGGTTTCCAATCCAAAATAGATCGGCCACGCCGGAATCGGTCTCTGCTTGTCCATGGTGCCGTGCTCTCCTCCGGTTTCTTTTTTCCCAATCGCTCAGACGACCTGACGCACCGTCGCTTCCTCCCTCCGGAGCACGGGGGCCAGCCGAACCACATTCTGTGGATCGTAGTCCACGAGCTTCAACCAGTCCTCCGTGATATCGGACGGTGGGAAGATGTCATTCTCAAGATACTCGATCTCGAGCGCTGTCAAAAGATCCTCCAACCGCAAGCCATGATTCGAGGGATCGGAGATCGCCCGCTTGACCGCCAGCTCCTTGGCCCTCTCGACAATCGAGGCAATGATCGCGCCGCTGATGAGGTCGCCCCGATAGAGATATTCCTTTCTCCCGCTCCGGAAAGTAACTTCGAGGAAGCGGTTCTGCTCCGTCCGAGCGAACTGGGCGTCCAGCACTCCCTTAATCAGGATGTCGATCGCCTTTGCTCGATCCTCGCCCGCCTCGGCCAGAAGAGCCGGGGCATAGGGGAGATCTTCCTCAAGGTAGATCCGGTAGATTTCGGCCGAGCCCGCACGATCCGGCCGATTGACCTTGATCTTCCGGTCGATTCGGCCCGGCCGAAGAATAGCCGGATCGATCAGGTCCGCCCGATTGGAGGCGAGAATGGTCACCACCTCCCTCATCGACTCGATACCGTCCATCTCGGCGCAGAACATGGGAACGAGCGTGTTGAGGATGCTGTTGAACCGCCCGGCCCGCCGGGTGCCCAAAATCGATTCCGCCTCGTCGATGAAGATGAAGGGGAGGTACCCTTCCCGAGCAAGCTCCCGGGCCTGCTCGAAAAGGTCCCGCACCTGCCGTTCCGATTCCCCGACCCACATGTTAAGAATCTCCGGGCCCTTTACATGGAGGAAAAACTCCTTCCGCTCCTCTCCCGTCTCTTCTCGAAGCTTGCGAGTCAGATTATAGGCGGTTGCTTTTCCCAAGAGCGTCTTCCCGCACCCCGGCGGCCCATGAAGCAGAAATCCCTTCGGAACGTGATGGTGATACTTGGCGAAGAGGTCCGCATAGAGGAAAGGCAGTTCTACCGCATCCCGGATAGCACCCACCGCTTCTTTCTGCCCCCCGACCCTCTCCCACGGAAGTTCCGGAACCTGATCGAGCAGACGGTGCTTGGTCTTCGAGACCGCCACGACCTCGAGTGCAACCCGGGAGGAACCATCGACCCGGATTTCGAGACCCGTCTTGATCCGCTCTTTGGCGAGCGGGGTCGAGCGCATCACCACGAAGCTTCCTCCCACTCCTTCATGGCCCACGCGAAGCCGATTGTCCGGCAAGACGTCGAGAACCTTGACCACCGGGCCGGAAAAGTCGAAGCCGAGATCGCCGACGACGGCAAACGCCTCGTTAAGCAACACCCTTGTTCCGATCAAGAGCGTCTCATGACCAAGCCGCGGGTCGATCTTGCAATAGAACTCGGTACCTCCCTGCACCACTAGGGCGATCTCCTTCTTCGGCAGGCCGAGAAGGGTGCCGACCCGATTCGCCGGGGCTGAGAGCTTTTCCACCGCCTCATTGAGCTTTTCCAGGGTCTGGCGAGCCTGTTCGTTCGTCTCCTCCAGCTCGGCGACTCTGCGCCGAAGATAGAAGAAGGCCTCCCTCGAGACCGCGTCGAAGGAGAGGGATTGTCCGATCAGGTCGACGACCTGCAAGGCGGAAGCCGATTCTAGGTTTTCGAATGCCATAGGAGCGTCCCCTCCGAATCCTTTTTCTTTTCTCGCCATGCTTTCAACAATAGGCGCATGTGCTTTACTCCGCAAATCGGCCTCTCAGCCGGCGCTCTTCCGGGATTTCTCCTGCGGATGGCAAGATGAGCTTGGAGAGCTCCCTGCTCCTTGTGGCTGGCATTCTCTCCCTGCCGCATCTCCCCAGGCCGATCCGACGACAAACGGGTCCGCCGGCCATTTCTCCGTCCCTAGAGGCGATCCTCGGATGCCTAATTGCTGAAATCTCCAGCCTCAGCAGGGTCATTGTTCTTCCGAAGCAAGTTTCGCACCAACTTGACCGGATCCGCCGCTTCGAGCACCGGACGGCCGACCACGATGTGAGTCGCTCCGAGGGCGAACGCCTCCTGAGGGGAGACGGTGCGCCGCTGGTCATCCCCCTTCCGAGGCGTAAGCCGGATCCCCGGAGTCACGACCACTTCCGGCCGGATGCCTGCTTTCCGCAGCGAGGAAAGGTCGCGGGCGGAGCAGACGATGCCGTGAATGCCGCACTCGCCGGCGAGCGCCGCAAGGGAAGAGACACATTCGGCAGGGTTTCCGGCAAGACCGATATCCGAGAGATCCTCCTCTTCCAAGCTTGTCAGCACGGTCACCGCGAGGATCCTGGTCTTACTGCCCGCAGCCGCCTCCGCGGCAGCGGTCAGCATTCTTCGTCCCCCAAGGGCATGCACGGTCAGATAGCCCACATCCATCTCCACGCAAGCTCGGACGGCCCGCTCGACCGTGGCAGGGATGTCGTGAAACTTCAGATCCAGAAAGACTTGGGCGCCTAGAGAACGAAGCTCCTGCACGACTTTTGGTCCGCCGCGCAAGAAGAGTTGACTTCCCACCTTGAACCAATTGACATGCTCGCGCAGTCGACGCGCCAGAAAGAGCGCGGTCTCCACCTCGGAAAGATCCAAGGCTACAATGAGCCCATCCGCTAAGGGCAGGGAGGACACTTCGAAGACAATTGAACTCTTCGCCCCGGCAAAAATCAACCTCGACCTCCGCATTCTCGGCCGACGCTCTGATGGCTTTCACGAGCTCACGACACGGATGGCGCCGGTCTCGCTCGGCGATCGACTCCGCGTCACCGCTGGTCCCGGACAAGAGTTCTCCTTCCACTGCGAGGATCCGCGTGTCCCATCCGGAGAAGAGAATCTAGTCTGCCGGGCTGCACGCCTCTTCGCCGACTCCTTCGGCGTCCCTTGCGGCCTGACGATCTCTCTCGAAAAGAGGCTTCCCGCAGGAGCCGGCTTGGGCGGAGGCAGCAGCGATGCCGCCGCCACGCTCTTGGCCCTCCGTAGCCTTCTCGGTTATCCTGCTTCCCGAGACGCCCTCCAGCCGCTGGCGGCCTCCTTGGGCAGCGACGTTCCTTTCTTTCTCGTCCGGAAGCCGGCGCGTTGCTACGGTCGGGGAGAGATCGTCTCTCCCGAGCCCTGGTCCGGCCCGCGGCATGGGCTCTTGCTCTTTCCTGGCTTTCCCGTTCCCACTCCATGGGCCTACCAAGCCTACGCCCGAAGACCTCGCCCAGGAAAAGAGCAAGGGATTCCGCCCTGGGGCCCCGTCCGAAATGATCTGGAGCCCGCCGTCTTCGAAAAGTATCTCTGGATCGCCTCCGCCCAAACCTGGCTCCAAAAGGAGGCGGGAGCCCATCTCGCCCTAATGAGCGGAAGTGGAAGCTCGATCTTCGGTCTCTGGGAAAACCTTCCCAGCCCGGAGCTCGTGGCCCGCGCCCGGCTCTTCTTCGGGTCGGAAGCCTGGATCCAGCCCTTCTCCATCTTGAGCGGCGAAACCACCCATGAGCACGATTCGCTTCCGCGTTCTATCTCCCCATCCTGAACAGCCCCATTTGCTAGAGCTAGACCTGCCGGAAAAAGAGGCTAAGATGTTAGTAAGCGACTGCGGCTCCTCGACTACACGCCTTGATTTTCTCTATGCAAAAATATACCTACCTGATTGTCGGCGGCGGGATGACGGCCGATGCCGCCGTCCGCGGCATCCGGGAAATCGACCCGGATGGATCTATCGGAGTGCTGACGACGGAGCCGGATCTCCCCTACAATCGCCCACCTCTCTCCAAAGGGCTCTGGAAGGGGGAGTCCCTCGACTCCATCTGGTGTCACACGCCCGAGGCGGGAGTGGTTTTCCATCGCCAGTGTACTGCACTCGCTCTAGACCTCCCGTCGAAAACGGTCACGGCCTCGGAGGGCGCGACTTTCTCGTTCGATAAGCTTCTCTTGGCGACAGGAGGAGATGCACGCCGTCTTCCGACGATCAGCCAGAGGATCCTCTATTTCCGGACGCTGGCGGACTATCGGAAGCTGCGCTCCTGGAGCGAATCGGAGGAGCGGATCTGCGTACTGGGAGGAGGCTTTATCGGCTCGGAGATCGCTGCCGCGCTCGCCCTGAACGGCAAACGCGTGACCCTCCTCTTCGCGGAGACCGGAATTGGCGGCAGGATCTTTCCGGAGGAACTTTGCGTTTTCCTCAACGACTATTACCACCAGAAGGGAGTGGAGGTGCTCGCTCGGCAGACGGTCTCGGCCGCGGAAGAGCAGGAAGGTCTCCTGACCATCCGGCTCGGCCAAGGGACTCTCTCGGTCAACGCCCTCGTCGCGGGCATCGGCATATCCCCCAACGTCGGACTGGCCAAGCAAGCCCGCCTAGCGGTCGAAAACGGCATTATCGTCGACGAGTTTCTCCGCACGGCTCACCCCGATGTCTACGCGGCGGGAGACGTGGCGGCCTTCTTTAATCCCGCGCTGGGGCAGCGGGTTCGCTTCGAGCACGAAGACAACGCCCGTCATATGGGCATCCTGGCCGGTAGGAACATGGCTGGTAGAGAGGAAAAATACGATCACATTCCTTATTTTTATTCCGATCTCTTCGACCTTGGTTACGAAGCCGTCGGACTGATCGACAACCGTCTGGAGGTCTTCTGCGACTGGAAGGAACGATTCCGTACCGGGGTCATCTATTATTTGGACCGCCGGAGAGTTCGCGGAGTCCTCCTCTGGAATGTCTGGGGCCAAGTCGATGCGGCGCGCGCGCTCCTCGCCGAACCCGGCCCCTTCCAACCCGCCGACCTCCAAGGTCGGATTCCCTCGTAAGAGATTGAGCCAGCTGGAGATCTAACCCATGGGGGGCTCCTCTACTGATACAGCACGCCAAGAGCCGGCAGTTGTAGTCAATGAGATTTTCCAGAGCATCCAGGGAGAGAGCACATTTGCCGGGGAGCCATGTGTCTTTATCCGGCTGACGGGATGCGACCTCCGCTGTCACTGGTGCGACACCCAATATGCGTTTTTCGAAGGGAAGCGAGCGCCACTGAGCCATCTATTGCAGGAGGTCGAGCGATTCGGCTGCGAGCTCGTCGAAGTGACTGGCGGGGAACCCCTTCTCCAGAAACATAGCCGTCTTCTTCTCCGACGTCTCTCCGATGCGGGCTACACCGTCCTCCTAGAAACCAGCGGAGCGCACTCGATTGCCGGAATCGATCCGCGCGTCCATCGCATCGTCGATTACAAGTGTCCATCGAGCGGGGAATCCTCCCGCAATCTTGCCGCAAACCTCGACCTACTGGGGTCGCGGGACGAGGTGAAGTTTGTCATCGGCACGGAACTCGACTACCGGTGGGCCCGAGATCGGGTCCGCCAGGCTCCGTGGGCAAAGCTGGTCCGAGCCATCCACTTCTCTCCGGTGTATGGCGAGCTATCCTTGGAAACATTGGCGAGCTGGCTGCTCCGCGATCGCCTGCCCGTTCGCCTGGGCTTCCAGCTCCACAAGTTCATCTGGGATCCCGGTACCCGAGGGGTATAGCCCGCGCATCTCGCAGGCTTTCTGCTGAGGGAGGAGCGAAGAAATGCTCCCCGAATTCAACGAAACGCACGGCGTCCTGGCGCCAGCCGCAGCGGAGTTTTCCGCGCAACGCAGGTGGAAACCTTGGTCCGCCGACATCGAACCGCCTTCTTTCTAGGCTTGCCTGCGTGCCAAATTTCCGTTGATAAGCCGCTTTCTTAACAAGGGCTTAATAAGGAGCTCCGGGGGTGGTCCCCATTCCTCCCAAGTAGGCTCCCGCCGCTCCGGCCTGCTGCCAGGACGGAGGCCGATTCCACGGGAGGTCGGATACCTGTTTCCCCTGTTTTGCCGCCTGCTTCTGCGCCGACGACTGGTTGTTGGAGGAAGCGCACCCTCCAAGCAAGATCGCTCCGGCGGCCAGAATTAAACCGAACTTGGCATTTGTCCTCATCTTCCGCATCTTTCTCCAGTTCCAAGACGGACGATACTCTCCTCTTTTCCAATCCGTACAGTCGCCCGGACCGTTCAGACGACATCCTCCGAAAATGCCAGAGCTCGAAGGTTAATTCAACACATCGTCTCCAGGCTGAATCCCTCCTTGGCCGGTTCCGGCCTCCACGTCGGCCACCGCCGTGTTTGCCTCGGTCGAGACGATTTTTACCTTGCCGACCGGTTGGCCGCTTCGAAAGACGTTAAGCTGACCGTTTTCCACCAAGCCATCCTTTTCGCCGACATTCAAGACCACGAAATTCCAATTGCGATTGACCGATACGACCTTGCCCCGAATTCCCGAGCGCATTGACGCCGCCCGGGCGATCGAGGGGGAAACCTCGCGCATCCGTCCGACCTCCGAGCTCAGCTTGGAGAGGTTTTCCTCTAACGCCTGCTTCTCCTTGAGCAGGCTTTCGACCTTGGCGGTTGCCGCTTCGCTCGCGGCTTTCTCCGACTCGAGCTTGCTCCCTAGTTCTTCGATTTCCGCCTTCTCCTGCTGCGCCCGTTGCTCGGCATCCTTGGCGCGCTTCTCCGCCTCCTCGAGCCGGCTGTCTCCACTGCCCACCTGATTTTCCGCCTGGGCCAACTTTTCGGTGGCCTCGGCTATCTTGGCGCGTGCCTCCTCGTACTTCTTTTGAGCCTCGGCCGCCAAAACCTTGCTCTCTTCGGCCTGCTCGGTCACGGCTTTGAGATGCGCGGCGGTTTTTTCGTACTCCCGGCGATAGCTGTTTCGCTGGTTTGCCACCAAAAATCCGAGCACCGCGGTCGCCAAACTGCCGATCAACGCAATTCCCAAAAAGAACTTGATCACCAGTGTCCCTTCCTTTTCGTTCGTTCCGGGCTGCCGTCGGTCTTTTTACCCATCCCTTCCAAAAACTCCATCGAAAACTCTCCTGTTGCCCCGCCTCTAGGGTACCAGCCATTTCTCACAAGCTTGCTCTCCCGGTTGGCAGAAAGGACATGGCCGCTAATTCGAATGTCCATGCTCCGTTTCCGACGAAACGTCCAAGAGGCTCTGTTGGAGGCTGGGGGGAAGCGGAAGGGAAACGGAGACCGGCTCCGCGTTTCCCGCTCGGTAGACCGTGAAGCGGAGTTCCTCGCTTTCGCCGGATTTTCTCCCGAGATTGGCCCTCCTGTAGAGTTCCAGGAACTCCTCGAGCGTCCCAACAAAGGGCTGCCCGCGAATGGTAATGATGCGATCCTCCGGCTGAAAGCCTCCCCGCTCGCCTTTTTCGCCGGCCTGAACAGCCAAGACCGTAATGCGCCCATCGACCGCAGCCAACAAGAGGCCTGCCGGCAGGCTCACCGGCTCGTCGCAAATCTTGTCCTCTTCCACCCGCTCATAAATCAGCCGCAGATCGGCGCCGTTTAGCACTTCGAGCGCCTGAAGAAATGTCGTCTTGGAAGGCCAGACCGTGCGGGTGAACTTTTTCAGGGCGCGCTCCGCCGGCGTTTCGCTGAGCGGATCGGGCGTCGGCTTCCGCGAGTAGGCCGCCGCCTTATGCTCGGCGTTCTTCTGCTCCTCTTCGACCTTTTCCTCGAGCTCGGGTTTCACATAGAGAGTCCGAAGCTTCTCTTTTGGATGGACCACGATCTGCTCGTTGATGGCGACGGGATATCGAAAATGGACTCCGTCGGAGCCATCCTCCACGGGGAAGGCGACGATGATGGGCGGATTGGTGATCAGTGGGCCTTCCGCCGCTTCAACAGCGCCGAGCAGAGAACTCCAGCCGATCAGAAGAAGAGCCCCGATGCCGGCGGGGTACCGTACGCGCCGCCATTCCTGCTGGATCATTGGGACTTGCCTCTTGGACCGGCTGTCCGCTGCGCCCAGCGCGCCACCCAGACCCCGGCGGACTCTCCATTTCCCTCCCAGCCCTGAATTTGGAACCGCTTCTCGCGTGATTTGGCTCCACGCACCAGCACGACCTGCGATCTCCGTGTGCCGAACACTTTGGCGAGCAAGCAAATGAGCTCCTCGTTGGCTCGCCCCTCGAGCGCCGGGGCACGCAGCCGCACCCGCACGACCCCGTCCACATATCCCGCAATCTCGGTCTTTCGAGCGTTGGGAACCACTCGGACGGCCAGAGAGTTCCGATTCAGCGGAGTCGCTTCGATCCAATCGGTTCCTTTCTCCTTCATCGCAATGCTTGCCACCTTTTTCCCGACCGGCTCTCCGCCTCGGCGAAAGCATGACGCAGCCGGGTCACCATCTCGTGCGGCAAGGGACCCCGCCGGACCGCCTCCAAATTCTCGAAAAGATGCTCGAAACGGGCGCTTCCTGCCAAGGCGACGTGAACTCCCGGCTGGGCCAGCACAAACCGCAGGGCCGCTTCGGCCCATCCCATCTCCTTGGCCCCCAATTTGGCGAGTTCGACCCCCATCGCCCGGAAGCGGTCGGCGTAGGGGCGCACGTACTCCCGATAGGCGGGGTGAACTTCCTCCACTGAACGCCAAGCTCCATTCGCCAGCGATCGTTTGGCCAATACTCCGATCTGGGCCGCTCGAGCGGCGGGCAAGACCGTTTCGAGGTTCGCCTGGTCGCAGAAGCTCACGCTGATCTCGATTGCTGATACTTCCGGCAGCCGGCAGGCGAACTCAGCAGCCTCGCCATCCCCCGAATAGCCGATGTACCGGACCTTCCCCGCCTCCTGAGCCCTTCGTAATGCGGCCAGAGCTTCGCCGCGCTCAAGAACCGGACGGTCGCACGAGTGGAGCAGCATGAGATCGATATGATCGGTTCGCAGTCGCCGCAGCGACCGTTCGATGGAGCGCGCAATGTGTTCAGCCGTCCAGGATTCCGGGCCCCCTTCTCCCTCCCCCGCCCAACCGCATTTCGAGACGAGCACGCACTGCCGTCGCCGCGGGCCAAGCGCCGCGCCGATCCGCTCCTCGGAGGCTCCGTAGCCCGCCGCGGTGTCGATCACGTTGATCCCGTGATCGATGGCAAAGTGGAGCAGCTCGGTGGCCGCCGCCTGGTCCATTCCCACAAAGCCCATCTCGGCGGCTCCCAAGCCAAGCGGGAAGACGAGCAGTCCGGTTTTCCCAAGAGGCTGGAATCGCATTTTGCAGGCGAAGCTTAGCGCGAAAAAAGGGAACTGGCGATGCGCATCTTTCGCTTTCGACTCGGCGCCGATGGGCTCATCCGATCTTTCCCCTACATTGCCGCAGGCGAATGCTCTCCCTCGAATCGACGGCAACCCGCCTTGAGGACCCCGTCGCCGGGACGGAGCGTGTGCTAGAAACAGGTCGTCCGTGGGCTGCGTGGCCACCTTTTCCAAGCTTTCTCCTGCGGCCGGCGGAAGGGGCATGACTGCTTCGTTCGGCTTGGTTTTTCCATCCTGGCAATATGCCCATCATGTGCACCTCCGGCGCACAAACGGTGCCGAACTTGCATCCACAGTCTTCTGCGGCGCGTGCGCGCATGAAATTTGTGCGAAATGGCCGCTTGCACGCACGCAGGCTTCCGCCCATATGGAGAAGGTGGCCTACGCTCTATGCACGTAACGCTTGAAAAGGATTTTACTTTCGAGGCGGCTCAGCAGCTTCCCGGGTTTCCGGAAGGCCACAAGTGCCGCCGCCTCCACGGCCATAGTTTCGAGGTGCGTGTGACGGTCGAGGGCGAAGTCGACCCCACGACAGGCATTCTCTATGACCATGCCCGGATATCGCGCGCCGTCGAACCCCTCCTGGAACAGTTGGATCATCATCTCCTCAACGAGATTCCCGGCCTAGAAAATCCGACCATCGAATCGATGGCCCGCTGGTTTTGGGATAGGCTCGATCCACTTCTCCCAGGACTTGCCCGGATCACGATTTGCGAAACGCCGCGGGTCCGGTGTAGCTACCGAGGCGCCAAGCAGGCGTCGCCCCCAGCATGAGCGCGAACGAAGGAACTGAAGATCTCCTCCGCCTCCGGCGAGAAAAGCTGGCCGCTTGGCGGGCCCGCGGCGTGGACCCCTTCGGCGCCGCCTTTCCCGGCACCATGTCCGTCGCCGAGCTACTCTCCGTCTTTGCCGAGGGGAAGCAGGCGAAGCTGGCGGGGCGGCTTCTCTCCATCCGCGAGATGGGCAAAAGCGTCTTTGCCCACATTCAGGACTCGAGCGGCAAGATGCAGATTTACGCCAATCTCCAATCGCTGGGGGACCGATTCGCCGATCTTAAGCTCCTCGACTTGGGAGACATCGTTGGGGTTGAAGGAGAATGCTTCCAGACGAAGACCGGCGAAAAGACCTTAAGGGTCCTCCACTGCACGCTTCTTTCCAAGTCGCTCCGCCCTCTCCCCTCGAAGTGGCATGGCCTCCACGACGTGGAGGCCCGCTACCGACAGCGCTATCTCGACCTTATCGCCAATCCCGAGGTTCGAGAGATCTTCCACAAGCGGATCCGGATCGTCCGCGAGATTCGCCGCTTCCTCGAGGAGCGCGGGTTCCTCGAAGTCGAAACTCCGATGATGCAGCCCATTCCCGGCGGAGCCGCAGCCATGCCCTTTTCGACTTTCCACGAGGCCCTCGGCATCCCGCTCTACCTCCGCATCGCACCGGAACTCTACCTCAAGAGGCTTCTGGTCGGAGGCTTCGAGCGTATCTTCGAACTCAATCGGAACTTTCGCAACGAGGGCCTCTCCCGCAAGCACAATCCCGAGTTCACAATGCTCGAAGCCTATTGGGCTTATGCGGACTTCTCGCAGATGGCAGAGCTTCTCGAGTCGCTCATCTGCCATCTGGCCGAGGTGGTTCGCGGCGGCTTCCATCTCTCTTCTCCGGCGCTAGCCTTCCCCTCGATCGATCTATCCCCTCCCTGGCCCAGAAAGAGATTCGACCAGTGCCTGCAAGAGGCGACGGGGAAGGACTGGTTCTCGCTCGCCCCGGAAGAGCGGCGCAACCTTGCCGAAGGGCTTGGCGTCGAGCTTTTGCCGAATGCCGAGGAGATCGACGTCACCCGGCACACCTTCGAAAAGCTGGTCGAGGCCCGTACCGCCGGCCCGCTCTTCGTAACCCACCTTCCCACGCAAATGGTGCCCCTTGCGCGCCAATCTCGGGAAGATTCCTCCGTAGTCGATGTCTTCGAGCTCATTATCGGCGGCCAAGAGATCGCCCCCGGCTATAGCGAACTCAACGATCCGATCGCGCAAAGGGGACGCCTGGAACATCAAGCGGGTGAGGAGCAGCAGAAGGTCGACGAGGAGTTCCTCTTGGCGCTTGAGTACGGGATGCCGCCCGCCGGAGGTATCGGCCTCGGGATCGATCGGCTGGCGATGCTTCTTACCGGCAGCGAATCGATTCGCGACGTGATCTTCTTTCCCCTGCTCCGTCCGAAAGAGACGCATTAGCAATCGGCTCGTCTTGCCCCGAAGCCCCCATCCTGGGAATGGTGCAACGGGCGGGCCGGCGGAAAGCAGGTTCCGGGAACCGCTTCTCCCTCTTTATGGGGCTGGTCCTGCGTCTCGGCAGGCCGCCGGGCGGACAGCGCGCGAAATTGCGGTTTCCAAGCGCCTATTTCTTTTGTAGATTTTGCGGCAGTCCGTTGGGGGTTTAGCTCAGTTGGTAGAGCGTCTCGTTCGCAATGAGAAGGTCGGGGGTTCGAATCCCCCAACCTCCACCATCGCACCATTTCGGGGCATCCGCCGGGGTTCCAGAAACCCGCCATGAGCCTGAGTGTAGTTTAAGAAAATACCGAAAAAGCGAACCCCACTCAAAAAATCGGACACTATCCTGCATTTCGGCCTCGGTCACCTCCACGGCGGATCGAAAAAGCAGCTAGCGGGGGATCGTTCCCGTTCCTGGCTTCGACTGGAGAGATTCCAAGAAAAAACCCCCAATCACCGGAATGTGGACTCGCCTTTGAGGAGCAGCTCGTGTAAGGAAGCGTCTTCCGACATTTAGTGAGTTCGTCCGATCATGCCCTCCCCGCCTGGCCGGATTGAAATTCTTTTGGGCGATATCACCCGCCTTCCCGTTGATGCCGTTGTCAACGCCGCGAATTCAAGCTTGCTTGGCGGAGGCGGAGTCGACGGCGCAATTCACCATGCCGCAGGTCCCGAGTTGTTGGAGCAATGTCGCGCTCTCGGGGGTTGCCCGGTAGGAAAGGCAAAGGTCACGAAGGGATTTCGCCTTCCCGCCAAGTGGGTGATTCATGCCGTTGGGCCATTCTGGCGAGGCGGGGGATATGGAGAAGATGGTCTTCTGGCCAGTTGCTACCGGGAAGCACTTCGTCTCGCTGTCGCGCTACCCGCCCGTTCCGTCGCCTTTCCAGCGATCAGCACCGGGGCCTACCGCTTTCCGGTCGACCGGGCAGCCCGCATCGCCACAAGGGAGATCGCCACCTTCCTCGACAGCAATCGGCTTCCGGAAAAGGTCTTTCTCGTCTGTTTCCGTGAGGAGACCATGCTCGCCTACCGAGAAGCCTACGCCCTGCTTGGCATGGACAAAGAGAAGCCCGCCGATTAGCTCCGATGTTTCGCAAATTCCCGGATCTCCACTCAATCACGACCATCTCCCGCGTTGGGCGCTTCCTTCCCGTCCAGATAAAGCCTCGTCACAAAACGTGCCATGCGGTCGTAGTGGGATCCCTTCCAATAAATCTTCCCACACTCCGCGCAGCGGACAAACTTCTCGAATGCGTTCGCGACTCTCTGTGGTAGCTGGTCGGCGATCTCCCGTTTTTCCGTCGGCTGGAGACGGCCGTTGCAAAGAAGGCAGCGGGTAAAGGGGGCAACCCGCCTGGAGAGATCGAAGCGGCGGATCACCTCCAGAACCTGCCGATGAATCTCGATCTCCCGCAGCCAATAGCCATGGGTCACGGCGGCTCGCATGAGAAGACCCGTATCGCGGGTGAGCAGGATTCTCTGGTCGGCAGAGGCTATTTTCACGAGTTCTTCGTCCACAAGATCGTTCCGGTAAAAGCAATCGAATCCCAACAGGCGCAGGTAGCGCGCCAGCCGGCCCAGATGAACGTCGAGCACGAAGCGTGGCTCTTGCACCGGCCTGGGGCGCAGGAGAGCAAGCGAGGCGATCTCGATCGACTCGAACTTGGGGTAGATGCTGATCCGGTCGCCGTGTTGGACGGGATGGGAGAAGCCGACTGGTCGCCCATCGACGAGGATTAGGTCGACTTCGGTGTGGGGGACCCCTTGGGACTCGATGAGATCTTTGACCGATGCATTCCCCAAAAGAGAATGGGGGAAAGAGCGTTGCTTCTTGGCTCTCGGCAGGAAGTCGTTGAGCCCCGCATAGAAACGAAACTCAACCCGCTTAATCCCATTCCCGAAAAACCGACTACTCCTGTTGCGGACCCGTGCTGCCTCCGGCAATTCTTCCCGCTCTGGATCGAAGCGATCGGTCATCCGAGCCTTGCAACGGGCGCCAGAGCCAGCCAAGCGCCGCGCTGTCCTGTTTCCTATAGAACGTCGTCGAAAATTGAGGACGCTGCTGTGCGAGGAATAGCTTGCAGGCTGGAACGAGCGCTCCCGCGTGAGCGGACTTAGTGTAACGTCCCTCCCGACGCTTCTTCAGCTAATCAGGCCGACCCCATGCCACCAAGAATGGAGCCTAGGGGATTCGAACCCCTGACCTCCTCAATGCCATTGAGGCGCTCTACCAACTGAGCTAAGACCCCGGCCAAGTTCCACATCCGTGCCACCGTTCGAGCATCCTGTCAAGGGAAAGGCTGGTCACGAGTCCTTCCCTTTTCAGCGCGTGCGGGGCTTTGCGGCCTTTTCCAAGAGCGAGAGCTCTTCCTTGGCCTCGGCGTCTCCCTGTTCAGCCGCTTTTTCGAGCCAGGCTTCGGCCTCTTCTCGATTGGCCTTGCTCTCCTCATTGGAGAGATAGAGATGCCCAAGCTCGCGCTCCGCGACGACATCCCCCATCTCCGCCGCCTTCCGATACCAGAGAGCCGCTTCTGCCAGGTCCCGGGGCACCCCTCTGCCATCCTCGTATAGGCGGGCCAAGTGGCGTGCTGCAGGCGGATACCCATGCTCGGCCGCCTTCCGATACCAGAGGGCCGCAGTGCTTAAGTCCGACTGAACCCCCTGCCCAGCCTCATAGGCGGCACCCAGGTTGTCCTGAGCCTTAACCTCCCCCTGCTCGGCCGCCCTCTGCCACCAGGCAGCGGCTTCCTTCGGATCCTGCGAGACACCCTTCCCTTCGGCATAGAGCACGGCCAAATCCGACTGCGCCAAGGGATCGCCCTCTTGGGCCGCTCGTTTGAGCCAGAAGGCCGCCTGGCCGTAATCCAAAGAGACACCCGCTCCTTTAGCGTAAGCAACACCCAGACGGAACAGTGCCGGCACATACCCCTGCTCGGCGGCTTTCCGATACCAAAAGGCCGCGGTGGCGGGATTCCGCTCTACCCCGCGGCCTTTGGCGAACAAGCGTCCCAAGCTATACTGGGCTTCCGCCTGACCTGCTTCGGCCGCCTTCCGGTACCACTCGGCTGCTCGACTATAATCCTGCTCTACACCCAACCCATGAGCATAAAGGACGCCAAGGCTCCACTCTCCCAAGGCATCGCCCCGCTCGGCCGCCCGGCGGCTCCAGTCAAAGGCCTGATGGAAATCTCGTTCGACGCCGAGACCAACGGTGTAAAGCAATCCTAGAGCGGCCTGGGCGGGTGCCGACCCGTTCCGAGCGGCCTGCGTGTACCATTCAACGGCTTTTTTCGGGTCGGGCTCCACACCCTGGCCCTCCAAATAGGTGGCGCCCAATCGATATTGAGCCTCCGCATCTCCATGCCGTGCGGCTCGTTCCAGCTGATGCCAGGCTGCGGGGGGGACTTCCCGGTTTCGCGTCGGAGCCGCAAGAGATTCTTCGGATCCCCGGCCATAGAGGCAGGCGATGGCAAAGCCGATCAGGAACAAAACGCGAGGCCGCCGGAGAGCCGCGAGTCCGGCCGACAGGTTCATCGTGGCTCGAAAAAAAGTCCTCTCGGAACGGGAAAGGCTGGTTGGCACCGATTCACGATTCGGATGAGAACGCTTCTCGGATTCGCCGGCTGCTATGACGAAGCACCTTCTCGGTCGTCTTCCAGTCCATGCAGGGATCGGTGACCGAGACCCCATACCGAAGCTGCGTCAGATCTTCGGGAATCTTCTGACTCCCTTCGTATATGTAGCTTTCGAGCATCGCCCCAATGATCGCTGGGGTTCCCCTGAGCTTCTGCTCGAGGATACTTCCCAACACGGTCTCCTGCACGGCCGGCCGCTTCGCGGAGTTCGCATGGCTGCAATCCACGATGAGTCGTTGGGGCATCCCGCCTTTGAGAAGCCGAACGCAAGCTTCCTGGATGCTTTCCGGATCATAGTTGCTCCGTTTATGCCCGCCCCGCAGAACCAGATGGCCCCAAGGGTTCCCGGAGGTCCGAATGACGCTGGTGAAACCTTCCTGGTCGATTCCAACGAAACTATGGGGTTGGAGCGCGGCGCCGAGAGCATCGACGGCGATTTGCAGCGAACCGTCGGTCCCGTTCTTGAAGCCGACCGGCATGGAGAGCCCGCTCGCCATCTCCCGATGGAGCTGGGACTCGGTCGTCCGTGCTCCGATGGCCGCCCAACTGACCAGATCGTCGATATACTGCGGTGTGATCGAATCGAGAAATTCGCTCGCGGTCGGAAGACCCATCTCGTTGATTTGAAGCAGTAGCTTCCTGGCGAGCCGCAGTCCTTCCTGGATGTTGCACGAGCCGTCCAGGAAGGGATCGTTGATGAGCCCCTTCCAACCGATCGTCGTCCTGGGTTTTTCGAAATAGGCCCTCATCACAAGGAAGAGTTCTCCATCGAGTTCATCCTGCAGCTCCCGAAGAGAGCGGGCGTAATCCAAAGCGGCCACCGGATCGTGGATCGAGCAGGGACCGGCGATCATCAAGAAACGCCTATCCTCCCCCGATAAGATCCGCTGGATGGTGAGGCGGCTCTCATAGACGGTCTGGTTCGCGGTCTCGGTCAAGGGGAGGCTTTCCTTGAGAGCGCGAGGAGAGACCAAGCGCTCGACGGAGCGAACGCGAAGGTCCTGTATCGGCAACATCATCCTCGGGAGAGTAGCGCAAGCGCGACAGGAGAGCAACCGCTTCCCCCGCACAGCCGGGGTGAATGAGCCGGAATGGATGAACTTAGCCTACGCGGGCTTGCCCGGAATGCATCCGCTTCCCGTTGGCTTCGACACCGCACCACCGGAGGGCAAGGCGATGGCCAAGACTTTTCGATGCGGAGTAGGGAGTGGAAGGCTCGCCAGTTCTTCCCATAAGACCCATCTTCCCTCTCCGTGCTCTCTTTCTTTCCACTCGGCCCAGAACACGGTGAGACGCACGCGGTATCGAGTGATGGAATACGAAAGTCCACAGGCTTCTCCGAGGTTTCTCATCCGGTCGGAATCGAGCATCGGCAGCTTCCAGAGACCCCGATATCGGCCGCCTTGAGAGGGCTCAAGCCAGGTCCGACTCCCCCGGACGATCAAGGCGGCGGACTCCTCGCACCGAGTCGGAGACGCTCTGCGCACTCCCGAGACCCATCTTCCACGGCTCCCGCAGAGGTCTGCTACCGGGCACCGCGGGCAGTCCGCCCTCCTCGGCATGCAGATGGTGCGCCCCATCTCCATCAAGGCCGAATTGTGGGCGGCACAATCGCTGGGGCGCGGCAGGAGGGCCTCGGCAATCTCCCAGAGGTGATCAGAACTGATCTCCTCCGGTAAGGCGAAGAGCCGGCGAAAAAGCCTGCGGACATTTCCATCCACCAGAGGGGCTCTCTTCCCGAAGGCGAGGCTTGCGATGGCCCCCGCGGTGTAGCGTCCGACTCCCGGCAGGCGCTCAAGCTCGTCCAGCCTCGACGGCAACTCGCCCTGGTGCTCCGCCACCACCAGGCACGCAATCCGGCGAAGATTGCAAGCGCGGGTGTAGTAGCCCAGTCCTTCCCAGTATAGGAGCACCTCCTCTTCCGAGGCTTCCGCCAACGTAGAAAAGTTCGGGAAACGCTCCATCCAGCGGGTGTAGTAAGCAACGACCGAGGCGACGCGGGTCTGCTGCAGCATGAACTCGGACACGAGCACCGAGTAGGGATTGGGCGCGCGCCGCCAGGGGAGGTCCGCGGAATGTTCGCGATACCAGGCGAGCAGCCTCCGGCCGAACTCGTGACGGAATTTGCTCTCGATTCTCATCGCGATCCGCTAAGCTCTTCCCGTGTTCTCTCTTCTGACGCGAACGCTCTTCCGATCCAAGGACTTTTTCTTGTCGGGAAGCCCCTCGGGGGGATGCGATTCCTCCCCGACCTCCCCGCCTTCTTCCGGCCCTTCCACTTTTTCCTTCTCTCTGTTGCCCAAGCAGATCGACGAACTTCGGAAGCGCTTGCGGGAGAAGGGATTCGAGATGCGGGCTCTCGAGCATGGCTTTTTCGACGGGCGTGGACCATCGGTAAACGTTCGCGCCTACCGGAGCGGCAAGGTCCTGATCCAGGGAAGGGATGCCGCGGAATTCGTGGAAATGGTTCTGGAGCCGGAGATTCTGCGGGAAGCGCGGCTGGGTTACGAAGAAGCCTTGGAGCCGGAAGAGAGCCTACCACACGCGGGGTCGGACGAGTGTGGAAAGGGCGACTTTTTCGGCCCCCTGATCGTCGCGGCGGCTTACGTCGATCCAGAGATCGCCCGCGCGCTTCGACGCCTCGGGGTGCGCGACAGCAAAGAGGTGAAGAGCGATCGGCGCGCTATTCAACTAAGCGAGGAGATCCGCAAAGCGGCGGCAGGCCGCTACGCGGTGGTTGTCCTTGGACCGGCCAAGTACAATGAGCTCTACCGCCGTTTCGGCAATCTCAACCGGTTGCTTGCATGGGCGCATGCTACAGCCCTCGCTGAACTCCTGCGCAAGGTCCCCGCGTGTCCCCGAGCGGTCGTCGATCAGTTCGCCAAAGGCCACGTACTCGAACGTGCGCTCGAGCAGCAGGGCCTAACCCTTCTCGTGGAACAGAGGCCGCGGGCGGAGTCTGATATCGCCGTGGCCGCGGCATCTCTTCTGGCTCGAGCAGAGTTCCTCCGCCGCCTCGCCCTTCTCGGCAAGGAGGCCGGAATGACTCTCCCGAAGGGAGCCTCTTCCCTCGTCCTGGAAGTCGCTCGAGAAATCGCACTCCGCCACGGCCTCGAGAGGCTCCACCGCTTGGCCAAGGTGCACTTCCGTACCTTCAGTCAAGCGGCGCAAACGGCCGGTCGCCCTTCCATACAGACGACGATCGCCGAACCGTATTCCGCCGCAACCCCCTCTCGCCCCTCTTGCGCTGCTTCCTCAGACGGGTATGATGTGATAGAGCAATCCAAGAGAAGGGGCCGTTAAGATAGCCAGCACAATACGCTCGACAATATACGTTTCGTCTAGCCCCCCTTTGCGGGAGAGAGAAATCCGGAAGGGGACGTGTTCGGAGAGTTTGGGGGAAAGACATTTTTCGCTCGCTGAGACTTCACGCGCGAAACCGACCTGATCGCAGAGCAGCTTCCGCGAGAGAGGAATTGTGGAAATGTTGCGCCTTATGGAAGGGCATACGCAGTTGAAGGGACCCTGGAAACGGGGAGGGCTCTTCCTCCTTGTCGCGCTTCTGGGAGTTGCGCTGGGTTTGGGGATTCGGGAGCTTTTGCTCCCATCCCCTAAGCCCGTGCCCCCGCCGCCCGCTGCGTCGGAACCTCTGATTCCCCGTGCGATCCCGGTGCCGCACGGCATTGAGTCTCACTCCACCGCCGGCGGGCTGCTGCAAGAGATAAACCGCGAATATGTGGACGTCCTCTCGCGGATTCTCCCCAGTGTCGTGAACATCTTCACCGCGCGACCCGTCAGCGCCGACTCCGCGGAGTCGGCTCCGCCCGCGGACCCGGGCAGCCGCAACTCCCACCGCGTCCTCATGGACGAGGAAACCTCCCTCGGTTCCGGGGTCATCCTCAGCCCGCAGGGGCACATCCTGACCAACGCACACCTAGTCAAGAATGCTCGGGAGATTCGCATCCAGCTTTTTGACGGCAGACGCTATCAGGCCAAGCTCCTCGGATTGGACGAGCCGGCAGATGTCGCCGTGCTCAAAGTGGAAGCCAAAGGGCTTGTGCCCGCCCTTTGGGGAGACTCCGACCGGCTCGAGGTCGGTGAACAGGTCTTCGCCGTAGGCAATCCGTTCGGCCTCAGCGGATCGGTCAGCCGCGGCATTGTGAGCGCCAAGGGCCGCAACCCGAACCTTTCTTCCTCGGGCTTCGAGAATTACATCCAGACCGATGCCGCCATCAACCCGGGCAATTCGGGCGGAGCCCTGATCAACGTGGAGGGATTGCTGGTGGGCGTGAACACGGCCATTTATTCGCGCACCGGCGGGTCCAACGGCATCGGCTTCGCCATCCCCAGCAAGCTGGCTCGGTTCGCGTATGAAAGCCTTGTCGCGCGGGGGAAAGTAGTCCGCGGATTCCTCGGCGTAGAAGCCCAGGAAGTGGACGAAGACATGCAGCAAGCCTTCAACTTGCCGGACACCTCAGGAGCGCTTGTAACGCGAGTCGAACCGAATTCCCCGGCGGCAAAGGCGGGAATCCGTCGGGGAGATGTGATCGTCCGATACCATGGGATGAATGTGCGCGATCCGGCGGAATTACGGCTCTATGTTTCCGAGACATCGGCTTCCACCGAGATCCCCATCATCTTCTATCGGGACGGGCGATCCCTCACGGTTCAAGCCCAGATTACGGAGCAGCCGGAGCAAGGGAGCCGTACCGAAGAGAGCTCTCGATGGCAAGTCGTCCGCACCGGAGATCTCGGCAACGCCTTCGCTGGATTGCAGATCGTCAACCTGGACGAGGGCTTGCGGGCGCAGCTGGGGCTCCAGCCCCGTGCCGTCGGCGTTTATGTCGTCGACGTCGAAGAAGGGGCGCCGTCTCTTGATCTGCTTCAACCGGGAGACGTCATCGAAGAGATCCGCAACGTCGGCAAGGCCTCGGAAAAGATACGCAACACCGGCGACCTCCTTCGCATCGCCGCAGCAGAGCATGCCAAGGAGCCCGTGCTTTTCTATATTCGCCGGGGAGGCGCGCAAACGTTCGTCCTTGTACGCCCCTAGCGTCATTTTCGGCTTGAGCAGAAGCCGCTGAGATCGTTTTTCTTAAGAAAACAGAATTTACGACCGAATCAAGATTCGGCAGACTCAAGCACATGGGATACTGGCCTGGAGATGGTCGGGGAGAACCGGTTTTTCGCCTACAAAACCGTCCGGTTTACCTGACCGACATCTTCATTGCGTTTCATTGCCTTTCCTTCGTGGTAGGCGTGTTGTCGGTCGCGACCTACCGGCTTGCATGGTTCCAAGAGCTCTCTTTAAGCCCGCAGGCGGTGCTCTCCCAGGGCAAGGTCTGGCAGATCTTCACCTATGCCTGGGTTCATTCCCCTTCCCTCTGGTTTGCTCTCTGGATGTTGATGTTCTTCTGGTTCGGGCGCGAAGTGGAGTTTTCGCTGGGGCGAAAGAAGTATTTTTTCCTCTATCTCTCGCTCATTCTGGCTCCGGCGGTTTGCGCGGTCCTCTTTAGCCTGATCGACTCGAACGGAGGAACTTTTTATGGTCCGGACGAAGCTCACATGGCGATCTTCGTCGCCTTTGCCGCGCTGTCCCCCGCCGCCGAGCTCATGTTCGGCATCACCGCGAAGTGGTATGCCATCGTGTTGCTGGCCCTCTATGTTCTCATTGATCTCTCGGCCCACGCTTGGACTCCACTGCTCATGCTCAGCGTGGCCTCCGCGATCGCCTATCTGTCCGTGCGCATGCCGAACGTGTCGTGGCTGCGCTTCTGGGGGCGGCAGTGGACAAAGCGGACTCGCTCTTTCGCTTCTCCCCGCACCCCGGCTCGACAGAAGGGAACGAATGCCCCGGTTGAGTCGATCGATATGATTCTCGATAAGATTTCTCGAAACGGCATTGACAGCCTGACTAAATCCGAGCGGGAAGCCCTCGAACGGGCCCGCAAGGCTCTCCTTCGGAAGGAGCAGCGAAAATAGCGACTGCTAGGACGGCGGATTTTCGCTTGCGCTTTGGTGTCGAGCAAGGGAGGCTCTGCATGGACTTAAGACGATGAAGGTCCTTGCGATCGACATCGGTGGGCGCAATGTGAAGCTGCTCGCTACCGGCCAAAAGCGTCCCCGGAAGATCCCTTCGGGGCCAGCCTTCACTCCCCAGCACCTAGTCGCCCGCCTTCCCGAGGTTGTGACCGGATGGCCCTTCGAAGCGATTTCGATCGGCTATCCAGGGCCGGTGGCCGGAGGAAGACCCGCAGCGGAGCCGCGCAACCTCGGCTCCGGTTGGGTTGAGTTCGATTTTGAGCGTGCTTTTGGGACCCCGGTCAAGCTGGTGAACGACGCCGCGATGCAGGCCTGGGGAAGCTATGCCGGCGGGCGAATGCTCTTCCTCGGTTTGGGGACTGGACTGGGAACGGCCCTGATCCTGGACGGCCTTCTTCATCCCCTAGAAGCGAGCCATCTCCCCTACAAGAAAGGGTTGACATACGAAGAGATCCTGGGTGATGCGGGGCTTTCCCGCTTGGGGAGGAAGCGATGGCGCGAGGAGGTCCGCTGCGTCGTTAAGCTCTTCCGGGAAGCCTTTCAAGTCGATTACCTCGTGGTCGGTGGAGGCAATCGCAAGCTTCTCAAGTCGCTTCCGCCTTACGTGCGCCTAGGAGATAACTCCTTTGCGTTTCTCGGGGGGTTCCGTCTTTGGGAGGAAGCTGCAGAGCGCACGGCTTTGCTTGCGGAGACGACTCCTGTTCCCAACGGCGGACTCTCCTCGATCCCTCGCGAGGCTGCCCGGAGGCCTCCCTCTCCGGGGGAGCCCGCTTGCCCTGCGGATTAGCAAGCAGAAGCTCGCTCAAACAACGGATTTCGGCGCTCTCTTGGTGGAGATTTATTGTTGATTTCCTGCGGTCAACACGAGGAAGTCCGGCGGCGCTGAGGCGACCGATGAGAGAGAAGTCCGGTAAGCACTGGGTTCTTTTCCTCGACTTGGATGCTTTCTTCGCCGAGGTCGAGATTCTTCGCAGCCCCTCCCTGCGTAACGAGCCCGTGATTGTCGCAGTCGGCCATCCTGGAGGGCGAGGGGTGGTCTCCACGGCAAGCTATCCTGCCCGCGGCTTTGGGATTCGCAGCGGCATGCCGCTGCGGCGCGCCATTGCTCTCTGCCCCCAAGCCGTCATTCTTCCCGCCCGCCACCGCCTCTATTCCGCCTATTCGGAGAAGGTCCGCCGCCTGCTGCGAGACCGCTTCGGTAAGGTGGAAGCTCTCTCGATCGACGAAGCCTGCGCGGAACTACCGGAAGACGCGGATCCGGAAAAGGTCGCTCACTCGGTCCAGGATCAGGTGGCTCGCGATCTCGGGCTTTCCTGCACCGTCGCCGTCGCTACGAATAAGCTCGTCGCCAAGGTTGCCTGCGATACGGTGAAGCCGCACGGAAAGATCGTAATTCCGGACGGTGAGGAAGCTGCGTTCTTGGCGCCGCTTTCCGTGGAGAAGCTTCCCGGCGTCGGCCCAAAAGCCCGTGCCCACCTATTCGAGATGGGCATTCGAACAATCCGGGAGCTCGCCACGCAACCTCGGGAAAGACTCCTTCGGGAATTCGGGAAGCCGGGCGCTCACCTTTGGGAGGCCGCCCACGGCATCGACACGACGCCCGTTCAGCCGGAATGGGAGCCCAAGTCGATCAGCCGCGAGACTACTTTCGAACGTGATGTCGCGGATTTCAACCTCTTCCGCAACGTCTTGGACCAGTTCGGCCATGAGGTGGCGGAAGAACTCCGGCGGGATCGCTTCCTCGCGAAGACGGTCGCGGTGAAGCTCCGCTACGACAACTTCGAGACCCTCTCCCGCCAGATGACGCTGCCCATCGCAACCATGGATCCCACAGAGATCGCGGAGTGCGCCGTCCGCCTGCTCCGATCGACGTGGCGTCCGAAAAGACCGCTCCGCCTTGTCGGCCTAGCCGTGCACGGGCTGGTTCATCCATGGTCAAAAGGAGCTTCCGACTCCGGGAGCCTCTGGGATGAAGAGAGGGGGAACTCGCCCGAGAAGATTGTAAAGCTTCCTCCAAAACGGTAGACTCAAAAGAAGCATGCGCCGAAACCGTCGTCCTTTCCCGGTGTGGGAAACGCTTGCGGGATGCGGCTTTGAAACGCCCCCCTGTGGACTGGCTAGAGCCCGAAGTGGCGCCAACGCGATGGGGTTGGGTGTGGGGGATCGATGGAATGGCCGGCGCCGATGGCTTCGATGAGCCATTGGCATTCCGCCGAAGAAGAAATTTCCTGAGCCGGGACTATGCGGGAGTCGCCATGACCAAAGAGGAAGCGACCCGACGTCACAGCCAGCTGGTGGAGCAGATCCGAAAGTACGACTACGCCTACTACGTCGAAGCAAGACCGCTTATCTCCGACGCGGAGTACGACGCGCTCTACGACGAGCTCCGCAGCATCGAACGGCGCTATCCGGATCTGGTCACCCCGGACTCTCCGACGCAACGGGTTGGAGGAGCTCCCCTGTCCGGGTTTTCTCCGATCGTCCACCGGATTCCGATGCAGAGCCTCGACAACACCTATTCCTTCGACGAGCTCTTTGCCTTTGTCGATCGCGTCGAGCGTGCGCTTCCGAAGGAAAGGCCTACCTACGTCGTCGAGCCGAAGATCGACGGGGTCTCGATCAGCGTCGTCTATCGAAAGGGCCTCTTTATTCAAGGGGCCACGCGCGGCGACGGAGAGACGGGGGACGATGTCACCGCCAATCTTCGGACGATTCGGACTCTTCCCCTTCGCCTGGCGCTCCGACATCCGCCGGAAATCCTCGAGGTGCGCGGTGAAGCCTATCTCCCGACCAAGGACTTCGAAAAACTCAACGAGGAGCGGGAGGCCCGAGGGGAGCCGCTCTTCGCGAATCCGAGAAACGCTACCGCCGGTTCCTTGAAGCAGCTTGATCCTCGGATCGTCGCGCAGAGGCCCCTCTCCGTCGTCTTCTATGGAGCCGGGGAACTGCAGGGCATTACCTGCGAGTCTCAGGATCATTGGCTTCGCCTATTAGCCGAGGCCGGTTTGCCCTCTCCTTCCCGCCATTGGCTCTGCCGAAGTAAGGAAGATTTGGTCGGAGCGATCGGGGAACTCGACGACTTCCGGAAGAGACTGCCCTATGCCACGGACGGCGCCGTCGTGAAAGTAAACGAATGGAGGCTTTACGGGCCCTTGGGATCGACGGCAAGAGCCCCGCGATGGGCGATCGCGTACAAATACGGTGCCGAACGCGCCCGGACGCATCTGCTCCGCGTCGTCTTCCAAGTCGGACGAACCGGCGTCGTCACCCCGGTCGCAGAAATGGAGCCCGTCTTTTTGGCCGGATCCACCGTAGGCCGCGCCACCCTGCATAATTTCGACGAAGTCAAAAGAAAAGGGATAAAGATCGGAGACTGGGTCTACATCGAAAAGGCGGGCGAGGTGATTCCGGCGGTCGTCGAGGTTGACCGTTCCGCTCGAACTGGACAGGAGAAGGAAATTGCGCCTCCGGAGAGGTGCCCCGCGTGCGCCACGCCTCTCCATTGGGACGGGATTTTTCTCCGCTGCCCTAACCCGGAGTGTCCCGGAAAGATCAAGGCCTTGGTCCGCCACTTCGCTCGTCGCAACGCGATGGACATCGAGGGATTGGGCGAGTCCCTGGTTAATCAGTTGGTAGACATGGGCCTGCTTCGGGATATCGCCGACCTCTACCATCTCTCGCTTACCGATCTGATCTCGCTTGAACGGATGGGGAAAAAGTCGGCGGCCAAGCTGCTTTCGGCGATCGAGGGGAGCAAAGAGCGGGGCTTGACGCGCCTCCTTTTCGGCTTGGGGATTCTCCACGTGGGCGAAACGGCCGCGGAAGCTTTGGCGACTCACTTCGAAACGATCGACCGGCTTTGGAACGCCCCGACGGAGGAGATCCAGAGAATCCCGGGCGTCGGTCCCATTATCGGGAAAAGCGTTGCCGACTACTTTCGGGACCCATTCAACCGCCAACGCATCCATCGACTCCGGGAAGCCGGGGTGAAAATGGAGGCGAAGCGCCCGGTAGGCCATAGAAAGACCCTGCAAGGCAAGATCTTCGTGATCACGGGAACACTTTCCAATCCAAGGGAGCAGATCGCCGAAAAGATCCGCGAGGCGGGAGGAAAGGTTACGGAGAGCGTCTCCCGGAAGACGAGCTTTCTCGTTCTAGGGGAAGAGCCCGGCTCCAAGCTCAAGCAGGCGAGAAAGTATGGAGTACCCGAGATTTCAGAGAGGGAGCTCGAGGGACTTCTCCAGAGAGGAACAAATGACAACGACGCGTCCTAACTCGGCCCGATTCCGGCAACTCCTCGGCCGAATCGGGGTCCTTTGGCTTTGGGCTTGCCTGCCGCTCAGCTGCCTCTGGGGAGGAAGGATTCTGGCACAGGGAGAGACGCCGGAGATCATTCGCCAGCAGGATGAAGAGGAGGCGAGGCGCAAGGTGCTCCGAGCATCGGACACGATCGATCAGATCGAGGGGACCGTGGAGGGGCACAGTCGCGAGCTCCAACGGCTGCAACAAGAGTTGTCGCAGATGAAGGAGGAGCTTCGGCGTCTTCGTGAAGGCCTTTCCCAATCCTCGCCGCAATCCTCGGCCTCCGCGCCGCAAGCGGAAGGCACGAAGGCCGAAGGCAAGACGGCGCACGTCGATTCTGGCCCATCGACCCTGACGGCTGCCGACAGCGACCGCCACACGAAGGTGGTGACCGGCTATTACTATAAAGTGCAAGCCGGCGATACCCTCGCCGCAATCGCCGAGGCCTATCGGCAAAGCGGGGTCCCTGTAACCGCCGACCAGATCCGTGCCGCCAACGGTATCTCCCGACGGAAAAATCTTCGCCCAGGCCAAAAGATCTTTATCCCCAAGGGGAGTGCCAAAAAGACCTCGACTTCGAGCGAAGGATCGACCGCACCGCCCCCGCGGAACCGTTAGCCTCGGAGAAAAGGCGCATTTTCCGGGTTGCCCAGCGGTTATCCCCTGTGGAAACTCGCATCATGCCTTCGTTCGATATTGTTTCAGAAGTAGAGGAGCAAGAGGTGGCGAATGCACTCAACCAAGCGCGCAAGGAAATCGCCAACCGCTTCGACCTCAAGGGGGCGGGGGCCGAAATCGATTATGAGCGCCCCACCCTCCATTTAAGGGCAAACGACGGATTCAAGCTCTCGGTGATTCGCGAGATCCTGTTGGCAAAGCTAGCCCGCCGAGACGTGAGCCTCAAAAACATCGAAATCAAGCCACCTTCGGTTTCTTCCACGGGAAAGGCGTCCCAAGAGCTTGTTGTAAAGCAGGGGATCGACCCCGACGCCGCCCGGCTCCTGACCCGTGCCGTCCGCGAGATAGGCCGGAAGGTTCAAGCACAGATCCAGGGAGAGCAGGTTCGTGTCACGGGCAAGAACCGTGATGATCTCCAACAGGTGATCGCCGCGCTGCGAGCCAGAGAATTTCCCTTCTCGCTCTCTTTTCAAAACTTCCGCGACTGAACTGAGTTAGCGCTCTATCGTGAGCCGGAAGAGAGCGTTCTTCCAAGACCCGGGGCGGCAAGCCACCTTTCCCCCAGGAGGCGCAACCCTTCCAAGGTCAAATTCGGTCGCAGGGCGGATACTTCGGGCAGCCCCCGCACGATCAGAGACGCATGCCCTCCGGTGGCCGCTACGGTCAATCGGTCCACACCAAGCTCCTTGCGAATTCCCATAAGCAGGCCGCGAATCATTTCGCGATACCCGTGGATCGCTCCGACGCGAATCGCTTCGACCGTGCTCCGACCGAAGCCCCGCCTCGGCTCGATCAGTCGGACTTTGGGCAAAAGTGCGGTTCGCTCGTGAAGATAATGGGTCATCAAGTCGAGGCCAGGAGCGATCACTCCTCCACAGAAGGCACCCGAGACATTTACGATATCGAAATTGGTCGCCGTCCCGAAATCGATGACGACCACGGGGGGCTGCCAGAAGTGGAGCGCCGCAGCCGCATTCGCGAGCCGATCCGCCCCGATCTCCGATGGCTTCGGATAGTCGATGGGAAAACCGAGTCGAGCTCTGCCATGCACAAGGAAAAGACGACGGCCGAACGCAGGTCGGAAGAGTCTGGTATGGGAGGGCACCACGCTCGCCAGAACCAGCGGAACGGCCGGTGCAGAGGCCGCCAGCGAGTGGACAAAAGACTGGTCAATCTCTTTCGTGGTCCTCCGCTGAAGGTCACAGAGCCGGCCTTCCCGGACCGCCGCGATTTTAGTGAAGGAGTTGCTGACGTCGACGACCAGAAAACTCGTCCGCCGGCCGTCATCACTCACAAGCCTCCTCCAATGAGGCGCTCTTGTTCGATCACGATCAGCGTAATGCTCTTCACTCGCGCAACCTCTTGCCCGCACGCAAAGACTTTGCCGGAAAAGATGGCCATCCTTCCCATAGCCCGCATGGTGCGGAGCTCCAACTCCAGTCGATCGCCCGGACCCGTCTTCCGATAGAAGCGGGCGCCATCGGATGAGGCAAAAAGAATCTCGCCCGCGTTCGCACCGCCCCTGATGGTCCGGAGCCAGAGGCAGCCCGCCTGGCCAAGCGACTCAAAGACGATAGCAGCCGGAGTGGTCGGGTTCCCCGGGAAGTGACCACGGAAGAAATCCTCCTCCCCTCGAAGTAGATAGCTAGCCCGTACCCCGCTCTCTTCGACAACAGCCTCGTCCAAAAACAGGAAGGGCGGCTTTTGCGGAAGGAGCCTCTCGATCTGGCTACGGGAAAAGCTCCGTTCTGCGGCTTCGCTCGCCGAAACCGCTTGCCCAGAGCCCTCTTCTCCCATTCCTCGGTCTTTTCCTCGTTCCTGCCTGGCGCTTCCTATCGTTTCACCACGACAAATCGCGTCATTCCCCGCGACCAGACCTGCAAGAGTATGTCACCCTGGCTCGATTTCACCGCATCCTGCGCCTCGCGAACCGCATGAACGGCGTGATGGTTGACTTGAAGAATGACATCGCCTGGTTGCAGCTGGTTCCTCCCCGGACGGGCGGCGGGCGAATCCTGATCGACATTGGTGACCAAGACTCCTTGGATTTCCGCCGGAACTTCCAACTGTTGGCGTGCCGCGCTGTTGAGATCGGTGATCTCGACTCCAGGAAGGAAGGACCCCGGCTCCGAGCTTCCGGGAGTGCCCCCGCCGGCGATCGGTTCGTTCGGCCGCTCCTTAAGAACGGTTTGCACCGTCATCTCCTTTCCGTCGCGCCAGATCTTTAAGGAGACCTTCGATCCGGGAGGAGTCTGCGACACGGCCAAGCGAAAGACCCGAGGATCGATCACTTTCTGTCCGTTGAATCCGATGATAACGTCCCCATCCTTGACACCAGCCTGGGCGGCGGGAGCGCCTGGAGTCACCTGCTCGACCAGGGCGCCAACCGGCTCCGGCAGCTTGAAGGCCCGGGCCAACTCCGGAGTGACTTCCGAAATCGTCACGCCCAGAAAGCCGCGGATCACCTTCCCGTGCGTCACGAGTTCTTGCATGACGTAGCGTGCCATGTCCGAAGGAACGGCGAACCCGATGCCGAGATTGCCGATGCGGCCCGGGCTCACGATTGCCGTGTTGATCCCAACCAGCCGGCCCTCGACATCGACCAGAGCCCCTCCCGAATTTCCGGGGTTGATCGCTGCGTCGGTCTGAATGAAATCCTCATACTCCTCGATTCCGACATCCTTCCGCCCCTTGCCGCTTACAATGCCCATTGTCACGGTCTGACTCAACGCGAACGGGTTGCCTACCGCCAGAACGATGTCCCCCACCTCGACCTTGTCGCTATCCGTAAAAACGGCCGCAGGAAGCTCGCTCGCCTCGATCTTGACGAGCGCAATATCGGTGTTGGGATCCTTCCCGACCACTTTTGCGGAATACTCCTTTTTCGCCTCGCCCACCAGGACCTTGATCTCTTCGGCAACTTCCACGACATGGTTGTTTGTCAAGATGTAGCCGTCCGGCGAGACGATCACCCCGGATCCAAGTCCGCTCTGACGGTGAGAGCGAGGAGGCTGCGAGGGAGCCCGCCGTCCCCCTTGATCTTCTTCACCCGGCGGCCCGAAAAAGCGGCGGAACGGTGGCTCGTTAAAGAAGGGAGGAAAGGGAAACGGCCAGCCTTCCGGAGCCTTTACCCGCTGAGTAGTCGTGATCTGCACGACACTCGGGACCACTTTCTTAACGATGGGGGCGAAGCTGGTCAGGAGGCCTATCCCCTGCCGTGGAAGCGCGGCATCATCGACCTGGATCGAGAAAGAGGTCGCCGCGGCCTGTTTGGAAGGACTCGCCAGAGTGAGGGACTGGACGGTCGCGGAGGAGCCGAGGGAGAAAAAGAGCAGGCAATAGGTGAATACGGCCAAGCCTGCGCCGGCCTGCCAAAAGGATTTCATGCGTGATATGAGTGCGTTACGTTGAGTCAATCTTCCGAACTTGTCGGTGAAGTTGAGCGGAAACCCACGCTCCTTTCAAGCGATAAAGCATTCGGCATCCGTTTCCAGGCCGAGAACCAAGGTGACTTAAGCAGTTGGGCCTTGACAGAGTGGGTGGCGTTGCGCCCACTAACGATTATCGTGAGTAAACAGTGGAATAAGTGCGAAAAGCGGAAACGCCGCAAGGCTTATCTGAAGAGAAGGCGCGAGAGAGCCGTGGCGACCGAGACTAAGCCGGCAAAGAAGTGAAGAGATGAAAACCAAGGCTGCCATCGCTCGGGAGCATTCCTCCGCTCCGGCGCTGGTCGTCGACGGTCACAGCGTGATTTTCGCATGGAAAGAATTGCGAGAGCTGCACGCACATTCGCCCAGTCAGGCTCGCCGCCTTCTCACCGAGCGGCTGCAGCAGATGCACGACTCGGGGGCATGGTCGGTGATCCTTGTTTTCGACGGGCGCTACCGGTCTGGACCCCGGGGAATCGGGTCCTCACCGGGCGACATGACCGTCACCTATTCCTCGCCCGATTGCACGGCCGACTCCCTGATCGAGGCCATCGTAGCCGGGCGGAAGGATCGAGAGCGGTTGACTGTGGTTACGGCGGATCAAGGGGAACGTCGCTCCGTAGAAGCGCTCGGCGCCTGGTGCTCCTCGCCCGAATGGCTCTCTTCCGTACTAGCGGAACAGCACGAAAACTTGGCAGAAGCCTTAGGTCGCGCGCACCGGAAAGCTCGCTGGTGACGACAATGCGGGCAAGGCAGGAGATGCCGCAAATTCCACTTGGACAGGCTCTCCGGCGATCGCGATAAAATCCATCGTTCATGCGCATTCTATCTGGCATTCAGCCCTCCGGGTTCCTCCATCTTGGAAACTTCTTCGGAATGATGCAGCGGGGAATCCGATGGCAGGAAAAGGGGGAGACTTTCTTCTTCATAGCCGATTTTCACGCCCTGACCACAGTGAGCGACCCCGAAGCCTTGCGCCGGAATATCCGGGAAGCGGCCTTGGCATTTTTGGCATGCGGGCTCGATCCGAAGCGAACGGTCTTTTTCCGACAGAGCGCGGTACCGGAAGTCATGGAGCTCGCTTGGCTCCTTTCTGCGGTGACGCCCGTCGGCCTCTTGGAAAGATGCCACAGTTACAAGGACAAGCTCGCCAAGGGAGTCTCCCCGACCCATGCCCTTTTTGCCTATCCGGTCCTCATGGCGGCCGACATCCTGCTTTATCAGGCGGATATCGTTCCGGTGGGAATCGATCAGAAACAGCATCTGGAAGTGACTCGCGATCTGGCCGTGAAGTTCAACCAAGCCTTTGGACCCGTGTTTGTGATTCCAAAGGAAGATATCGAGGAGGGCCTCGCCGCAATTCCGGGAATCGACGGGCAAAAGATGTCGAAGTCCTACGGAAACACCCTCGAACTCTTCGGCGAATGGGAAGAGTTCCGCAGGCGGGTGATGGCCATTCGCACCGACTCGACGCCCGCCGGAGAGCCGAAGCCGATCGCCGGCTCGGTGCTGGTCTCCCTCTATCGACTGGTCAGCCAGCCGCAGGAATTGGAGGAATTTGTCGCATCGATGCGACGAGGAGGAGTCGGTTACGCAGCCCTCAAGAAGGAGCTTCTCGCCAAGTTCGAACGTTTTTTGGCTCCTTATCGTGAACGTTATGAGGAGTTGAAACGGCAGCCGAGCCTCGTGGATGAGATTTTGGAAGCAGGCGCTCACACGGCGCGGGCAGCGGCAGCTCCAACATTGGAGGCGGCGCGAAAGGCCGTTGGTCTACTCTAGGTATAGAGCTAAGCAAGGGGCTGGAGCACGACCGTAGCGAGATGGACGCGCCGAGAAATCCGATCGCGGTCGAGGCAGTCTGTCGGGCAGCGCTCCCGATTTGTGAAGACCCGCTGCCTCTGCTCTGCCTTCCGGTCCGCGAGCGGGAGATCGAGGTAGTCGAGCTCTCCCTTGCGGCGCAGCGGGAAGCTTCCCATGAATCCTGAACGCGCCCAAAAGGCGGAGATCGATCGGCTGCGCCGAAGTCTCGACGAGATGGATCGTCAGCTTCTGACCCTCCTCAACCGGAGAATGGATGTGGCGAAAAGAATCGGAGAGCGAAAGCGCCGGAAAGCGCAGCTTATTTTCGATCCGATTCGCGAAGAAGAAGTGGTCGCGGATCTAATTGAGCAGAATACCGGCTCTCTCTCCGCTTCAGGGATCCGAGCGATCTTCCAAGAAATCTTCTCGAGTTCGCGTGCCCAGCAAGGCGTCCTCCGAATTGGCTGCTGCGGAGGAGCGGCAAGCCTGTTGGCCGCCCTTAGGCGTTTTGGCGCGTCCGACCAGTACCGAGCGGTCCGTTCCACGGAGGAGGGCCGGCGGCTACTGGCCGAAGAAGCGATCGATCTTCTTGTGCTTCCCAAACGGAGGTTGCTCGACCTTTTCCTCTCTCTGCCGCACAGGCCCGACACCCAATCCCCCTTCGCGGTCTGCGGCGAGATCGATCTGCCCTACCACCTCGCAAACCGCTCGATGAGGCGCGCCGGTTTCTACATCGTCTGGCTGGCAGCGGAGCCGCGCGGTTTGCCGGACTGTTCGCTCACTCAAAAAGCCGTCTTTCTCATGGCGGGATGCTCGCCCGAAGCGATCGGCCGATGGCGCCACCGCTTCGGTGGCTGCTGGCAGCGAACCTGCGCATGCGCCGGGACCGAATGGTCGCCGGAGGGCGCTCTTCTTTGCCTATGGGAAACGTTCGATCCTCCTCCCCTGGAGACGCTGCGAGCGGGCTGCCTGGAGATCTGCGGAGATTCCGCTTGGATCGTGCACTTAGGGGCTTACCCTGTATCGTTAGCCGCCCGCTTATGAGCACTCGATCCGGCAAGGGGGATCCATCTTTCGATTCGGAGACATCCGGGGGCGCAAACGCCCGGCCTACTCTCGCCTCCCGTCGCGGACCAAGAAGCAAAGGTCCTCCTTGGATGGCGGCTGGGAAGGGAACTCACCGTCCACCCCGTGCCTTGTCCGGATCGGTTCCCAAAGAGCCCGAAACGAAAAGCAAGCCACCTCCCGGCCACGCCGGCCCCTCCCCGAACGCCAATCCGCGCTCCGCTCCAGCTGCTTGGGAAGAGGAATCCTTCGGAACCCGGAAATCAACCGCTGTCTCCGACGAGGAGTTTCGCGCAGAGGTGCTGGGCGAGGAAGAGAAGGCGGAGAAGACCGGTGTTCGGGCGGGCCTATGGCTAGCCGTCTTCGCCCGGTTGCTCTTCTACAGCGCCGTAGCCGCGACGGGTTTTGGCACCTACTACTCGCTGCGAGAAACCCGGGTGGAAGGGCAAATTTTTCCCGGCAAGCTTCCCCTGCCGACCAAGGCGTATGTGGTCTACGACTTTTCAGGAGACGTCCGCGCCTTGCAACGGGATTTCGGAAGCTCGGTGGAACCCTATCGGCAAACGGTTGAAAGCGCCGAAAACAACTTGCGGCGCGTGCGATCCGACCTAGCCGCCCAGCAAGAGCGCATCCATCTGTTGAAAGAGCAGCTCCATGCGGCGGAGGAGGAGTTGAAGAGCCTCGGCAAGGAGGCCCAAGAGAAGGGGAAGGAACTCTGGGCAACCGAGGGAGCCGCCCTGGAACGAGAATATGATGCGATAGCCTCGCATATCGAATCCACCTTTGAGGAGCGGAGCAAGCAGATCGGACTGCCGGTCACGATGAAAGACGTCTCGGTCCACGTGCCTGAAGCGTGGGCCAATGCCTACGAGCTCGCCCTCTACTCCGCCCCTCCCTCCGTAAACGTGACGGAGGAGCGAAAGTGGGCGGAGGAGGGCTTGCAGGTCTGGCACCAATTTCAAAGCGCTTACGAGCAGAAGCAACAGGCGCTGAAAAAGAAGACTGAAGAGTTCCAGGCGCAGGTTGCGCCAAAGGTAGCGGACATTCGCAATCAGATCTCGCTTATCGAGGGACGAATCACGGAATCCGAAGAGGAGATGCTGCCTCTCCAACACGAGTTTACGGCAAATCAAAACGAGCTTTCCGCCGCAACGGCACAAGCCGAGACCGCGCGAGCCAATTTCCAAAAGCAGCTGCTCCAGCTTCCTCGACGCTCGATTATCACGACGATTCCCATCGGCCCGGATGGGCGCTTCGAGTGGCGCCGTCTCGATGAAAACGGACGATTCCAGGTCGGCCATCATTTTCTATGGCTGGTCACGGAAGAAGGAGGCCAGGAATACTGGAGCCTCTTCCCGTTCTCGATTTCCGCCTACGCGAAAACAGAGATCGTTGTGCGGGCGGACAGCTTCCTACCCATCAACCTCTTCTGGCAAGGCTTATAGCCGCTTGGCTCGGCGGCGCTCCGGCATATCTTTGTGTACGGAAGGAAGTGTAATGAGCCGACGGTGCACGGGAAGCGGCCGCCGGCAAAGAGACCCTTTTTATGAGCTCCCCGCGCATCGTGATCTGTGGGGCCGGCTTCGGCGGCCTGACCGCAGCTAGGGCCATCGGAGAACGGCTATCGCGATGCCATCTGCCGGGCGAGGTCCTCCTCATCGACAAGGAAAATTATCACCTCTTCCAGCCGTTACTCTATCAAGTGGCCACCGCAGGGCTTTCGGGTCCGGACATCGCGGTACCGATTCGCTCGATCCTCCGACGCTATCCGCAAATCACCGTCCATATGGATCTGATTCGGGGCTTCGATCTCGAAAAGCGAAAGGTCCTGCTGGAAGGAAGTTCTCTCAGCTATGATTATCTCATCCTATCACTGGGGGCCGTGACCAGTTACTTCGGCCGAAAAGCTTGGAGCGGGCCCGCCGCGGGTCTCAAAAGCCTTTCCGACGCCCACCGCATCCGCGACCAACTCCTCCTAGCTTTCGAGGAGGCCGAATGCACGGAAGACCCGGGTCGACGAGAGGAGCTTCTCACGGTGGTGGTCGTTGGAGGTGGCCCGACCGGAGTCGAGCTAGCGGGCGCTATCGCCGAACTGGCTCGTCATGTGCTCCGCCGGGACTTTCGCCACATCGATCCGACAAAGGCGCGCATCCTGCTGATCGAGGGCGGGCCTCGTCTCCTGGCACAATTTCCGGAAAAGCTGGGAACGCATGCGGAAAAAAGACTGCGGGCTCTCGGAGTTGACGTTCGACTCTCGAGCCCCGTTCAGGATCTTGGCGATGGCTTCGTAACGCTTGCCACGGAGACGATCCGCTGCGCCAATATTCTTTGGGGGGCAGGGATCGGCCCCCACCCGCTGACCGCTGCACTGCCCGCACCACATGATCGGACGGGGCGGCTCTCGGTGCTTCCAGATCTGAGTCTTCCCGGGCATGCCAACGTTTTTGCGATCGGCGACATGGTTTCCATCCCGGGCGTTCCGGCCATTGCCCCCGCCGCCATGCAAATGGGGCGGCATGTCGCGAACCTGGTGGCGCGCGAGATTTCCGCCGGCGCTCTCCCTCCAGAGAGACGCCAACCCTTCTCCTATCGGAACAAGGGGATGATGGCCACGATTGGGCGGGCGGCCGCCGTCGTCTGGATCGGAAATGCGGCCTTCGACGGCCCGATCGCTTGGCTGGCCTGGCTGGCGATCCATCTGGTCTTTTTGATCGGATTTCGGAACAAGGCCGTCGTCCTCTTTCAGTGGACCTGGTCCTACCTGACTTACCGCCTAGGGGCCCGCATCATTCTCCGGTCGGAGGACGGCGCCAACCCGACGCAGCGAAAGCCGTTGACTAGTTCATCGACTGAAGGTTGACCCGCAGCCCCCGGCAGATCCAGGTAGCCGTATGCCAGCGCGCTTCCCAGGGCCGATAGGACAATGCGGGAGAGGCCACCCCAGGAACCAATACCCATGAGAGCCCAAGCTTGCGATCGACGTTCGAGCAACACCCGCGCCAGCGTTCGAAGATCCTCCGGTGCGCGAAGCCGCAGAGCAATCTTCGCCCAGTCGGGCGCTGCGCTCTCCAGTAGGGAGCAGTGCTCCAGAACCCGGCCCTCGCCTGGGCTGCCCTCGAGCCAATGAGTGGAGAGAATCCTCCGCCTCCCCTCCAATCGAGCGCGCTCCCACCATTCCCGCAATTGGGGAAGAGAGCGGTATTCCACATCGAGCACATCGGCAACGGGAGAGAGTTCATCGAGAATCCTCTCTCTTTCCCCTCCCGCCCATTGCCGCCGTCCTCCTTCGTCCGGCGAGCGCAGCGTCAAAAGTGCGGGCTGAGTACGCTCGGCCAGATGGGCATGCACTTCCCGGAGGGGGACTCCGGCTTCGAGTAGGGCATCGAGCCGAACTTCGACCAGATGAGCCGGCGATAGCGCAGTCTTTAGAAAGGACAAGCCCGAAGCCGTCGTTATGGTTCCAACGATCCACGGACCTTGCGGCCGCCCTTCGTCTCCACCGTGTCTTGACTCGTCTAGACTTTCCATGGCAATACTCAGTTTCTCCGTTCTCCTGCGAGGGAGGGAATGCTTCCTAAGGGAAGAACTGCGCAGGCCACGCGAGGCGGATTTACTTAGACCTCCCTTTTTTCTAGCAATCCTCCCCATTTTTTTTCAAGCTACCGCTGCGATCGTGAACAATCCTCCTCTACTAAGCGCCGCTACTTCCGCGACGGAAGAGCCGTCTCTTCCGGAACGCAGCAACCAGCCCCGGGGCTCGTCGACACGCTCATGGGAATGGGCGTCCTCCGCGCTCAACAATGACATCGGCATCGACCTGGGAACGGCAAACACCTTGGTATATATCCGCGGCAGGGGCATCGTCTTGCGGGAGCCCTCGGTGGTCGCCGTGCATCAATCGACCAAACAAGTGGTGGCTGTCGGGGCAGAGGCCAAGCGGATGCTGGGTCGCACCCCTGGAAACATTCAGGCGATCCGCCCGATGAGGGATGGAGTCATCGCGGACTTCCAACTCACCGAAGAAATGCTCAAAGCTTTCATCCGGAAGACCCAAGCGAGGATTTCTTTCCGGCGACCCCGGATTGTCATCGCAGTGCCGAGCGGAATTACCGAAGTCGAGAGACGGGCCGTCGAAGAATCCGCCCGGCATGCCGGGGCTCGGGAGGTCTATCTGGTCGAAGAGCCAATGGCAGCCGCTATCGGAGTCGGCCTCCCCATTCATGAGGCTTCGGGTAATATGATCGTCGACATCGGCGGAGGGACAACGGAGGTAGCCATCATCTCCCTTTCCGGCATCGTCTATTCCCGCAGCGTCCGCGTAGCGGGCGACGAGCTCGACGAGAGCATTTCAAACTACCTCCGGCGAGCCTACAACTTGATGATCGGCGAGCGGACGGCGGAGGAGATCAAGATGCGGATCGGTTCCGCGCACCCGCTGGAAACGGAGACCGTGATGGAGGTCCGCGGACGTGATCTGGTTGCGGGACTTCCGAAGACATTGACGGTCACTTCGCAGGAAGTGAGGGAAGCGATGATGGAGCCCATGTCGGTGATCGTGGAGTCGGTCCGAATCACCCTGGAACGTTGCCCTCCGGAACTTTCGGCCGATCTTCTCGAGCGAGGGGTGGTTTTGGCGGGAGGTGGCGCCCTGCTGCGCGGCCTAGACCGTCTTCTAACCGAGGAGACTTCCCTGCCGGTCCATGTTGCCGAGGATCCGTTGAGCGCGGTCGCCGAGGGGACCGGGAAGGTTCTCGAAGAATACTCCGTTCTCAAAAAGGTCGCCCGGGCCGAAGGTCGCCGTTAAGCTAAGATCCTTGTCGAAGAGTTCCGCGATCTCGGAAATATCCTCGCATCATGCCGGTTGACGAAGATTCGCCTCTTCCCGCGCACGGAAATTCGACCGTCGCGCCCCGGCGCGGAATGGGCCGTGTGCCTCTTTACCTGGGGGCTGCATCCCTTTTCCTTCTGTTGATCGGGCTCGCGCTTCCTCGCGGATGGGAAGCGGAGTTGCACAGGCTCGGGCTCGAAATGGCATCCCCCTTCCTTTCCGTCTGGAGTCATACCTTGAAGTTCTGGGAGGACTTCGAACTCGGCACGAAGACGCTGACCCAAGTCCAGACCGAGCTGAAGCAGTTGCGGGTCCGGAATGCCGAGTTGGCGATGCAGAATAGCTATCTCAGCCACTTGCAAGAGGAGAATGACCGGCTGCGAGAAATGCTCTCTTTTCGGCAAAACTCCTCGTTTCGCTTGCTCTCCTGCCGGGTGATCAGCCGCGATCCCTCCAACTGGTGGAGCAATATTTACGTGGACGTGGGTTGGGGCGACGACGGCCGGCTCTCTTCCGATCTTCCGGTAGTGACTCCTCGAGGGGTTGTGGGCAAAACGGGGATCGTTGCCCGAAATCTTAGTCAAATTATTTTGCTCACCAACGAGAACTGTAAGATTTCCGCAATAGGCGAGGTTTCAAAGGACCAAGGGCTGGTGGTCGGTGCTGGGACATCGGCAGATAACAAGCCCTACGCGCGCATGATCTATTTGCCCAGAAACGCCCAGGCCGCCACGGGGGAACGCGTGTTGACGAGCGGCTTGGGCGGCGTCTTTCCCACCGGGCTCTATGTAGGAAGCATCACGCGAGTATTGCCTCTGGAAGCCTCCCGCTCGTTCGGGCTCTATCGGGAGGCTACGATCGAACCTGGAGTCGATTTGACGCAGCTATCGGAGATGTTCGTTGTCTTGCCGGGCCGATAGGGCAGCGGTCTCCCTCTCGAGCTCTCTTTCCATTGCTATCCATGTCCACAGGCGCTATAGAAAAAGGAAACGATGCGGATGGCTAACGCAGAGTTTCCATTTTAACCACCTGCCCGGTGAGCCTCGTCTACAAAGGCTGCGACAAGAACGGGCGTTAGGAAAGCTTTCAGATCGCATCTTACCTCCGGCAGTGTGAAACACAAGGAAGAGTGAACGGCTTGATGACAATGGCAACTGGCGGAGTCAGGATGCGCTCGTCCGGCACGGATCTCTTGCGCAAGGGGATCTGTGCGATACCGGCTCTCTTCTGCCTGTTTTTTTGCATCGTTGCGGTGCCGCTGCAGATGATTCTCCCAAGCCTGCCCCTGACCCTCGTTAGTCCGGATTTGCCTGCCCTATTGATCGCCTATGCCGCCTTCCGGCTCCCGCTGATCCCTTCCTTCGGTCTCGCCGCCGCGGCGGGCTTTTGGCGCGATCTGCTCTCGACAGGCCATATCGGCCCGTGCCTGCTTGCCTTTACGGCGGCTTCCATTCTGGTCTTCCTGCTACGGCAGGGATTTTGCCTGCGAAGCCTCTGGTTCCTTCCGGGAATCGCCGCCCTGGCAACGTTCACGATTCTCGGGATGACGCACGCGGTGCGTCTTCTGGAGCACCGCGAATGGGTTTGGGTGGCGCCCGCTTGGAGAGGCTTCCTGATCGCATCGCTCCTGAGCGCAGCAGCCAGCCTCCCTATCGGCTGGCTTTTCGATTGGAGCTGGAAATTGCTCCTGCCCAGGACAGCCGCCGGGACGGAGGACGATCTATTGGAGATCGAATTGTTGTGAGAGATGCGCCCTCTTCTCCACCCCCGTACATGGCGAAACTCCGTGTCGGCATCGTCGCCCTGGGCATTACGGCTTGCCTCGGTCTGCTGATCGCCCGTCTATGGGTTATCCAAGTCGTTGAAGGGCAGACTTATGCAAGTCGCTTGCGGAATCAGACCACGATCGCCCTTCGTCTGGACGGCGCCCGTGGTCCCATCCTCGATCGAAATGGCATCGCCCTTGCTGAAAACCGAGCCACCTACGAAATCGATCTCTATCTGGATCAACTGGTGCGCGACTATCCGAAGCGCCATCGGGGTCGAGTTCCCCGAATCCAGGTGGAACGCAGGATGGGCGGGGCCACGCTGCTTCGGAAGGAGCCCGATATCTATCGGGTGGTCATGACCGATCTGATTCCCATCGCCAACGCTCTTCACCTGGAGGTGAAACTCGATCCGAAAGAACTCCAGCGCCACTATTTCACAAGTCCGAACGTTCCCTTTCGCTTTGCGTCAGAACTCAGCTACGTAACCGTCGCCCGGTTCGCCGAACAGAATTTGGGCGTCCCCGGGATCGACGTCGCCGTCCGACCGGTGCGCCACTACAACTTCGGAGCCTTCGCATCGCATGTTCTCGGATACGTCGGACCTCCGGGAGACAAGGAACGGATCGGGCCCGATGGCAACGACCTGGAAACCATCGGCCGTATCGGCGTCGAGCGTTTGATGGATGGGCAATTGCAAGGAAAGCCGGGAGGCAGAATTCTGCGCGTCAACTATCGGGGCTACATCGTCGCCGAAGAGGGCTACAGGAGCCCAAACTTGGGAGCTTCCGTCTACTTAACCCTCGATGCTCGCATGCAAGCCATTGTCCAAGAGGCTCTCCGCGAGGTGGGGCGCGGGGCGGCGATCGTTCTGGATCCGAATACCGGGGACATCTTAGCCATGGCTTCAGTACCGGACTTCGATCCCAACGGATTCGTTCCGAAAATCAGCCAAGAAGATTGGAAAAAACTCACATCCGATCCCACGCGACCCCTTCTCAACCGAAGTGTCGCCGCCTACTCTCCCGGCTCGACGTTCAAAGTGCTGGTCTCGCTAGCCGCCCTGAAATACGGGGCCATCACCCCCAAGACCCAGATCTATTCGCCTGCCGCGATCGACATCGGCGGCCACCTTTTCCATGATTGGACCAAGACGGGGCGCGGGAACATCACCCTGGACGAGGCACTCCAGTACTCGTGCAATACCTTTTTTTATCAACTCGGCATACGCACCGGAATCAAGCACCTGGATGAGACAGCCGCCCTCTGCGGCTTCGGAGAGCCGACCGGGCTGCCCTATCTTGGAGAGTCCTCGGGCCTTCTACCGGGGCCGGAATGGATGAGGATCCACCACCCCAGCGAGCGGTGGACGACCGCCCACACCGCTAACTTCTCGATCGGTCAGGGTTTTCTTGAAGTCACCCCTCTTCAAATGGTTCTTCTGATGGCTGCGGTTGCTAACGGCGGCACCGTCCTCTATCCCCGGCTTGTGGTCGGCGTCTCCGATTCTCAGGGCCATCAGCTCGCTTCCATTCCCCCTCGACCACGCGCGAATCTCGGAATGCGGACGGAAGATCTGAATGCAATTCGCAAGGGCTTGCTCGACGTCGTCGAAAACGGAACCGGCCATTCCGTGGCGATTCCCGGAATCGCCATCGCGGGCAAGACCGGTTCGGCTCAGGCGAAGCGGCGGTGGAACGGCAAGCTCTACAACGATGTTCGCGCTTGGTTTATCGGTTTCGCCCCGTATGAGCGTCCAAAGTACGTCGTCGGCGTGATGGTGGAAGGAGGCATTGGAGGAGGAGCAACGGCAGGTCCCATCGTCCACAAGATCCTGGAGGGGCTTTTGGAACTGGAACGAAGTGGTGCCGGTCCCCAACTCGTCTATTTTCCGCCAGCCCGGGGCAACTTCAATGGCCTGACCGAAATTCAGCCCAAGGCCGACACCCCGCAACCAGTTCGTCCGGCCGTTCCGGTGCGCGAACAGGAAGACGCGCAAGACGGCTCTTCCTCGGACGAAGGCTAGAAAGAAGAGTCATGGAGGAAAAGGAGCGGCTTAGCTTTCTGACAAAGGTGGCGCGCTTTGATTGGTCCCTCTTGGTGGTGGCACTGGCCCTGTCGACTTTTGGGATCATCGTCGTCTACAGCGCGACCTACTCGAGCGAGAGCCAAGACTTCCGCAATGCCGCTTTTTCGCAGACCGTTTGGCTGCTGACCGGTACGGCGGCCTTCTTTATCCTGGCATTCATCGACTACCGGAACTGGGTAAGGTGGGGATGGCTCTTTTTTCTCGCCTCTCTCCCCGCGCTCTTCATAGTGCTTGTCGTAGGGCAGACGGTCAACGGAGCCAAGAGCTGGCTACGGATCGGTCCGATCAGCATCGAGCCCGCCGACCTGACGAAGGTAGGCTTCGTTCTCTTTGGGGCATGGTGGCTTGGTCGAACCAAGAGCCGGGGCATTCTTTTCGCAGCCCCCCTTGTGGCGGCCATGGCCGTCCCCACGATCCTCGTCCTAAAACAGCCGGCGTTAGGTTCCGCCGGGGTCTTCCTACCCCTCTGCTTTGCGATCCTCTTCGTCGGCGGCTTGAGGATGCGGTATGTCTTTCTCGGCGTACTCGGGCTGCTCGCGGTTCTCGCCTACGCCTACTTGGGAGTGGGCAAGCTTGGTTGGGACATCCCCGGTCTCAAACCTTACCAGATGAACCGGATTCGCACCTTTTTCGACCCCACACTCGACCCGCTGGGCGCGGGCTGGACGATCAACCAATCGCTGATTGCGATCGGCTCCGGAGGCATGTCCGGTAAAGGCTATCTCAAGGGCACCCAGAACATGCTTGGCTTCCTTCCCAAGAACATCTCTTACACCGACTTCATCTTCTCGGTCATTGGCGAGGAGTGGGGATTTTTGGGTGGTGCGGCGGTGATCGCCGCAGAGTGCGTCCTGCTCCTTCTCTGCCTCCGCATAGCCTTTGGAGCTCGGGAACCCGCAGGGCGAGCCGTGGCGACCGGCATTGCCACGATTCTTTTTACGCACATTTTCGTGAACGTCGGGATGACCATCAAGGTAGTGCCCATTACAGGCATCCCCTTGCCTTTCATCAGCTATGGAGGAACCTTTCTCATCAGTTGCCTGGCGGGATTGGGTCTAGTGGAAAGTGTATGGATCCATCGGAGAACCGAAGAAACCCATTTGCGCGGTGTCTGACGGGATTCGTCCGCGTTTTTGTTGCCATCCCACACCGGCTCGCCGCGGTGGGAAAGAGGGGAGATCGGCCGTGTCCGGCGGAGCCTCTCTCCGGTCCACCGCTCGTACAAAGCTCACCAAGGAAGCCTCTGGCCCGAAAGGCACGACGCCTGCAGTACCGGGCAAAAGAAGGGGCAAAAAAAGAAGGAGACCATTTATGTTTTTCGATCGAATCCGGCGCTGGGTCCGTCTCAAGCCGAATGCGGACAGAAAAGAGATCGCGATCAGCAGCGAACCGCTCGAATATCGGGTTGCTCTTTTGGAAGACGGCCAACTCGAGGAGTTGGCGCTGGAACGACGCGAACAACGCGGGATTGCAGGCAATATCTACAAGGGGCGTGTAAACAATGCCGAGCCCGCCCTGAAGGCTCTCTTCGTCGACATTGGGGTGGGGAAAAACGCTTTCCTCCACTATTGGGACGCCATTCCGGCCGCGCTCGACGCGAGCTTCGAAGCGGTGCAGCGCCGTAGGCGCAAGAGCAAGTCGCGCGCTCCTCGAGCCGAGGACATCCCAAAAATCTACCCGGCTGGCTCCGAGGTAGTCGTCCAGGTGACCAAGGGACCTATCGGTACGAAGGGAGCCCGGGTAACAACGAACATCAGCCTAGCGGGCCGATACCTTGTGTTGAGCCCGTTCAGCGAGCAGTTCGGGATCTCCCGGAAAATCGAGGACCCGAAAGAACGGGCTCGACTCCGCGGCATTCTCGATTCTTTAGAGGTACCGGAAGGAATGGGCTTGATCTTTCGCACGGTGGGCGAGGGAGCGCGGGCGCGTTATTTTGTTCGCGATCTCGCTTTCCTGCTTCAGCAGTGGCAAGAGATCAATGAAAAGATCCGCTCTCTTCCCGCGCCAAGCCTCGTCTATGAAGAGCTCGACCTCGTCCAAAGGACGGTGCGAGATTTTCTTACCGAGGATGTCGAGCGCATCCTCGTTGACGACGAAGAAGAGGCTAAACGCATACGGGAGATGGTCGGCCTCATCTCCTCTCGGTCTCAAAGCAAGATCGTCTCGTACAAAGACCCTACCCCGCTTTTCGAACGACTCGACATCGAAAAGCAGATTGATAGCGCCTTCGGCCGGAAAGTAGAGCTGCCAAGCGGAGGCTACATTGTGATCGACGAGGCGGAAGCGCTCGTTGCGATCGATGTCAATACCGGACGGGCTCGCGGCGGGCGCGAGCAAGGCGGAGCCATTTTCCAGACGAATATGGAGGCCGCCCGGGAAGTCGCCCGTCAGCTGCGCTTGCGCAACATCGGCGGGCTGATTGTGATCGACTTCATCGACATGAAGCTCCGCCGAGAAGGGGAAGCGGTCGTTCAGAGACTCAAGGAGTGTGTCCGGCGGGACAAGGCGAAGACCAACATCCTGCCCATGTCCGACTTCGGCCTCGTAGAGATGACCCGGCAGCGCGTACAAGAAAGCATCCGGCATTCCCTCTACGTCCCCTGTCCCTCGTGCCATGGACGAGGCATGGTGAAATCTCCGGAGACCATGAGCATCGAAATTCAGCGGGCCATCGTCCGAGCCATGCGGCTCCACCCCGAGATCAAGGAGTTGCGGGTCCTCGTCCACCCCTCGACGCTTGAAAGATTGAAAACCGAAGACGAAGAGCTTCTGCTCGACCTGGAGCGCCGCTTGCAGGGGAAGCTCTATTTCCGACCGGATCCACGCCTCGACGCGGAACAGTTCACCCTGCTCAACGCGATCACGGGCGAGGAGATGGCCTAACCCGATTCGGAAGGCTTCATGCTCGACATTCACTGGCTCCGTCAACATCCGCAGGAGGCCCGAGAGCGCCTGAAGACCCGGGGGGCCGGAGACGAAGAACTGGTCGACAGACTTCTCCATCGCGACGAGGATCTCCGCGCAATCATCCACGCCGTCGAAGAACTCCGAGCCAGACGCAACCTGGTGAGCCGGGAAATTGGATTCCGTCGAGGCAAAGAGAAGCTCCCGGAAGATCTTCTAAGGGAAATGAGGACGGTGGGAGAAGCCATTCAGGAGTTGGAATCCAAGCGGCAGCAGTTGGAAGCGGAGGTGAAGGCTCTCCTTCTTCTCCTACCCAATCTCCCGCATCCTACCGTTCCAATCGGAACCATGGGCGAGGCGAATCAGACGGTTCGCACGTGGGGCACCCCTCGCACCTTCCTTTTTTCACCCAAACCTCATTGGGAAATCGGCGAAAAGAGAGGCCTGTTTGATTTTGCCGCCGCCGTCAAACTGGCCGGCAGCGGATTTGCGCTCTTCCGCGGAGACGGAGCGCGCTTGCAGCGAGCCCTCATCCGTTTCATGCTCGATCTGCACGTCCGGGAACACGGCTACACCGAGATTTGGCCGCCGTTCCTCGTTCGAGGCGAAGTCGCCGTCGGCAGCGGCCATCTGCCAAAATTTGCCGAGGAGATGTATCACGTCCCTTCCGACGATCTCTACCTCCTACCAACCGCCGAGCTTGCGCTTGCCAATCTACATCGTGAGGAAATCCTTCGGGAATCCACGCTTCCTATTCGGTATGCCGCCTACAGCCCTTGCTTCCGAAGAGAAGCGGGGAGCGCGGGGAAGGACACCCGGGGACTCCTGCGGATTCATCAATTCGAAAAGGTGGAGCTCGTTCAGATTACCAAGCCTGAGCGCTCCTACGAGGCTTTGGAAGAAATTGTCCGCCACGCGGAAAAGGTCCTCCAGCTTCTCGAGTTGCCCTATCGCATCATCCTCCTCTGCACCGGCGACATGGGGTTTGGCGCCGCGAAATGCTACGACGTGGAAGTTTGGGCTCCCGGCGTGGGAGCCTGGCTCGAGGTCTCCTCCTGTAGCAACCTCGAGGACTTTCAAGCTCGCCGAATGAATCTCCGTTGCAAGCCAGATACTGCGGGCAAGGCGCGCTATTGCCACAGCCTCAATGGGTCCGGGACAGCTCTCCCCCGCATCGTGGCGGCTCTTCTCGAAAATCACCAGGAGGAAGATGGACGGGTGTTGCTCCCGGAGGCGTTTCGCGCTTATTATGGAAACGACTTTCTATGAGCCGCCTGTTGCGTCCTTTCCTCTTTTGCGCACTGCTCTTGCTGCTCGCTCCGGCGGAGTTGCGCGCGAGCCTGGATCAGACGCAGGGTGGGAAGATCGCCAAGCTTGTGGCGGTCTTTCTGCAACAAGCCCATTTTTCGCAAAGACCCTTCGACGAACAGATCTCCCAGACCTTTCTGCACAACTATCTGGATGCGCTCGATTTCAATCATACCATTTTCCTCCAGTCGGACATCGACGAGTTCGAGAAGAAATACGGAACCAGCCTCGGAGACTACACCCGGCGAGAGGACATCTCGCCCGCTCTGGATATTTACAACCGCTTTCTTACGCGGGCAGCGGAACAGGAGCGCGGGATCGAGACTCTACTCTCGGAACCCCATGACTTCTCCAAAGATGAGGCCTACCGGCCGGATCGGAGCAAGCTGCCTTGGCCGAAGGATGAAGCCGAGGCGCGCGAGTTATGGAGAAAGCGGGTCAAATATGAGCTTCTCCAGGGATTGCTTGCAAAAGAGAGCCCGGCGCTGACGCGGAAGACCATTGCCCGGCGCTACAGCCGTTTTCTCAAGGAGATGCGCGAGGCAGACACGGAGGAGATCCTCGATTATTACCTGAACGCCCTTGCGCATGCCTATGACCCGCACTCGGATTACCAATCTCCAAGCGAAGCGGAGAACTTCGAAATCAATAGCATCAAGCTCTCTTTGACCGGAATTGGAGCCGTCTTAAAATCCGAAGACGGCTATCCAAAGATCGTCAGCTTGGTTCCGGGTGCCCCTGCCGATCTCGACAAGCGGCTGAAGCCCAACGATCGGATCGTGGCTGTCCAACAGGAACACGGCGAGCCTGTGGATGTGGTCGACATGAAGCTAAACAAAGTCGTCGAACAGATTCGCGGCGAAAGGGGCAGCAAAGTGACACTCCTGGTGATTCCCGCAGACGCCACGGATGAATCGGTCAGGCGATCCATCACGCTCACTCGCGACGTGGTCAAGCTCACCGAGCAGCACGCCAAGGCGTTCGTCTACGAGAGGCCTCAAGCACAAGGACATGGGGCGGAGCGCTTCGGGGTCGTCCAGCTTCCCGGCTTCTACGAGAAATGCAGCGAGGATGTCGCGCTGCTGTTGAAACGCCTCGAAAAGGAGCGCGTCTCGGGCGTGGTGCTTGACCTGCGCCGCAATGGCGGCGGAATGTTAGAAGAAGCGATCAACCTAGCCGGCCTCTTTCTTCGAGATGGACCCATCGTACAAGTCAAGGATTATCACGGGCGAACCCAGTCCTTCCGCATCCCCGCAAATCATCTCTCTTATACGGGTCCGCTGATCGTCTTGGTCAGCCGGTTTAGCGCCTCGGCATCCGAGATCGTCGCCGCCGCGCTCCAAGATTACGGGCGCGCCGTGATCATCGGCGATCAGGCGACTCACGGCAAGGGCACGGTGCAGACTCTACTCCCCCTCTCCGATTACGTGCCTTGGGATTTCCGCGCAGATCCAGGCAAACTGAAGGTTACGGTTCAAAAGTTCTACCGGGTGACAGGGCTGAGCACTCAACAACGAGGGGTCGCTTCCGATATCGTGCTCCCATCGATCGACGACTACCTCGAGCTCGGAGAAGCATCTCTCCCCCATGCTCTCCCGGCGGACGCTATTCCGCCCGCCTACTATCAAAAAGCGAGTGGGGACCAGGCCTTTCTTCCTGTCTTGCAGAAACGTTCTTCCGAGCGAGTGGCGTCCAATCCAGACTTTGCCTACGTTCTGACGCAAATCGATCTCATCAAGCGCAAAAACGAGGACAAGACGGTTTCCCTCAATCAGTCAATCCGGCTTAAAGAAAAGCAAGATGCGGAAGCGAACAAGACGGCGTTGGATGCAAAGCGAGCGCATCGTCCTCCGCTGAACGAGAACGTATACTATCTAGATATCGATTCTGCACGGAGCCGGAAACCATTAAAGCTTCTGCCGCGGTCTACAGCGAAGAGTACTCCTGCGGATGGGTCTGGAGATGCGTCAACCGTCCGAGAGATTGAAGAAAAAGGTTGGGAAGAGGGCACTCCCCAGGTAGGCAACGATTTCACTCTGGAGGAAACTCTGAACATATTGGACGATTACGTTACCCTACTGCAAAAGCCGGGCAGTTCCCTGGCAGCTAAAAAAGACCAATGAAGGCCCTCTCCTGCTTGCTTCCGAAATGACCACACCGAACACGATCGAGGTTGAAGGCACCATCGTCACTATCCTGCCCGGCACGATGTTCCGGGTTGAACTGGACGAAAGCCAGCATCAGGTGCTGGCACATATCTCCGGGAAAATGCGGAAGCACTTCGTGCGCCTGACCTGCGGCGATCGCGTCAAGCTGGAAATGTCTCCGCATGACCTCACCAAGGCTCGGATTCTCTACCGCCTGGATCGCCCTTCTCAGGACCGGCGTCCCCCTCGTAGCACCCAAAGATTCCGACGCGGAGGCCGCCGAAGATAGTCAAGCGAGCCATCGACACGGTGCGCAGCTCCATCCGTAGGAGAAACTTTGGGAGAAATGCAGGCTAGGAGGAGCCGGCGCAATTTCCTCTTGGATGTCTTGCTGCCTTCGCTCTTTATGCGTCGCGGAGGCGTTAGGCTTTCTCCGACTTTTCCCACTCTGTCCGAAGGTCAAGTCTGCCTGACATGGGTAGGCCATGCCTCTTTTCTGATTCAAACTCCACGGCACAATGTCCTGATCGATCCAAACTGGGCCAATTGGATGCTTGTGATCCGCAGGCTCAAACGGGCGGGTTTTGCCATCCGAGACCTGCCGAACATCGATTTGGTGCTCATCACCCACGCTCATTTCGATCACCTGAATCGACGTTCCCTCCGGGAAATTGCCGCCCGCCAGCCCGTAATCGTTCCCTCCGGGGTGAGCGGTCTCGTCCGCGACTTAGGTTTTGAACAGATCCGAGAGATGGCCTGGTGGGATCGTTGGGACTTCCAAGGGCTGTCGATCACGTTCACTCCTGCGCACCATTGGGGGGCGCGCTATCTCGCGGATCGCAATCGGGGCTACGGAGGCTATTCGCTCGCCTATGGCTCTCGCACGATCTATCATTGTGGCGACACTGCCTATTTCAGGGAGTTCCCGGAGATCGGGAAGCGGCTTCAGCCGCAAATCGTCCTAATGCCGATCGGCTCCTATGATCAGGTTTCCAGGCGAGTGTCCCACATCACTCCGGAGAAAGCCGTTCAAGCTTTCTTGGACGTGCATGGCAAGATTCTCATACCCATGCACTTTGGAACGTACAGAATGAGCTACGAACCCCTTCATGAGCCTGCTCATCGGCTACTCGTTGCCGCAAGACGGGCAGGCATCCTTTCGCAAGTCCACTTTTTGCACGAAGGGGTACCGCGCGTCTTTTGACCGAATCTAGCCGAGGAGAAACGCAGAAAGGCTTCTCCCCCGAAGCGCAGGTTTCCGATTCCGAGATTTGATTTTGTCATAGGTAGCCCCTCCAACCAACCATGTTGCCGCAAAGGTCAGACGGATTTGCATTGTCACTCCCATGAATTATGAATAGGGTGTCCTTTCTTCCATGGGGTTGGAATCCCTACGAAACTCGCTTCTCTTCCTTTCGGAAGAGGGATGCGTCGAACAAACCAGGGAGCCATAGCTCAATTGGTTAGAGCGCTGCCCTGTCACGGCAGAGGTTGCGGGTTCGAGACCCGTTGGCTCCGGTTTAACGATTATGCCACAAAACCGATGGTTGGGGAGGGACGACGATCTCTCCTTCCACAGGAGAACTTTTCGCCGATGGAAGTGCACGCGCGATGCATTGCTCCTGTTATTCGCCCAGGCGCTCCTCCTCCTCCTTGCGCCGCTTGGATGCGCGGCGGCTCCAAGCGTCCTAGTCCGCTGGTATGGACACGCTTTTATCTATCTCATCGCCTCTTCGGGCATTCGGATCGCGATCGATCCTTTCGGAGACGAGGCGGTTCACTATCGCTTCCCTGGGTCTCTCCAGGCCGATGTCGTATTGATCAGCAACGAGGCGAACGATCGGTCTGCAGGCGAACGCATCCAGGGATCGCCTCAGATCTTTCGCAGTATAGCGGCTCTTGGCACGAATAACGCCCGAGGGCTTCTCTTCCGCGGCATCTTGACCTTTCGAGACAAGTCGCAAGGCGCGATTCACGGCCACAATACCGCTTTTACCTTCGAACTCGACGGAATACGCTTTGCCCACTTGGGCGACCTGGGTCATCCCTTGAATCCGGAATTGCTGGCCGAGTTCGGAAAGGTGGACGTTCTCTTCCTTCCTGTCGGCCGAGATACCCTGATGCTCTCCGAACTCGACAAAATCGCTGCGGATCTGGCCGCGCGAGTGATTGTTCCCATCGCCTATCGAACCGAATTGAGCGGCGACCTGGAGTTGCGCCCGCTGGCAAGCTATCTGGACAACCGGCCCAATATTCGCTGGATCGACGGTTCGGAGTTTTCTCTTTCCGCACCGGAGCTCCCTCCCTCTCCCATGATCTACGCATTCCGAGGTGCTCCATGAAAGTGCTGGTCGTGGGCGGGGGGGCCCGCGAACACGCCCTTTGTTGGTCCCTCCGGCAAGATTCAGCCGTCGAAAAACTTTACGCGGCTCCCGGCAACGCTGGAACGGCGTCACTTGCCGAAAATCTACCGGTCGCCGCTCACGACATCGTCTCTCTGACTCGACACGCACAAGAGTTGAAGCCGGATTTGACCATCGTCGGACCCGAAGCCCCCCTCTGTGCCGGCATCGTCGACGCATTTGGTCGCCACGGTCTTTCTGTTTTCGGTCCGCCCCGACGAGCGGCGCTGCTCGAAGGCAGCAAGGTATGGACAAAGGAGCTCGCGCAGCGCTACGGCATTCCCACGGCGGAAGCGCGTTCTTTCGAAGATCCACTGGAAGCCCTCGCCTTCAGCCGGGGGTTTTCCTTTCCCCAAGTGATCAAAGCGGACGGCCTGGCTTCGGGTAAGGGCGTCTTCATCGCAACAGATTTTTCTCAAGCCCGCAAAGCGATCGCGTCGCTCATGGAGGAAAGGATTCACGGATCGGCTGGTCGGCGGATCTTGATCGAAGCCTTTCTGGAAGGGATCGAGCTTTCAGCTTTCGCCCTTTTTGATAGGAAGCAGTACTCCCTATTGGGCATCGCTCACGACTACAAACGGGTGAGCGATGGCGACCGCGGGCCGAACACGGGCGGCATGGGCGCCTTTTTTCCCAGCCCCTTCGTCTCTCCGTCCCTATTACGACAGATCGACGAATTGATCTTCTCTCCGCTGCACGCCGCATGCGTCGCGGAGCATCTCGACTATCGCGGCGTCCTTTACGCCGGGCTTATGGCCACACAGAACGGTCCTTTCCTCTTGGAGATCAATGTCCGCTTTGGAGATCCCGAGGCTCAAGTGCTCCTCCCCACTCTGCAAACGCCATTGAGCGAGATTGCCCGAGCCGTCTGCCTAGACGAGCTGGGAGAACTCCATCTTCTCCGGCATCATCGCTCCGTCGTCGGGGTCGTGATCGCGTCGTCCGGCTATCCCGAAAACCCACATCTGGATGACCCGATTACCCTTTCCCGATCCGAAACCCCCGCTTCGGGAGGGCAAGGCTTTCTCTTTCACGGAGCTACGAAGCGTACCCAAGGTATTCTGCGGACGGCCGGAGGCAGACTCTTCACGGCGGTCGGCTGGGGCGATCGCCTGGCTGAGGCCAGAGAGCGCGCCTACGAGGAGGTGAACGCGGTCTCCGTCCCCGGGATGCAGTTCCGCAAGGATATCGCAACATTCCTCGCCGGTCGGACCGTTCCGGAGCCGGAAGGCTAGGACGTCTTGCTTTCTTGCCCTTCGCGATTATACTACTGCACATGATCAAGCGCATTCTGCTTTGGACGGCCACCAACGTCGCAGTCTTGGTGCTGCTGACCGCCGTCATTTCCCTTTTACATCTGGATCGCTGGCTCACCGCAGCCGGAATCAATTATCCGCTTCTCCTAGTCTTCTCGCTGGTCGTCGGGTTTACGGGAAGCTTCATCTCGTTGGCCATGTCGAAGTGGATGGCTAAGATGGCCTATAACATACAGGTCATCGATTCGCCGCAGACCGAAGGGGAGGAGTGGCTAGTGAACACGGTGCGATCACTCGCGGCGCGCGCCCGGATCGCGATGCCGGAGGTAGGCATCTACCAGAGTCCGGAGGTCAATGCGTTTGCAACTGGGCCATCTCGTTCCAATGCGCTGGTAGCGGTGAGCACCGGCTTGCTCTCCCAGATGGATCGCCGCGAGGTAGAGGGCGTGCTTGGCCATGAAATCACCCACGTCTCGAATGGGGATATGGTCACCATGACTCTGCTCCAAGGGGTTCTGAATACCTTCGTGGTGTTCTTCTCGCGGATCATCGGTGTCGCCATCGACAGCTTTCTTAATCGAGGGCAGGAAGAGCGCCGCGGGGTAGGACTGGGATTCTTCATCGGCATGTTTCTTTCCGAGATTGTCTTGGGTCTCCTCGCCTCTTTTATCGTTGCCTGGTTTTCGCGGCAGAGAGAGTTTCGAGCCGACGCGGGGAGTGCCCGCATTGCGGGCAGAGACGCCATGATCTCGGCACTTCGCGAACTTCAATCTCTCGCAGAGGGCGCGCCGGTCGTCGACGAGCGTTCGGCCAGCCTCAGCGCCTTCAAAATCAATGGCAAGACGGGAGGTCTTCTCTCCCTCTTGGCAACCCATCCTCCGCTCGAAGAGAGGATCGCCGCCTTGCAGCGTCTTCCGGAAAACGCGTTGCAGGAGCGACGGTAGTTCTTCTCCCAGTCAATCCCTGGTGGGACCCGGGACTAGGACGATTTTTCCGGAAACCCCGGGTTCCATTATCAGCCGTTGCGCTTGGGCTGCTGCCGACATCGGCAGAACAGCTCGAATGACGGGCCGCAGTAGCCCTTTTGCTAAATGCGCCCTCACTGCGGCCGCGATGATTTGTCGTTCTTTCGGCGAGGCACAGAAAAGCGACATGCCCAAGACAGAAACATCTCGGGCAATCAGACCCCGCGGATCGATTTCCACCAGTCCCCGGGATCCGATGACAATGACCTTTCCGCCGGAGGCCGTAACGTCAAAGTCCTTCCCTAGGTTGGCATTCGCCAACATTTCCAACACGATGTCCGCTCCTCTCCCTCGCGTGATCTCCAGGATCTGGCGGAAATGGCCGGGCGAGCGATGATCCAAAGCATGGTGCGCGCCTTCCTTCGCAATTCGTTTCCTACCCTCTTCGCCGCCGGCGGTCCCGATGACAATCAGGCCAGCAGCTCGTGCGAGCTGGACGGCGGCCAGTCCCACGCTCCCGCTTGCCCCATGGATGAGGACGATGTCGCCCGGCGCCGCCTGTGCGCGCAGGAAGAGAGCTCGATAGGCGGTAGCACAGGGAATTCCGATGGCAGCCCCTTGAACGAAATCCAATGGTTCCGGAAGGGCCTCCACCTCTCCGCTACGGCAGACGACCCGCTCGGCATAGGCGCCGGTTTTCTCCCATAAGGAAAAATAGACTCGGTCCCCTGGACCAAAGGCATGGACGCCCTCTCCGATCTCCTCGACAATGCCGGAACCGTCAAATCCCGGCACGAACGGCAAGGCGGATCTCTGATGTCCACCCGACCGAAGATAGACGTCGACGGGATTGACCCCGGCCGCCTTCACAGACACGAGAAGCTCGCCCGGAGCGGGGTGCGGCTCTTCCCAATCTTCCCATGACAAGACTTCCGGTCCCCCGTAACCCTTGACCACAATTGCGCGCATGCGCGTGATCCTGAGGCTCATCGGCGAACGGGGCAAGCATTGGCATTCGAATCTTTGCAGAGAGCACAGCGGGTTTTTTCTTCCCTTCTTCCGGGAAGCCTCCTAGCGTCTCGTAACCATGCAGGCCAGCGCTCGCAATTCCTTCCCCGGAAAGATCGTCGTCATTAAAAAAGGTCCAATTCTCGCGGAACTGGAGATCGAGGTTGACGAAGAGACTTCGCTGGTTTCCCATATCGCCTTCGCAAGCTTAGGCGATTTAGGTCTCTCGGTGGGCTCCAGGGTTCAAGCCCTGGTAAAGGCATCCCAAGTAATCTTGCTTGTCGAGAATTCTCCCGTGCGTCTAAGCACCCGGAACCACTTTTGCGGAGCCGTGTCGGAGCTCCGCGCCGGCACGATTAACACCGAGGTCCTCCTCCAGATCGGAAAGGGTCTCCCCATCGTCGCGATCGTTACCAACGAGTCGGCGAAGGAGCTTAATCTCCAGATCGGCAAGAGAGTCTGCGCCGCTTTTAGTCCCTCGAGCGTGCTTCTCGCCCTCACCCCGTGAAGAAGGGAAATGGGAAAAGCTCTCCGCAGATTGCCGAATCGTTTTCGACCTGCACGCGAGCTAGCCGGCATGCCGCCGGCTAGGATGAGGCCGATGCCGGCACCGTTCTCTCCTGATCGATCTCGTTTTTCTTTACGGAAGAGGGCCCTTCCTTCAGCGAAACCTCATCCGTCCGGATGAGGAGAGAGCGGTTGATCGCGTTGAGGTAGGCCCGGACACTCGCCTCCACGACATCGGTTGAGGCGGCTTTTCCCGTGACAAGCCGACCGTCGCCAAAATCGACCCGCACCGTCACTTCGCCAATAGCATCTTTCCCTTCGGTAACGGCCTCCACGCTATACTCGACTAAGTGCCCACGCCGCCCGGTGATCCGATCGATCGCTTTCATCGCCGCGTCGACCGAGCCGCCTCCGACTCCAGCGTCCGTCAAGACTTCATCTCCCTTGCGCAGGCGGACGGTTGCCGTAGGGACCCCGTGAAATGCCGTCGATACGCTCCAATAGACGAGTTCAAATGTCTCCTGGATCCGCGTGATCTGTCCTTCGGCAAGAGCCACCAGATCATCGTCGTAGACAAACTTCTTCTTGTCTCCAATCTCCTTAAATTTCCCGAAGATCGCGGCGATTTCTTCCCGGCTCAACCCAAACCCAAGAGCAACAAGCCTCTTTTCCAAGGCGGCTCTCCCGCTATGCTTGGTAAGCGGGAGCTCGGTCTCGCCCCACCCGATCGCGGTCGGATCCATGATCTCGTAAGTCTCTCGCTTTTTGAGTACGCCGTCTTGGTGGATACCGGCGCTGTGGGCAAACGCATTTTCTCCGACCACCGCCTTGTTTCGTTGGACGTGGAGACCCGACATGCGAGAGACCAATCGGCTGGTTCGAACGATCTCCTTGGTTTGAATACCCGTTTCGAGCCCGCCGAAAACGTCGCGGCGCGTGTTCAGTGCCATCACGATCTCCTCGAGCGCGGCATTGCCCGCTCGTTCTCCGATCCCGTTGATCGTGCCCTCCACTTGCCGCGCCCCGGCTTGGATCGCGGCAAGCGAATTGGCGACCGCTAAGCCGAGATCGTTGTGGCAATGGACGCTCAATACAGCCGACCCGATGTTGGGAACCCCTTCCAGGAGCAATCGCATCCGCTCCGCAAACTCGCCAGGGGTAGTGTACCCCACCGTATCGGGAATATTGATCGTCGTCGCTCCTGCGGCGATGGCCTCCGCCACGATCCGCAGCAGAAATTCGGGCTCCGTTCGCGTCGCGTCCTCCGGGGAAAATTCTACATCCTCCACAAAACCACGAGCGCGACGGATCGACTCGATTGCGATGCGAACGATCTCCTCTTGGCTCTTCGCAAGCTTGTACTCTCGATGGATGATCGAGGTCGCCAAGAAAACATGAATGCGACCGCGCTTCCCAGCCGGCCGCAGCGCTTCTCCCGCCGCGTCGATGTCTGCGGGAATGCAGCGCGCCAGCCCACAGATCTTTGGGCCTTCGATCTGCTCGGCGATTTCCCGGACCGAGGTGAAGTCTCCTTGGCTGATTACCGGGAATCCCGCCTCGATCACGTCGACGCCCAGCCGCGCCAACTGGCGAGCGACTTCAAGCTTTTGCCGGGACGTCATGCTCGCCCCCGGACACTGCTCTCCATCCCGCAACGTCGTATCGAAGACAACGACTCGATTTGAGGATTTCATCCGACCGGCTTTCCTCCACCCCCTTCGTAAGCCGCCTGTGCTCCCGAAACATCCCGCTTCTTCAGCCACGGCATGAGCGAGCGCATCCGTGCGCCCACCTGTTCGATCGGATGCTCCGCTCCCTGCCGCAAAAGCTCTTGGTAACGCTTCTTGCCGGTGCTCGCCTCCGCGATCCATTCCCGCGCGAAGCTCCCGTCCTGGATACGGCCGAGAACCCTGCGCATCGTTTCGCGCACATGCTCGTCGATGATCTGTGGGCCCACCGAAACATCGCCCCACTTTGCGGTTTCCGAGATCGAGAAACGCATTCCGGAGATTCCCGCTTCCTGCATCAGGTCTACGATCAGCTTCAGCTCGTGAAGACATTCGAAGTAGGCCATTTCCGGCTGGTATCCGGCCTGAACCAGGGTTTCAAAGCCCGCCTGCACCAGGGCAGTGAGCCCCCCGCAGAGGACCGCCTGCTCTCCAAAGAGATCGGTCTCCGTCTCCTCCCGGAAGGTCGTCTCCATCACTCCGGCCCGCGCCGATCCGATGCCAACCGCCCAAGCGAGGGCGGTGGATAGCGCTTTCCCGGAAGGGTTCTGTCCCACGGCAACGAGAGCGGGCACCCCCTTCCCTTGGGTAAATTCCCGGCGCACCAGGTGGCCGGGTCCCTTGGGAGCAACCAAGACGACATCCACGTTCCCCGGGGGAGTGATCGTCCGGTAATGAACGGCGAAGCCGTGAGCGAAGCCCAGCGTCTGGCCCGGCCGGAGGTGCGGGGCGATCTCGGCCGCATACAAACCAGGAATCACGAGATCGGGCGTCGCAAAGAAAAGCACATCCGCTTTCGCTGCCACCTCTGCGCTTCGGCAGACCGCGAAACCGAGTTCCTGCGCTGCACTCACCGACCGGCTCTTCTCCGGGAGACCCACAATCACCTCGACTCCGGAGTCGCGCAGGTTGAGCGCGTGTGCATGTCCCTGCGATCCGAAGCCGATGACACCAAACACTCGTCCCTGCAATGGGGCGAGACTCGCCTCTTTTTCCGTATAAATCTGAGCAGCCATAAAAGTGCTAAGCAGCCTCCTCCTGTTTCCCTTGTCGCGGGAGAGCAATCTTGCCCGTCCGGGAAATATCAAGAATCCCGAAGGACGTCATCAGATAGAGGAACTTCTCTACCTTGCTCTCGTCGCCGGTGATCTCAATGGTTAAATCCGCTGGCTCCACGTTCACGATCTTCGCACGAAATATGTCGCAAATCTGCATGAGTTCCGCCCGGGAGCGTTCGGTGCTCCTGACCTTCACCAGGATCAGCTGACGATCGATATATTCCCCTTCGCGAAAATCCTGCACGGCGATCACATCCACCAGCTTGTTCAACTGTCTCGTTACTTGGTCCAGGACCTTGTCGTCCCCCTTTACGACGATCGTCATCCGCGAAACCTTCTCATCATGAGTCGGGCCGACATTGAGCGTGTCGATGTTGTATCCACGCCCGCTGAATAAGCCCGCGATTCGAGTCAGCACCCCAAACCGGTTCGCTACCAGCACCGAGATGGTGTGCCGCATTCGTGCTTCCGACTCCTTCGAAGGGAAATTGGCTCGTTCCATAAACAAGAACCCCCATCTCTCCAATGAGAGACGGGGACTTGATCTTGACGCCGAAAAATCCGGACCCGCGCCTCTCTAGGAGGCGGTTAGGTACCCGGACGAAATCAACGCCATCACGACCATAACGAATCTCTGCATAAGCTCCTTTCGGCTTAGAGTCAAACCAAAAGATAGACGCTCACCATGTTTCCGCGAATCACTCGCTTGAGCGGGACGCAAACCAAAATCGGTCGGACCCCGCAGTTCATGTCCGGAATCGACATCCTGATGCTCTGTGAGGCGCCCAAGGCCGGATAGAAAACCAAGGCGGCGATGGAGACGAGTTTCTTCCCGGTGATCTCCGTTTTAGTGCAAGAGCGACAGGATATAGGGAAAGCAAACGGCAACCAAAACCAAGACGGCCACGAGCCAGAATAGAATCTTGTAGACCTTCGCCGCTTCGGGCACCGTGCAGATCTTCCCCGGTTCGTCGGGGATCGCGGAACGGAAGATGCGCCGCCACGCGAAGAACATCGCCAGGAGAGCCATGCCGATGAAGATCGGACGATAAGGTTCCAGTACGGCTAGGGTACCGATCCAAGCGCTGGAGACTCCGAGCGCAACCAGCAGGAGTGGCCCAAGACAGCAAGCCGAGGCGAGACCGGCGGCTAGGCAGGCGGCGGCGAGCGCGCTGCGACCGTATTTGCGTTTCGACACAAGATCCCGCCCCCCGAGGTCTCTTCGTTTACTTTTAAACCGAACCCGTCGCCAGCGATCGATCCCGAAGCTCTTGCCAGAGGCCAACCCACTCCCCGATGCTCAATTCCTCCGGACGCCTCCTCTCTTTACACCCCAACCGCTTCCCTAAGCACTTCCGGCGATGAAGGAACGCCCGGCGCACGAAGGCACAGAAAGCCTCCCGATCGTCCCAGGGTACGGGCGGCGCCCCAAGCGGCTCCAAGCAGACCACCGCCGAGTTGACCTTCGGCGCAGGATAGAAGACCGAGGGGGGCAACCTCTTGCGGATCTCCACCCGAAAGGCGGACTGGCCCATCACCGAGAGCCTGCCGTACGCAGGCTGGCGTGGCCGAGCCACGAGCCGCTCGGCGACTTCGCGCTGGAGAGTCAAGACGATTCGCCGAAAAGGCGTCCGTCCGCGGAAGAGGGCGGCGAGAAAAGGACCCGAGATAGAATAAGGAAGATTGCCGATCGCCAGCCATCCGGCGGGAGGCTCCGGCCATTCGAACCTAAGGACATCCCCTTCGATGAGCCTGAACCGGCGCTCTCCGGCAAAACGCCGCCTCAGAATAGCGGCAAGCCCACGATCGATCTCGATCGCCTGGACCTCCTCCACTCCTCTGCCTAGGAGCAGCCCCGTGAGGACGCCTAGGCCCGGACCAACCTCCCAGACGCGCCAAGGAGGCGATAGATCCCGAAGAACGCAATCGACGATCCAGATCGCCAAGTTCTTGTCATGCAGAAAATTCTGGCCGAGCTGCTGAAGCGGCCGCAGTCCCTCTCGTGCGAGCGCTTGCTGAATTTCCCGAATGTTCATCTGCTTTCCAGGAATTCTAGAGGCCTCCATCCTCTGCTTTGCGTTCCTCTCCAACGGATGGGACGCTTACCGGAAAAAGGTTCCTGTCGAGAACATGTCAAACTGACCGCTTTGAGAACAAGTGATCTGACCACGAGGGGTAGGGCATTTTGTTTACTTTGGGGTTCTTGCCCTTGCCCCGGGGCAAGGGCAAAGCTCTTTTCCGTTTTT